>NZ_JBNKYW010000134.1:0-29926 GCF_050301095.1 Roseibium sp.
GGCGCGATTCCCCAAAGGCCGGGTCCTTGGCCACTCCGTGGGCAATGAAATTGACAGCGTCATAGCGGGTCATATCCTGGTCCTGCAAGAAATAGGCGGCATGGCTCTCGCGTTCGGCAAAGATCGCCACGAGCACGTTGGCGCCCGTCACCTCTTCCCGGCCGGACGACTGCACGTGGATCACCGCCCGCTGGATCACGCGCTGGAAGCCGGCGGTCGGCTTGGAGTCCTCGTCGCTGTCGGTGACCAGGTTATCCAGCTCGGTCTCGATATATTCCAGGAGGTTCCGGCGGATCGTCTCCAGATCCACATTGCAGGCCCGCATGACGGCGGCCGCGTCCTGATCGTCGAGCAGGGCCAGAAGGAGGTGCTCGAGCGTCGCATATTCCTGCTGGCGTTCGTTGGCGAAGGCCAGAGCCTGATGGAGGGCTTTTTCAAGACTGCGTGAGAAGGAAGGCACGTGCGTTTGTCCTCACTTTTTTTCCATGACGCATTGCAAGGGATGCTGATGCTTGCGGGCGAAGTCCATAACCTGGGTCACTTTGGTTTCCGCAACCTCGTAGGAATAGATTCCGCACTCGCCAACGCCATGATGGTGAACATGCAGCATAATACGGGTCGCCTCTTCCCGGTTCTTCTGGAAGAAGTTCTCCACAACGTGAATGACGAACTCCATGGGCGTGTAGTCGTCGTTCAAAAGCAGCACACGATACAGATTGGGCCGCTTGGTTACCGTTTTGGTTCGGGTGACAACAACCGTTCCGGCGTCGCCACCGTCATTGTCATGATCATTGCCCGCTGACATCGCCGTTTCTTTTGCCTCTATTATTCCGGCCATTCCAAATTCCCGTCCCCGGCCCAGCCATTCACAACGGCCCCGACCGGGACTCCAAATCCACGACACATCGCGCCGCCGCCCCACATTCTTAGGTGATAATCCTGCCGCGCAAGACGCGCTCACGCAATGGTCGATTTCATCAACATTCGGCTAAACAGCGCATTTGAAAAAAATGCGCTGCCGTTAAAAATGAATGTAGGTCTTCCGATGGCGATTAAAAGGTGGGTTGCCAAGGCAAATCGTGAAGGCCGGCGAAAGCCCGCCGAAGCCCTGTGCAGCTCCGGCAAATCTGTGCATATACGAAAAAACCCGGCTCACCGAGCCGGGTTTCATTCAGATGCCGGTATCCGGCAATCTGTAAAAAATCTTATTTGGCCAGCTTGCCGAGAACGCTTTCGTACGGCTTGTAGGCATCCTTGGAGATATCCGTGACGATTTCTCCGATCTTGGTCATTTCACCGACAAAACCTTCGTACGCGGTCTTGACGTAGTCGGCCTGAGCTTCGAACGCCTTGTCCAGAGACTTGGAAGCAACCACTTTCTCGATTGCTGCAGTGCCCTCTTCAAAGGACTTCTTCTGGTAGTCGGCTACTTCGGCGGCCAGCGCCTGGAAACCCTTGCTGAAGGACCCGAAGGATTCCATGGCCATGTCCATGTTGTCCTTGCCCAGCTTCTGGAATTCTTCAAAGTTGTTCATCATCTAACTGCCCTCATCCGGCGAACCGGCTTGTGGAGCCCTGTTCGAGCCCCCGTGTGACTGCCCGGCACGCTCGTCGCGTTACCTATGGGAAGTTTTATAATGCACCGCACAATTAATGTCAAGGCGATTTTGCATCGCAAAAACAACCATTGCGCGAGAATTCCCGCACCTGACAACGCGAACGAAACGGGGCCGCCCCTGAGCATATTCAATCAACCAACAGGCTGGGACTAGCGCACGAGAGAGGCAAGAGAAAAAGCAAATACCCGCAAAATAAGTTATCCAATAATTTAATTTTCCTACAAATAAACAAATAATTAACCAACAAAAACTTCCTATACACTTTAAATCTTTAATATTTACCAATTCAAAAACTGCCATAAGCCCTTTATTTCACGTTAACCAAAGATTAACTCAAACGAAAATCTATTTTTTTAAGTGTTTTTTATGTCGACTATTTACACATTCGTAACCGTGATTCCATCAAATAACCCATAGAACGATGGAGCAGCCGGGCCGATTCAATTGGGGGATCTGATCTGGTTCGAGCAGCTTCGGAACAAACCGCATAACCCTGAATGGGATAGTAATTGTGTTAGGTATGCGTTTTCTTCGCAATGCACGCGCGCTCACCCGGATGTGCAGAACCCTTGCCCCAGGCGTATTGGTTCTGGGCGCATTGGTTCTGGGTGCGCCGGCGACAGCAATGGCCGGCCCCAAATATTCCGGTATCGTCGTCGACGCCAAGACGGGCAAGACGCTTTACGCTTCTGCCGCCGATTCATACCGTTATCCGGCGTCCCTCACCAAGATAATGACCCTTTATGTGGTCTTCGAGGAACTCGAGGCCGGCCGGCTGTCGCTGGACAGCCACCTGACGGTTTCCCGGTATGCATCTGGCCGTCCGCCTTCGAAGCTGGGCCTGAAGCCGGGG
The DNA here is from genome assembly GCF_050301095.1 of Roseibium sp. Classification (GTDB taxonomy): domain Bacteria; phylum Pseudomonadota; class Alphaproteobacteria; order Rhizobiales; family Stappiaceae; genus Roseibium. The sequence continues at coordinate 2,473 of NZ_JBNKYW010000134.1, forward strand.
CAGACAATCAAGGTCAAGGATGCCATCCTGGCGCTTGTCACCAAATCCGCGAACGATGTTGCCACAACAGTGGCGGAAAACATTGCCGGCTCGGAAGCCAAATTCGCCGAGCGCATGACCCGTACGGCGCGCCAGATCGGCATGAAACGGACGACCTTCCGCAACCCGCATGGTCTGCCAAACAATCAGCAGCGCACGACGGCACGCGACATGGCGACCCTTGGCATCGCGATCCAGGAGCGGTTCCCGCAGTACTACGGTTACTTCAAAACCCGTCTCTACAAGTACAAGGGTCGCGCCTACGGCAATCACAACAAGCTGCTTGGCCGGGTGAAGGGTGTCGACGGCATCAAGACCGGGTATATCCGGGCTTCCGGCTTCAATCTGGTAACCTCCGTCAAACGTGACGGCAGACAAATCGTTGCTGTTGTCATCGGCGGCAGAACCGGCGCCTCGCGCAACGCTCAGATGACCAAGCTCATCAACAGTTACCTGCCGAAGGCCAGCCGCGGCAAGAAAGCCGCGCCGCTTATCGCGCAAAACAAGTCCGCACCGACTTTTGTTGCAGCCGCATTGAAGAACCCGCCCCTTCCGAATGCGAAGCCGGGTGGCGATCCTGCACCGAAGACCGATGCACCCATGGTGCTGGCGTTTGCCGAACCGGCGAAGGCTGCCGAGGTTCCGACGCCCGTTCCGGCCCCCGTTCCGGGCTTTGGCACCGACGTGCCTGTGCCGCCACGGGCGATCAAGCAGCGCTTTGACAGCACATTTGCCGTTGCCACTGCCCTGCCGCCGATCCCGCCGGAAAGCCCGGACATCTCGGTAACGACGAATTCGGTTCCGAACGTAGCCCTGTTGCAGGCCGCCCGGCAGCAGGCCCGTGAACTGAACGGCGAGACCGGTGCGAACACATCTGCCCCTGTCGCTCTGGCCTCGGCATCTGCCCCGGCAGTCCGTGCCGTGAAAGTGGAAACGATCAGGGTTGGCGCCAAACCGGTAGAGACCATCAGCGCCAAGGCCATCGAAGGAGCCGAGAACCCTGTAGAAGAAACCGAAGAGGACACTGTGACGGTGGCCACAAGCGACACGCCCGACGTCGAGCCGGGCTGGCAGGTCCAGATCGCTGCCGCCGAGACGGAAAATCAGGCCATTTCAATGCTGAAGGCCGCCAAGTCCAAAACCGGTGCCGCCCTTCGTGGCCGTGCGCCCTACACCGAACCTGTCGAATCCGGCGGACAGACGCTTTATCGGGCGCGGTTTGTCGGCTTTGAAACCAAATCTGCAGCCTGGAAGGCCTGCAAATCGCTCAAAAGGGCAAAATACGCCTGCTTCGCCATCTATCAGTAACCGCGTAACGGATGCCGTCAATGTCTTCTGAGAAGCGTGTCTTTAGCCTCGTTGATTTTCGCCGCGAGGAAACCGGATCCCCCCTGGTCGGGGTGAACCCGCATCATAAGCCGGCGGTGCGCGGCTCTAATTTCCGTGTCCCCGGCATCGGGAGAAAGCCCCAGGATCTCGTAGGCCTCCTCATCTGTCATGGGGCCCGTGCTCGCCGCGCTTCCCTGCCGCTGTGTTCCATCCGCCTGGAAGTGTTCACGCCAGCCGGCAAGCCGGCGGTCGAGATAAGCTTCGATTAATTTCTGGCTTTGGGCGTCCTGGGCAGTTTCTCTCCAGAAAGCTTCCAGTTCGCCCTCGCCCATGTCGTCCAGCGCGCGGCCCTGAAAGCCGCCGGCAAGCACCGTACCGGTCATGACTCCACTGTCGTGATCCAGTTCCATTTCAATCATGGCCGTGCGGACCCTGGACCTCTGACCACTCGCCTTGGAAGGGTTATAGCCTCCCGCCAGGCTTCGGTAACCTGCAACACCAAGCAGTGAAAGACCGAAACCGAGCGCCGGAATGGCAAGTACCATACGGCCCGTCAGTCCAAAAACTACGGCCAGCAGGACCAGAAACACGCCTCCATATGTGCGCAGATTCTGCGCCAGAACCGCAGGATTGGCCTGTACAAAACTTCTGCCGAGGACAATGACGGCCGTCATAAGAATCAAGCCGATCAGAAAATAGATCATTCGCCGGAGGTATCCTGGTTCAACATTCCGCAGGTTGCGTATCGGCGCCGCCATTGCAAGGCACACGCCAGGGCCTGACTGTAATGTAGACAGGGGCAACGCTAATTCAAACTCGATCTCGACCGCGACCAGCCGATGCAAAAAACAAGCGTGTCCGCTCCCGCAACGGCAACTACGACTGCTCCGCGCCTCCCGGCAGGCACCACAACACATAGACCAGCGCCAGGAGATTGAACCCCAGGATCACAGCGATCGGGATCGCCTCGTTGTGGATCTGCGCCATCACCCCTAACGCGGCCGCAACGGCTACGCCCACGACGCCGCCCGAAAAACGGCTGGTGGCAATGAAATACTCCCGGTTCCCGTCTTCCGCCCGCTCTCCCAGATAAACTGCCAGCGCAACCATGGCGACCTGCGCACCGAGCGCGTTCAAAACCAGTACCGGCACATAGTAATAGAACCGGGGCTCCGGCATCATCATGTCCACGGCAAGCGCCAGCACGGCGGCGACCATCCCCGCCAGGGCCGAAACGGCAAGGTTGAGACTTACCGATCTGGAGGTCAGGGCATAAAGGACAGGTCCGCTGAGGACCGCTCCCGCGCTCATGGCGACGACAAATGCCGCATAAGACCCCGTCTGATCCTTGTGCAGGCTTGCCGCATGAATGGCGTAGAAAGGCATGACATGCGTAACCGAGAGCAGCAGAATACGTGCAGTCAGAAACCGGCGAAACCAGTCATACCGCCAACAGTAGGCAAATTTGACCAGCATCTTTTCGGAGCCGTGTGCGCGCGGTTCCGGTGTGTCTTCCCGCGCGGCCCGCGGCTTGTCCGGTTCCACGACGAATACCAGCAGAAGCGCCGCGGGAAAGGCCATTGCCAGGGCCAGCCAGGCAAGCGCGAGGTGACTGTCCAGCGGATCGTGTCCCTGAAACAGATGATAGGCGGCAAAGGCGACCGCAATCGCAGCACAAGCACTCAGGACACCCAGAATATTTAACAGATGCGTTCTGTGCGGCCTGTCAAACAGGCTCGGCAGAAGCGCGGCGTGTGCAAGACCTCCGACGCCGCGTCCGATGCCGATCAGAACCGCCGATATTCCAAGGCAGACAACCGTCAGCACAGGCACGCTGACGTCGATGGCCACGATTGCGAGGAGGAGCCCCATGGCAATCCCGGTAATGCCGAAAATAACAAACGTCCGCCGTTGGTCCGCATTGGACACGAGAGGAGCCGACAAAAGCTCTGACGATCTCTGCGCGATGTTGAAGACCGGCACGATCATCGCGGCCAGAAAGACCGGCGCGCCTGCTGCCACGCAGATAAACGGCAGGAAAACCTTGGGAGGAGCAAGCCGCCGCTTCAGGGAATAGAACAGGCCATGCAGGAGAAAACAGTGCCAGTTCCGGCGGGAGAATCGACTTTCCATATCCTACTAATACGGAAATTCCGGCCGTTACAATCCCGGTTTCGGCGCCCCTCAACCAACTTGCGGCCACCGGCCTACCGTTTCCCGGAGTGCATCTGTTCCAGCAAGAGCCTGGCCCCCTTTCCGCCCTGTTTTTCCAAAGCCTGCAGGGCCGGACGGCCGCCGCTTGCGAAAACGGCGACGGCTTTCAGCAATTCGGCAAGCTGCCGGGCTGAACCGGCATCAAAGGGACAGTAAGCTCCCTTGGTCAGACGGGCCATTTCCCGGAAGGCCTGTTCGGCGACAGGGTCCCTTCCCTCCTGGAAAAGGAACATTGGAACGCCCAGCAGACCGAGCTGACCTGCCCTGTCGCACAAAAGGTCCACGTCCTCTTCCATACAGTCGCCGACATAAACAAGCGCGGCGATCTTTTCCTTCGCCGCTGCCGCAAGCGCCGCGGCAAACACCTTGCGGATCTGGGTCCGTCCACCCTGACAGGCAATCCGGCTCATGGCGCCGGCCAGCGCCTCTCCGCTCTCGAACCAGCGGGACGCCCGGCATTCGCCCAATCCGCGGAAATAGACCAGCTTGATCCGCAATCCTCCGACCTTGTCGGCTTCCTGAAACATTTCCGCCTGGATCTGACAGGCCTGATCCCAGGTGGGCTGACGGCTCATGGTCGCATCCAGCGCGAAGATCAGCCGCCCGCCGGTTTCCGCTCCGGCTTCCATGGTCTTCGCTTTTTCCAGAAAAGCGGCAATGTCGGCCTCCGCGGATGGAACCCTGGCATCCTTGCGGACAAGTGCGTCCTTCTCACTGTCCCGGGTTTTCGCCATACCTGCCTATCCTTCAGCAACTCACCTTCCGCCAACTTGGGCACCATGACACGGATTGGCAAGTTCGGCGGAACTATCGTATGCGGCCAGCCATCAGGTTTCACCCGGCCGGCAGCAGTGTTGCCGCCCTGCTCCGCCGGCGTCCAAGCAGATAGGCTTCCACAAGCAGTGCGTTCGGCACCCAGCTTACCCAGGCAACGATGACATAGGTCAGGTCATAATCCGCGCCGAAAGCCATTGCGATGCCCAGATAAAGCCGCAGGGATACCGCAGCGAAGGTCAAGGCGGCCGAACGGAGCATCCATCTGCGGTGCCGGTCAATCTGCCGTTTCAGCGCAAATAAAAACGCACAGGCTGTTGTTCCGAGCCAGATGACCGCAAGGATCGCAAACCCGGCTGTCGCGACTGGGCCTGCCGTTGTATGGAATGCCAATACGAACCCGGCGACGCCTGATACCAGAATGGCGGCGACATACCCTCTTCCCATCCATCGATGCAATCCGGGACGGCGCGTTCTGAGACCTGACATGAACTGAAACGGCATCAGCGCCAGGGCAACCGGCGCGACCGCAATATGTCCGTAGAGAGCAAGTGCATTGTTCTCCAGGTTGTGCGCGACAAAGTCCATCGCCTCCGAAACGCCCACCGGCACGAACCTGTAGGAAACCAGGGCGACCAGAACGGACAGAAAAGCAGCCATTCCAAATGTCAGCTTTCCCACTACACGGGTTATATCGAGCATGTCGACGCCTCTTCCGTTAACTTGACACTGTCAAGATACGTACGAACTTGACATTGTCAAGTATGTGGTCGATGACTTGCTTATGACGAAAGCTTCTCATGCACCACGCAAGCGGGACGGTTCGCTCAGAACCGCGCTGGTCGATGCTGGCGTGGACCTGTTGCGCATGCGTGGACCGGACGGTCTTTCCTTGAGGGAATGCGCAGCCATGGCCGGCGTTTCACACGCAGCCCCCGGCTATCACTTCAAGAACCTGATGGGGTTGTCGACAGCCATCGCGGCGCGTGGCTTCATGCTTTTTTGTGAAGCCATGCTGAAGCGGCTCGACAAGGCCGGACCGCAACCTCTCGACCGGCTGACGGCCATCTGCCACGGCTATCTCGACTATGCATCCGAACAGCCCGACCTGTTCCTCTTCATCTTTTCCGGGCAGACCTTCAACGAAGACGACAATGACATCTGCATGTGGTCGAACAGGGCCTACGATATCCTGAGCGAGGTCTGCGCGCCACTGGTGCCGGAAGGGTCAAGCGGACGGGAAATCGAAATCCTCGTCTGGTCTCTGGTACACGGCTATGCACATCTGAGCATGACCCGGAAGAAGAAGAACCCGCAGCTGGAAGATGAGTGGCCCGATCTTGATCCGTTGCTGATTCATTTGAAAAAGGCGCTTCAGCCCGGCAACCGGAAGGTTTCCTAAAGCAGGCAGAGTTCGGTCAACTCCTGACGCATCGAATCCGGCATGGCCTCGCCCCCGTCTTTGGACCCGAGATCGGCCGGCACATCCGACGCCTTCAGATACCGCCACCCCTGAAACGGGCGCTTGGGTTGGAATCGCGTCAGGATCAGGCGTGGCTCCATGACCAGATGACAGCGCTTGACGCCGTCGTCGTCCGTGAAGGGGCGGATATCGATGAGATGCTGCCGCGCCTGGATCTTTCCCTTGATCACCCAATAGAGCGAACCACCGTCCAGCAGCTCTTCCCTGCGGGTCGGAACCATGCGTGTTGTATGGGTCGTTTCCGCAGGCATGCCGGACAACCGGGCTTGCTCGACCCGGTAGTCGATCCAGGCCTGGAGGGACTCCGCGCTGTCGGCCCCGACACACAATTTGACAAGATTCAAAGCCATGGCCTTGAACTAGCAGGACCACAGCGAAGGTCAAGTTGTCCCCCGGGACGCAGCGGTGGATTGTGCCCGAACACAGCAATGTATTTCTTGCAGCGGTCTCCCGAAAAGGGTTCTCTCTGACCATGGATGTATTTGTAACGGGTGGCACCGGCGATATCGGTTCGGCGGTGGTGAAGAGACTTGCGGAAAATGGTGCCAGTGTCATCGGCCTGGCCCGATCCGACACTGCTGCGCAGAAATTGCGCGAACTGGGCGCCAGCGCCTATCCGGGCGATTTGCGCAACCCGGAAAGCTGGGTCGGCAGGGCGGCCGCCTGCGAAGCAGCCATCCACATCGGTGCAACCTTTTCCAAGGATATGGGACGTGTCGACCGGCACAGCATGCTCGCGCTGAAACAGGCGGCCAAACACAGGAAACAACCCCTGAAGCTGGTCTATACCGGAGGGATCTGGCTGTTTCCCTCCTCCTCCGAAGGCAACGCCATCACCGAAAAGACGCCCTTTTCCCCCTTGCCCGCCTTCCGCTACATGGCGGAAACCATCCGGACTCTTTCCAACGGAACCGACCTCAATCTGGTGGTGGTGCATCCCGCACTCGCCTGCAGCCGGACGTCCGGCCCGATTGCCGAAATGACCAGGGCCCTGAAGCAAGGTGTTCCCTTCGAAACGCGCGCCTCCGCCGAAACGGTCTGGCCACTGGTGGAAGTGAACGACCTGGCAAACCTTTACCTGCTGGCTCTCAGCCGCACACGGTTTCGCATGTCCCTGATTGCGAGCTGTATTCCGGGCATCAAGGTCGGGCACCTGGCGTCCCACATATCCGCCCGCCACGGGTTGCCGCTGGACATCAAAACGGTGTCCGCACCGGAAGATACCGATGTGGATACAGACTGGGCCGCCGGTTATGCCTTGTCCCAGGTCGTCGACACCAGCCACACCGTGCGCACGACCGGGTGGCAACCGGAACAGTCCACCATCGAGGATCTGGTCGTCGCCCTGTCAAAATAAGCAATGTCATTGATATTTCTGCAAGAAATCCGTCGACTTCCAGCTCTCGGCAAACACTTTCTAAAGTATTCAGGCCCACCCTTGCGGCATTACAGAATGTGGTGACACGACATGCCCAGGGCCTTCGCGCTGCTCCTTGCCTTCCTCCTACTTGCCGGCCCGGCTTTTGCTACCGGCACGCCCCCGTCCGGCAAGTTCAGTGTGGTCAATTCGGCGGGTTTCATTCAGCAGGACGGCAAGCGGCATCCAATTGCCACGGACCGAAGCGTCGGCGAGGCCGTCCTGTCAAACACACCGGAGGGAAGCTTGATGGTCAGGATCAACGGATCGGCCTTCCAGCTCTATCCCCTTGAGGACGGATTGGCGGCCCTGCAGTGGGATGCCCACGGGACCGCCCTGCTGCACGATATTGATATTCAGGCATTTCTGGACGGCAAGGAACAGGAAGATATTCCCGTTTGGGGGGCGGACCTGGCATGGCCCGGGCTCGGAAGAGTGCGGTTGGTTCTTTTGCCCCTCGGCCCCAATGCGCTGACCGGTTTTCTCATCAGCCACCCGCGGGGCAGGACGATCGTCAGGCAGATGGAATTCCGGCAGACATTCGGTCCCTCCGGCAGGCAGCAACTTTCGGTTGGCTCGACTGCACCCGGCGGCGGCTGATCCCTCAGAGATGACCTTCAAACGAAAAAGGCGCAGCCCCCGGCTGCGCCCCTGATCTGAAAACGTCCCGTCGGCTTATTGAGCCACGGCGACGGCCTGTTGTGCGTTTTCCACGTCGTTGAACAGAAGCACCATCGTCAATGCGAGGCCAACTGCAGCGACAGTCCAGAGAGTGACGCTCCAACAAGATTTCTGCACGTTTTCGTCCATGAATACCCTATTTGGTTTGTTCGGCGCCGATCCGACTGAACTCAAATGTGGCGCCATTGAGGCGTCGAGGTAAACGATCCCTTACCATTTCGCAAGCGCAAAAATGGAGCACCTGCTACACCTTATTTGCAATGCTCAATTCTTTTCATATTTTCAGAAACTTATACACAGGCAGAGTGGCTTTTAGGCCGCCCCTGAAAACTTTGCTACAACTCCAATGGGCGGATTCGGCAGCGGGAGCAACCTCCGTTTTTCGCAGTCGTTTTGTTGTTCCAGCAGTTTGAGGCCGGCCGGTGTCAGGACATTCCGTCGGTCCAGACCGGACGTTTGCCGGTCCGCGAACCGACGAAAGGGGTTGCGATGCATGTTCTCTCGCCATTGGATCTGGCGGCTGCGGCCTGGTTTCTGATTGCCTGGTTCGGTTTCAATGTTCTGATAGACATCAGCCCGTTGCGCAAGAAAACGCTGTCGAATGCCATGGATGACTACCGCCGGGGCTGGATGATGACCATGTGCGGGCGCGACGTCCGGATCATGGACACGGCCGTCATGTCCGGCCTGCAGCAGGGCACCGCCTTCTTCGCTTCGACCGCCCTTCTGGCCATTGGTGGCGGTTTCGCGCTTCTGGATGCGACGGAACGGATCCTGCAGGTTGCCGGGGACCTGTCCATCCCGGTCGCCGACAGCCGGGCCTTGTGGGAAATCAAGGTGCTCGGCCTGATGTCGATCTTTGCCTACAGCTTCTTCAAATTCGGCTGGGCCTACCGGCTTTTCAACTATGCGAGCATCGTGATGGGGGCGGTCCCGGACAAGGGCAGCGCAACACCGGAGGCCATCCGGACGATGGCCGCACAAGCTGGCGAACTCAACGTCCTTGCCGGCCGCCATTTCAACCGCGGCCAGCGCGCCTTGTTCTTTGCCATCGGTTTCCTGGGCTGGTTTGCAGGGCCATTGGTCTTTGCAGCAACGACGCTGGCGGTGCTTCTGGTGCTCCTGCGGCGTCAGTTCGCTTCCAAGGCCCGCCTTGCCGTGTTGTCCGGGCAGTATCCCAACTTGGAACCTTCCGACAAATCCGGTGAGTACACAGCCACGGGCTCGTCGAACCCTTTCACCAGATAGTGGCCGAACAGGCCTGAGCGGCACCCCATGATCTCCGCGAGGGCATCCGAGACCAGGAGTTGGCGTTCAAGATCCTTTGCCAGTTCCGCGATCCGGGCAGCAAGGTTCACCACGGGGCCGACGACCGTGAAATCGAGGCGCGTTTCGCTGCCGACATTGCCATAAAACACGTCGCCGGCATGAAGGGCGATCCCGACACTCAGGTCCGGAGTGACCTGGCAACGATTGCAATAATTGATTTCTTCGATCCGTTCCAGCGTTTCGCGGGCCGCGAGCAGTGCCTGGACAGCCGCGTTCCGGGCTTCTTCATCGGTCTCGTAGGGAAAGATCGCCATGACCTCGTCACCGATGAATTTGAGCACCTCGCCGCCATGGGCTTCGACCGCTGCGGTCATCGCGCCGAAATACTTGTTCAGGAACTCCACGATCTTGTCCGCCGGCACGGTATTTGACAGCCGTGTGAAACCGCGGATGTCCGCAAAGCTCACGATCGCCTTGATCCACTCGCCCTCGCCGCGCCGCGTTGTCCCGTCGAGCACCTTGGGACCGGCGCGCGGGCCGACGTAGGTTTCAAGAACGGTCTCGGCGGTCCTGCGGAGCGTTTTCAGCTCACACACAAGTGCAAGCGGGCGAACCAGGGATTCGAAAACGCTGACGTGAGCTCCGGTGAACCCTGATGGAGCCTTGGTGGCAAAGGAGACCACCTTCACCGATCCGTCAGAAAAAGGCATCGGCATTGCCAGATAGTCGGTGTAACCCTCTTCCCGCAGATCGACGGTAATCGGAAATTCGTCCGCCTTTTCGGGAGCCTTGCCGATTTCGATACGGACAGATTTCAGAGTGTCGTGGACGCGTTTGATCGGGCTTTCGGCATAGATCTTTTCCGAGCTGTTTTCCGCCGTGTAGAGCCGGAGTTCCTTCGTGCCGTCGCTGGCCCAGACCGATGCCTCGGCGCGCACATTGGGATGCACCACCCAGATGCCCGTCGTCGCCCGGTCGACCGGCACATTGCCGGCACGCAGTCTAAGCGCCATTTCGCTGATAATTTCCAGCGTGTCCTTCAGTCTGGAGGCATCGCTGTAAAGCCATTGAACCACATCTGCCGCGACAATTGGCGCTTCGAGGACCATCTGCCCACGTCCTTTTCAAAATCCTGAGACAGCGAATATATGGTGCAATGCAACCGCCTGTAAAAGAGGGTAATTGCGTAATCCGTCCCTGGAGCAAAGTCTTTTTTCACGATCACGGCCCGGGAAAGAATGCCGCGCTCCGTCCCGTGAGCCAGTAGACTGCAAGCCCCAACCATTCCCGGAAGGCTACATCGAAACGGCGAAGACCCTTTGACGCCCCGGCAAAGCCAAGCATCCTGTCTGCGCGGCCACGGGTCCTGTAATCGACCGGATAGGCCGTCATTCCAGTCCAGCCAGCCTTTTCGAACACACCCATGGCGCGGGGCATGTGGTAGGCGGAGGTGACGAGAAGCCATTTCTGTCCGGGTCGGGGCTTGACCAGTTTTCTGGTAAGAACCGCGTTTTCCCAGGTATTTTTCGAGACATCCTCCAGCATTACTCTTTCCGGCTCAATGCCGAAGTCTTCAAACAGACGCGCCGCACCTTCCGCTTCCGTGGCCTGGGACGACACGATGACGCCCTGCCCGCCAGTATGGACAATCTTCGCCAGGGGAAGCTTGTCGGCAAGCCTGGCGACAATCGTGATGCGTTCGCCCGAATTCGTCAGTGCCGTGTCTCCGCGCCCACCTGTAACGATAGTGTCGACCGCCCCACCCAGCACGATTATCCCGTCATATCCTTCCAGTTCCACCGGACGCGAAAACCGTTCCTCAAGTGGCAGGATCAGCCAGTTTGCGGCTGGAGAAAATCCGCAGACAGCCAGCATCACGACCCCCGTCCACACCATGAGCAGCCCGGGCCTGCGACGCCGTCCCGCCGCCACGAGCAGCAGCCCGAACAATGTCAGCATGATCAGGAAATTGGACGGTTCAATCAGGAAATAACCGACCTTGGCCAAATAGAAGAACATGACTTTCGATCCATATGAATTCGGACCCGCGTATCAGTTACGGAAACATGGGCGGATCTAAGACCGGACGAAATTGAGGGGATTCCGTCTGACGGGGTGTTCCGGTTTACCGTCAAGGCACGTTGCACAAGACGGCGAGACTGGCCGCGCAAGCACCATTGGCGCTGTCCGGTTCGCCGGCACCTTCGGACGGGCTCCCTTCACCTCGGACTGGCGAAAGATCACATGTCGCCTATTCGGCGACGATACGTCTTTCTGCCCGCCCGCGAGTTTCGGGCCGGTCCCGGACCGGAAGCGTTTCCCTTGTGCATGCCAGGAGAGACAAGTTTTTTAAATCTGAAGTCCTTGTCGGCTGTCAGAAACCTTTATGCAGCGAAGGATCAGGGCCGCGCACGTCTGGTGAACAGTGTAGACAATATTCCTCTCTCCGAAGCAGGCTACTGAAGACAGCGAAGACTGTCGTCGACAGACGAATGTCACCTCCGCTCCGGTTGGTCGGCGCATGCCTGCACCCGCAGCCCCCCTGCAAATCAATGTCACGACCGGCCCGGAAAAGCACTTCGCATGACCTGCGGGCCAACAACACAGGCCTGTAACAAAACTGCAATCCGCCTGACACAAATTGAAGACATGTTGCCCACGCGGCCAGGAAAAGCGCACCAAGGCTTTTCAGTCCGTTCGTACTCCGACAAAATACCCTTGTTATTTTTTGCAAAGGCAATATTCGTGACCAATGTCACAGGCTGGACAGCTCGGCTGCGGCAGTTTGACGAAACGGATTCGTTAGACAGGAGTGAAGGAAACGAGATGACACTCTACATGACACTCGGTGGACGCAAGGCCATTCTTGCAGCAATGCCACGTCTTCAGGCCCGCCTGGAAACTGATCCCTGTTTCGATGCGAACCGGTTTCGCCACGAATTCGAGCGATCAGAGGACCTGACCGAATTTCTCGTTTTCCTGTTCGGCGGCGCCCCTTTCTATGATGGAAAACCAATCCCGGAGCTTCTCTCGCCGCTGTGCAGCTGTTCGGACGTTTATGAACGGTTTGTCGATCACCTGGTTACTATTTTCTCCCGGGACACAAACACGCCGGAGACAGAAAACGACCTGCGGCAGCTTATGGAGCGCCTGCGGCCTCATGTACTCGATCCGAAACCGGTTACACCTGTCCTTGTCTATTCCGTCGAACCGGAAGTACTGAGCGCCTGATCGAAACAACAGCGCCCGGGCCAAAAAAACGCCGGAGAAGCAAGTCTCCGGCGTTTTTGTCATTCGGCAGGAACCTGTCAGCCCAGTTGGTCGACGCTGGTAACGACTTTTCCGACAAGGCCGTATTCGATGCCTTCGTCCGGGCCCATCCAGTAGTCGCGGTCGGTGTCCTTTTCGATCCGCTCGATCGGTTGCCCGGTTGCATCGGCAAAGATCTTGTTCAGGCGGTCGCGCATCTTGATGATTTCCTTGGCCTGGATCTCGATATCCGTGGCCATGCCACCGGCACCGCCGGACGGTTGGTGCAGCAGGAAGCGCGTGTTGGGCGTGCAGAACCGCTTGTCCTTCGGAACCGATACATAGATCAGGGCTCCGGCACTGGCGACCCAGCCCATGCCGAGAATCCGGACTTCCGGTGCAATGAACCGGATGGTGTCGTGAATCATGTCGCCGGACTCAACGTGGCCGCCGGGCGACGACACGATGACTGTGATCGGGTCGTTGGAAACCTGCGCCAGAGCCAGAAGACGGGCACAGACGTCGCGCGCCATTTCCTGTGTCACCGGGCCGGTGATCAGAACCGTGCGCGCTTCGAACAGATGCTTGTCGACCTGGATCGACGGCTGGCTCTTGGTCTTGTCTTCGTCTTCGTCGTCGAGACGAGCAGGCACCGTGGTCGCGTAATTTTTCATGCGCAGGATTAAGCTCCCTTTGCTGTTGGGCCGGCCGGAACCGGCATTGTCAACGGGCAGACCGGCAAGGCCGTTGCCCCTGCATTGATTCAATGTGTAAGCGAAGTGACGGGCGCTCGCAAATCATGAGACGCTGAATAGCGTGAAAAGAGTTATCAGAATGGCAATACGCCCCCTGCTTTGCGGTATTCCCCCTGACTTATTCCAACGGTCGGAAACAAAAACTCTCCAAATGAGGCCTGTCAGGCCTGCCCGCATGTCCGGCGTACGCCGGTCAGGCTGTCAGGAAAAGCGGAAAATCAGTCGGATGTGTCCTTGTTCAGGACCTCGGGCATTACCCGGCCTTCGAGTTTCTTTTCCCGCCGGCCGACGATGAGATGCCAGGCCACGATGAATAAAAACGGCAAGGAAGGCCAGACAAACCACAAATTCCCGAAACCAGTTGTCAGAAGGTTGAGCAGCAGGAAAAAGCCGATCATCGCCACGCTGCCGCGAATGCGCTTCGGCTGCGACCTTAACCAGCGCCTGGCCTGCTCGAAACCATTGGCGACCTTTTCCGTATCCTTTCCCCACTCCGGCTTGTCGACCGGAGAAAGCTGAACTGGTACTTCCATTTGCAAGGGTTCATCGCCATCGGCCGTTTCCGGCGGCGCATTCCGGCCACCGAGGCGGATCAGATAGGTCTCGACCGGATCGGTGACATTCTTGACATGGCGCGCTCCCTGCGGATCGAAGCCCAATGCCAGCTTGGTCTTTACCTGATCGTAAACGGACTGGGACAGCATGATGCCGCCCTTGGGGGCAAGCTCCTGTAGTCGGGCTGCAACATTGACGCCATCCCCGTAGATATCGTCTCCCTCGACCATGATGTCGCCGAGATTGATCCCGACGCGAAAGTCCATCCGGTTCGCGTCATCGACAGCCGCGTTGCGCACGGACAATTCGTTCTGGATGTCGACCGCGCATTGCACCGCTTCGATCACGGAAGAGAATTCGATGATAACCGCATCGCCCCAGGTGTTGACGATCCGGCCGTTGTGCCGCTCGGTCAAGGAAGCCATGACCTCGCGATAGGATTTCAACCGGTCCAGGGTGCCGTCTTCATCCCGCTCCATGAGCTTGGAATAGTGTGCCACGTCCGCGCACATGACTGCCGCGAGACGGCGCTTCACCCGTTGCATGATCGAACCCCTGGTTGGTCGGTGCGAGATGAGCTTAGGAGTGGGAAGCCCTTGCGATGATTACAAGAGCAATCAAGTGTTTTCCAGGCTATTGCTACCAGATGCGGGCGTTCGGACGCCCTTGCCGGGACGTGCGGTACGCTCTGCCCGGCTTCTCCTACAACTGACTTGTGCAGTTGGGGACAATGGCACCGGGATCGGTCTCGGCCTTCAGGATCTGGGCTACAACGCCTTCACGGCCGGACGCTCAATGGATGAGCTATTCACTCTCATGGCGGCCGCCTTTGTCATCTATCTTCTCCTGACCGGCGTGTCGGACGTTGCCTTGTGGGCACTTGAAATGCGCTACAGCCACGGCGTCGTGAAGACCTGCCCCATGGCACCATCCTCCCTCATGTCCCGCTCGTCATTGACCCGATCGCCTCCACCTTGAACACATCCGCCGAAACGACGGAACTGCTTCGCGGCGTTATTACCTGGCCTACGAGGGCTTCATAACGGCCGCCGTGCTCCGCTTTATGATTGTTTTCTGCATCCCCCGGGTCTTCAGGTGGCTGGAACGGCGGTACATGGTTCCTATCGCCCTGCGAGCCTCACCTCACCGCCAGGCGCTCGTGGACTGTCACTTGCCGTTCGCAAGATCTCTCAACGCCGTCAACGCGTCCTCGGCCCGCTCTTCGGGCACGAAGACATGGTCATGAAAATAGGCGGCGACCACATTTGCCGAGATACCCTTTGCCGCCAGTGCCGTCGAAATCGCCGCAGTCAGCCCCACGGCTTCAAGCGAGGAATGAACCGTCAGGGTGATCCGGCGGAACCACTCGGCTTCCGCCAGACCGAGTTCACGCGCGCGCTCCACCGGCAAGATGGCTGTCAGCCCTTCCGTTTCCGCGAACAGCCCGATCGGCTGGTAGTCCGCCAGGTCCTGCAAACCTTTGGAGGCGAAGGTGCAGAAGACATAGGGTTCGGGATCCAGCATCGGCCGCATCTGGGAGATCAGGGTTTTCAGGTCTGTTTCGCCGGACATTCCGCCTCTCATCATCTTGGCTAGAGATACCGGCGCATCAGGGGCCGGCGTGGGCTCCGGCGCGCGATTTCTTCAAATCCGCCGCGCCGGAAGACCGGCGTAAAGCCTACAAAACCCTCCCCCCATTGCGAGGGTTTATCCGCGTCGATCGGACAGGCATCCACAACCTTGGCGCCCTGCTGCCCGGCATGATCGACGGCAGCGGCCAAAAGCAAGGGCATAAGGCCTGCTTTTCTATGACCGCTTCGAACATAAAAGCAGGTGACCGCAAAAGTGGAGCGGATCAACTCGCGGCTGTCGGTTTCCAGCGGTCGGGTCACCTTGCTGAGCTGAAAGCGGGCATAGTTCTCTCGCGGTCCCAGAGCGACCCAGCCAACCGCCTGCCCGCCCCGGTAGGCAAGCAGCCCTGGAGCCGGACCGTTCATTGCCTTGTTCCTGAAGGCGTCGCGCCGTTCCTCCCGGGTCAGGGCTTTCCAGTCCTTTCCCCGCAGAAACGGCCACATGCACCAGCAGCCCGAGTTAGCTCCCCGCTCCGGCCCGAAGAGGTCCACCAGATCGCACCAACGCTCAGGTGTCAGCGTCTGTATCGAAATCTCAGCAGCGGGCATGGAGCGGGCCTCCAGTCGGGATTTGAAAAAAGGATACGCGGTTCATGGAAACCCCTACAATCCTAATTGCTCCATTCGACCCCTACTTGCCTCCCCCCACGCTCTGTTTCGGAAATACGCGTGTTACGCGGCTGCCTCGAGACCCGCGATATCGATCTTCTTCATGTGCATGAGAGCCGCCGTAACCCGTCTCGCCCGTTCCGGGTCGTCACCATGCATCAGACGCGGCAGTGCCTCGGGGACAATCTGCCAATAGACACCGAAGCGGTCCCTGATCCATCCGCATTGGAGTTCTTCACCGCCATCCGCCAGCAGTGCCTGCCAAAGCCGGTCGGTTTCCGCCTGATCTTCCGTCAAGACCGAAATGGAGGACATATGGCTCGGTTGCTCTTGAGGATTGCCGTTCAGGATCATGTAAGGCGTACCCGCAAGCGTAAATTCGGCCACCAGAACCGGCCCGTTCGGATCGGGTCGAACCATCCGTTCCAACTTGCTGTCCGGCAGGAGCGACACGTAAAACACAGCCGCTTCCTCGCCTTTCTCGCTGAAAAACAGGCAAGTCCGGACCTTCGCGCTGAAGTCAGGTAGCAATCCGGCATCGGGAGTTTCGGCTGCAATCGCCGCGGCCAGATCGCCAAGCTGGGCCGAGGCCGCTTTCCACCCTTCCTCGAAGCCCATTTCCAAATGCTGATCGCGCGTCACTTCCGAAGTGTGCCGTGCGCCCCACACCAACCGCGTGCAGCCATCAGCGGAGTCGGACAATTCGACATATCCGGTCATGAAGGAAATCGCCTTGGGAACGAAATTCTCTTCATAGCCATCGGTAAACGTCAGACGCTCCCCGTCCACGATTTCCAGAAAAACTCCGGCATTCTCAATACGCTCGCCGTTCGGCCCCGCCATGACAGTGTTCATCCGCCCCCCGGGGCGAAGGTCAAGGTCCGCTTCAGCTACGGACCAGGGTTTTGGGCAAAACCACTTCTTCAAAAGCTCCGGATCCGTCCAGCACCGCCAGACGACCTGGCGGGGTGCGGCAATAGTCCTCATGATTTCAAGGGTCAGGCCGTCCTTGCGAATTTCGAAATCACTCATGGTTTTCCCTCCTCATGACCGAAACCGGCGACGCCTGCCCGCATACCAAAGATGGCAACACCCTGCTGGTTTCCACCAGACGCAGGTGTCTGCCGGTCTCATCAAAAATCAATACCGCAAAAGATAACCACAACATACCAACCGGTTGGTATGCTGTCAATTCGGGTAACGCCCCCGACTCTGATGACCAGAAGCAAAAAACCGATCCGCCTGGCACAGCCGGCATGGAACTGAAACGCCGAAGGCTCCACGTTGCGCAGTAGTGGTCTGACGAAAACCCGGGCGCCTGTTGTCCCTGCCTTACCCTGCCCGATTGACACGCAGCACACCAAAAAGGTGCAAGGCAGTTACACACTCTTCAGAGTTATCGATTAATCCGGGGTCCTGTTTGTATTTTGAATTCTGTTTCAGGAGGTCGACTTGGAGCGGCTTATCCGATTTTTGATCAGTCAGTTCTTGAACGGGGTGGTTACCTGCAGCGGGCTGGTAATCATTCTCTACGCGGTTGCCAATTTCCGCGCGTCCTATGAACTCCTTGCCCTCATGCATCCCGAAATCGATACGCAACAGGAGTTCCTGCTGGAACTCGCAAGCGCATTCGAAGCGGCATTTGACGATCCGGCTCTTTTCCTGCTGCCGCCGGTGCTGTGGATGTGGCTGGTGTTTCCCGGCCTGCTTCTATTCGGATATGGCATCCGCCGGATGGTTCGCAGGCTTGTCAACGGCCTGCCCGAGCAGGAAGTCGGCCCGCCTGAGAGCGCCTCCGCGTTCTGGGGAACCACGGCCGTCTATGCCGTTTTCCTGTTTATGACAGCGCCCTCGCTGATTTCCGGTTTCATCAAGGCTCCACAATCCATTCCCCCGGTCTTCTTCGGCGAAGAGGTCAACGCGTCCGCTTTGAAAGTCTGGGAGGATGCGGAGAACAGCAAGGACGGTCAAAAGGCCTACGCCGCCCTCTTTGCCTTCAAGGGTGTTGACGGAGAATACAGGGAGGCGACGATGCGAGTACCGCCTTATCTGGTGAAATCGCTTCGCGAAAAGGAGGCGACAAAGCTGATCTACCTACCGAGTGCGCCCGACAGGATCTACCTTCCCCGCTGGGTCCCCGGCAGACTTTCCTATTGCTGGTCTTTCCTCTGGCGCTTCGCGCTTCTTTATCTTGCCGTGTGCGGATTGCTCCGGAATTTTCTACCGACGAACACGGCTCCGGAAAAAATCCGCGTCTCCCCGGCGAGAGACGGAGGCAGTGCCTATTCGGCGCCCGGAAATCCCTCCGGCACAACGCGCCGACCCACTGCGCCCAATGCCCCGCGTTCCGGCGGAGCCAAAGGCGGATTCGGTCGGCGGGGTGCTTCCTGAAGGGACTGAAACCTGATCCACTGTGGTGGATCAGCTTGCGTGTCTGACCCTCCATGAGGACCTGAAACTCTGTCCCTGCCGAAGGTGTCGCTTGAGGCACCAGCGGCAGGGGCGGCAGTTTCATACTGTTCTCGCCGGGTCCGGTCAGGCCGTCTTGTTGAAGATTTCCCGGCCGATCAGCATCCGGCGGATCTCGGACGTACCGGCACCGATCTCGTAGAGCTTGGCGTCGCGCAGAAGACGGCCGGTCGGATACTCGTTGATGTAACCATTGCCGCCGAGAAGCTGGATGGCATCAAGCGCGATCTTGGTGGCGTTTTCCGCAGCATAAAGGATAGCACCGGCGGCGTCTTCCCGCGTGGTTTCGCCCCGGTCGCACGCCTTGGCGACCGCATAGACGTAGGACTTGGTGGCGTTCATGGAAACATACATGTCCGCGACCTTGCCCTGGACCAGCTGGAAGGTGCCGATCGGCTGGCCGAACTGCTCGCGCTCGTGAACATAAGGGATCACCACGTCCATTGCCGCCTGCATGATGCCGACGGCGCCCGCCGCCAGCACGGCACGCTCGTAGTCGAGGCCGGACATCAGCACGTTGACCCCCTTGCCGACTTCACCGAGCACGTTTTCCTCCGGAACCTCGCAGTCCTGGAACACCAGTTCACCGGTCTCCGAACCGCGCATGCCGAGCTTGTCGAGCTTCTGGGCGACGGAAAAGCCCGGGAAGTCCTTCTCGACCAGGAAAGCCGTAATGCCCTTGGGCCCGGCATTCGCATCGGTCTTGGCATAGATGATCATCGTATCGGCGGACGGGCCGTTGGTGATCCACATCTTGGAGCCGTTGAGGACATAGCGGTCGCCCTTCTTGTCGGCCCGAAGCTTCATGGAGACGACATCGGACCCGGCCCCCGGCTCGGACATGGCCAGCGCCCCGAGATGCTCGCCCGTCACCAGCTTTTCCAGATAGCGCTTCTTCTGGCCGTCATTGCCCCAGCGCCGCAGCTGGTTGACGCACAGGTTCGAATGCGCTCCATAGCTGAGCCCGATGGATGCGGACGCCCGGCTGACTTCCTCCATGGCGATGCAGTGTTCCAGATAGCCGAGGCCGGAGCCTCCCCATTCTTCTTCCACCGTGATGCCGTGCAGACCCAGTTCACCCATTTCCGGCCAGATCTCGCGCGGGAACCAGTCCTCGCGATCGATCTTTTCAGCCAGAGGCGCAATGCGGTCCTGGCTGTACGAGCGCACCGTGTCGCGCAGCATGTCGGCGGTTTCGCCGAGATCGAAATTGAAACCCGGAAAGTCATTGCGGATCATAGGTTGTTCCTCCGAGAGCCCTCAAGTTCAGGGGCGGTCATAACGTACAAAGTCACTCAGGACGCCGATCCGGTCGTAAAGCTGCCGGGCGCGAGCGTTGTGATCGTGGGTATGCCAGTAGACCTTGCCGCTCGCCTTCGGATTGGCGTCGGCCGCCGCATAGACGGCTTCGATCAGCTTTCGGCCGGCACCGCCGCCGCGCAGATCCGCACTGACATATAGATCTTCCAGGTAGCAGGTCGACGGCGTCGACCATGTGCTGTCATGAAAGAGGTAATGAACAAAACCGACAAGCAGACCGTCCTGCTCGGCGACAAACCCGCTGTGGCCGTCTTCAGAAAGCAGCCGCTCGAACAGCGTCTCCGTTACCTCTGGCGGCAAGTCCTGTTCGTAGAACGCAAGATAGGCTTGCCACAGACCGGCCCACGCCGGTCTGTCGGACCGCTGCAACGCCCTGACGGTTATTTCTTTCATTCTGATATCAGTCCCTTACGCCGGAAACACTCATGAGGGTGAAAAGTCCGGTCGCCACATGCACCTGTTCGCCGTCGTCCAGGCCATAGACATCGGCCTTGGCGATCGTCAGCGTCCGGCCCGGCTTCACCACGCGCCCTCTTGCCAGAAGCACCGGCTGCCTGGCGGGATTGAGCAGGTTGATCTTGTATTCGCTGGTCAGGACACCGTAGTCCGGCGCGAAGAGCGACAGGGCTGCGTAGCCGGCAGCACTGTCTGCGATCGAGGATGTGGCCCCGGCATGAAAGAAACCATGCTGCTGGGTCAGCTCCGGACGCATGGCCAGCTCAAGATCGACGGCGCCCGGCGACAGGTGAACCAGTTCGGCCCCGAGAAGTGTCATGAACTTCTGGGCGGAAAAGCTGGCCCGGACCCGGCCTTGCCAGTCGGGATCCCTCGGAGACAGATCCATCACACGTCCTCCCTTGCGGCAGAAACCCCGATTTCCGCCATGCGTGCGTGCGCACCAGCCTCGACTTCGTCAAGTTCCAGAAGGGTCAATTCGATGTCCCGCTGCTTTTCAAGCAGTTCCTCCCGGCGGGCGGCGATCCTGTCCAGCAGCAGGCGCAACTGCCCGGATTCCCCCGGAGCGGTGCCATACATTTCGATCATTTCCCGGATCTCGTTCAGAGAAAATCCGAGCCGCTTGCCCCGCAGAATGAGTTTGATGCGCGTACGGTCGCCGGGCGTGTAGAGCCTCTGGCGGCCACGCCGGTTCGGCGTCACAAGCCCTTGCGCCTCGTAAAACCGCAAGGTCCGCGTGGTGATGTCGAATTCCTGCGTAAGCTGGGTAATCGTGTAATAGCGCTGCATGCCCGCTCCTTCTTGACGGGCACGATTCCTGCTTTTTACGTTAAAGTCAATACATCGTGTTTTTAAGATATTTTACAGATAGTTAGATAATCATGATTTTAGAGCATCCAGACTCGTTTCACCATGCAGGACATTCAGGTCCACGTTTCCCGAAATTCCTTTCACCGTACCCCGGTCGTGATACTGCCAGCCGACCCAGCCCTGTGCATAGGAAGGCGAATGCCAGATCGAGCGGGCCCAGAGCGGGCGGTTCAACCCCTGTCCTTTCAGATAGGCAAGATAGAAGGCTTCGGGAGAATAGAAGATAACCTGTTTGCCGCGCGCCTGCTCCACGAGCGCGGTGAAATCGCTGATTTCCCGAAGCACCTCCTCCACGGACGGGCGCCGGGCGCAATTGCCGTCGAATTCCAGATCGAGCATCGGCGCCAGCATGGAAGTGTCTTCGGGCAGCACACTCAGGAAATTCTCGGCCTGCTTGCGCCCGGTCTGGCACAGGCTGAAATAGTGATAAGCCCCGCGTGCCAGCCCGGCCGAACCGGCGCCCGACCAGTTGCGGACAAAGGCACCGTCCTTGAAATCCACACCCTCGCTTGCCTTCATGTAGACGAAGGCCACGTCGTCGCCGGCAACCGCATTCCAGTCGATGTCGCCCTGGTGGTGAGAGACATCGATGCCGCGGGTGGGATATTCGCCCCTGTCCGGTTCCCAGTTCATGAAAAAGAACGCCGCTCCGACAATCGAAATCACTGCACCGACCACAACATAGAACAGCGTCCGCAACGCGGCTTGCAAGAAATTCATTCCACCCTACCCGAAATGCCCCGACAGGCGGCCCAGACTGGGCCAAACCCGTTAAGATTCACGATAAAAAATTCGGCCAGAGGGGAGCCGCCGCCAGTTCCAGCACATTTCCGTCCGGATCGTTGAAATAAAGACTGGTGCCACCCGCCGGCCAGACCACCTCGCTGGTAATGATCACATCCTGTTCAGCCAGATAATCACGCCAGGGCTGAAGCGCGTCCTGAGAGATACGGAAAGCGAAGTGGCTGCGGCCGGTGGTGTCGTGTCCGGGCACCGTTCCCCCGGCCGTTACGACGTCCTCTCCCGTGTGGCCGCGATGAAACACAAGCAGCACTTGAGCGGGACCGGCATCATAAGCATAAAGACGCTCGCCCGCGACCATGCGCGGCAGTCCGAGCACGCCTGCATAAAAGGCGTGCGCGGCCTCCATGTCGTTCACATAGACGGCGGTTTCGAGAATGCCGTCGATTTTCGGCCTGGTCATGAACTGCGATCTCCCGGCGTAGGTCACACCGGCAGCAATCTTAACTCGCGGCCCAACCGGCACAAGGGCCGCTCTCGTCCGGCAGCCACATGACCAGCCCCTTGCTCCGACGGGTCAGGAATCCTTCAAGCCGGAAGCGCTCATGCGCGGTTCGAATTCCGTCACCGTGTATTCCGCAAGACCGGCGGCATGAAAGGGGTCTTGTCGGACGATCGCTTCGACGGCCCCCCGGGTCTCCGCCACCGCCAGAATGACACCTCCCGTGCGCGGTATCTTGGGGCCGGAGGCCAGAAAGTGGCCGGCGGAATAATGTTTTTCAAGAAAGTCCCGATGGTCTTTCAGCAAGGCATCGACCTTATCCATCGGAGCGACGTAGTGAAGATCGATCACAAAGAGATTTTGACTGGCGGAAACAAGGGGCATTGGAACCTGTGCGCTTTGTTGCGTGCTGTTATCGGAGCCGGCTTCGCAGACCGGCTCCGGCTCATTCAATGGCAGGGCCTGCAAGACATCACAACACGGTCAGCTTCACTTCGATGTTGTTCCGGGTCGCATTGGAATAGGGGCACACCTGATGTGCCTTGGCGACAAGGTCTTCAGCGACATCCCTGTCGAGACCGGGCAGGGAAATATCCAGCGCAACCGCCAGGCCAAAGCCGCCTTCCGGCCGGGGTCCGATGCCGACGGTCGACGTGATGGCCGCATCGGCCGGAACCTTGATCTTCTCCTGACCGCCCACGAACTTCATCGCGCCGACGAAGCAGGCGGCATAGCCGGCAGCAAACAGTTCTTCTGGGTTATTGCCTTCCCCGCCCGCGCCGCCGAGTTCTTTGGGAGTAGCCAGTTTCACCCTGAAGGAACCGCTCAAGGTTTCCGCAGCCCCTTCACGGCCGCCGGTCGCACGTGCCCGAGCCTCATATTTCACATCAACAGCCATCAACACTTCCTTAGTACCTGATTGAATATCCAACCCATTTTTATATCCCTAACGATTATATCGTTCACGATATAAATTACCCACATATACCCACACCGGAGCAAGATCAACAGGTTGCGACCATATCGCGCACGATTTATAACGACCCCATGAGCGAGACGACCAATCAGATGTCTCTTCTCGACGCGATCGGATTTTCCGCGCCCGAAGAGACCAAGAAACCGAAAAAAGACAAACCGGCCAAAGCCGAGGCAACCGCCTCCAAGGCCGGCAAGAAGAAACAGGGCAAAGGCAGGGAAAAGCCGCCTGTAACGGCGGAGGGTCCAGTTGCCGAAGCGCCCGTTTCCAAAGCTGACGGCACGCCGGTGCTGCCGGACCTCCCGGCTGAAGTGACTGCTGAAGCAACGGCCAGCGAGGCTGCCCCCTTGCCCGCAGCCGAAGAGCGCCAACCGCTCGACAAATATCTTTGCTTTGCGCTTTACTCGGCCAACCATGCCATGCATGGCGTCTACAAGACGCTCTTGAAGGAAATAGGCCTCACCTACCCGCAGTTCCTGGCCATGACAGTCCTGTGGGATACGAACAACGTTCCCGTCGGCGCCATCACCTCGAAACTGCAGCTCGACACCAACACACTGACGCCGCTGTTGAAGCGCCTTGAAGCCATGGAGCTGCTGACGCGCACGCGCAATGCCAAGGACGAGCGCCAGGTGATCCTGAAACTCACCCGCAAGGGCCGCGCCCTGCAGAAGAAGACCGAACATTTTGCCGGCTGCATCTTCTCAGCGACCGGGCTTCAGTTGGAGGAAGTCATGGATCTGCAAGAGAAGGTCATGAAGCTGCGTGACAATCTAAGGCAGGCGGGACTGGAGAGCTGATGCTGTCGCACAGCCCGCCTGTTGCAATCTACCCGGCTATCATTTTCCAAAGCTGTCCCGGACCAACAACGCTTGGCAGATTGTCCGCTTGAGCGTCTCGGAAGCGTAATCCGGGCTCCAGCCACAGTCTGCCGTCAGCAGCCCCCATGTCTGCACGCTAAAGCTGGCCCAAAGGTATTCCGAGGCCGTTTTGGCAGTCCATGCTTCCTGCAAAGCGCCGTCTGTATCAAGCGACAAGGTCAGCTCGTGCAGCCAGCCACGAAGTTCCGACATACGGTCTTCCCAGGCCATCGACGCAGCTTCGTCGGTGCTGCGAAGCCGGATCAGATCGGTCGCAACTGGATATATTTCCTGAACAAACCCCAGCCAGACATCAATGACCCGTTGAAGTCGCTCGAAGGGATCGGCCTCGTCGAACGCCTGATGGAGGCGCGCCTTGATGTCGAGCCGATCGTCTGTCCTCCGCACGAGCGCAAGGATCAATCCACCGCGTGAACCGAAGTGGTCATAGACCGACTGCCGGCTGATTCCGGCCGCCTTTCCGATCTCCGCAAGTGACACTTCCGCCCCCCTCTCCGAAACAAGGGTCCAGGCACAGTCCAGAATTTCATTTCGGGTACGCTGTAGGCGACGCTGACTTGACATGTGTAAAGTTACCTGCGATTTGACACATGTAAAGTTATGGAGACCTCATATGAACGTCAACAATCATCTTGCACAATTCATCGATTGGTACGGACCGGGCCAAGACGGCAGCAGCCCCACGCAAGACCAGTGGAAAGGCATCCTGGACCGCCCGCGCGACAAACCGCTCACCCTCGTCAACTTCTTCAAGTTCCGCGAAGAAGCGATTTACCGGGAAGGCGTGTCTGAAAAGAGCGGTCAGGAAGCGTTTGCCGAATATGCCTCCGTCAGCATGCCGGCTATGCAGCGCGCCGGCGGCTCGTTTCTCCATGTAGGCCCGTTCCAGGGCACATTCCTTGGTGAAAACGAGGACTGGGACCTGATTGCGATCGGCAGCTATCCCGGTCTTGATGCTCTGATTGCCCTTTATTCGGACGAGGCTTACCGCGCAGCATTCCCGCATCGAACAGCGGCATGTGCACGGCAGAAGGTGATCATTTGCGGTGAATGAAGAATGAAGCCGGCGAGGCCGGCTTCATCTCAGCACCGGTCGGCGGCAGTTTCCTGAAAATCAGAACGGCAGGCCGAACCAGAAAGCCGCAATCCCGAGAAAGGCGAAGAATCCGACCACGTCAGTTACTGTCGTCACAAAGACGCTGGAGGCAATTGCGGGATCGACATTCAGCCGGTCGAGCGCAATCGGGATCAGAAGACCAGAAAAGCCTGCAAACAGCATATTGATGATAATGGCCCCGGCGATCACCACGCCGAGGCCGGCGTTGGCAAACCACAGCCAGGCGGTCAAGCCGATCAGGGCGGCAAGCGCGACACCGTTGAGCGCGCTCACCAGGATCTCGCGGTTGAGGACGCGCAGGAGATTTCGTGCACTCAGCTCCTGGGTCGCGATACCGCGCACGGCCACTGTCATGGTCTGTGTTCCCGCATTGCCGCCCATGGACGCAACGATCGGCATCAGCACGGCCAGCGCAACCATGGCCTCGATCGTGTCCTCGAAGAAGGCAATGACGACGGAGGCGAGAATCGCCGTGCCGAGATTGACCACCAGCCAGGCGAGACGCGAGCGCGCGATCGTCATCACGCTGTCGGAAATCTCTTCATCACCGACCCCGGCAAGCGCACGCAGGTCCTCTTCGGCCTCTTCCTGGATCACGTCGACGATGTCGTCGACAGTCAGGACCCCGACAAGACGCTCGTTTTCGTCCACCACGGCGGAGGACACCAGATTATAGCGCTCGAACCGGCGGGCGACTTCTTCCTGGTCTTCGGTCGCAAGCACCGCCTGACGCGTCTCCTCCATGATGGAGGTGACCTTCTCGTCCCGCTTGGTGCGCAGGATCTTGTCGAGATGCACCGAACCGAGCAGCTTGAACGTCGGGTCCACGACATAGATTTCATAGAAACTGTCCGGCAGGTCCCGGGCTTCACGCATGTAGTCAATGGTTTGTCCGACCGTCCAGAAAGGCGCAACCGCGATGAATTCGCTTTGCATGCGCCGCCCGGCGCTTTCTTCCGGATAATCCAGCGCCTTCTGCAGCTGCGCCCTGTCCGCATAGGGCAATTCCTCGAGAATGGCGGCCTGATCGTCTTCATCCAGATCTTCCAGGATGTAGACGGCATCGTCCGAGTCCAGATCTCCCAGGCCCTCGGCGATGGCTTCGGTCGGCAGGTCTTCAAGCAGCTGCAGACGCACCGCTTCGTCGATTTCCGTCAGCGCCGTATAGTCGAAATCGTCGCCGAGAAGCCGGATGAATGCCGCACGGTCCTCGGAAGCCAGCGTCTCGAGAAGATCACCGGTGTCGGCTTCGTGCAGGTCCGCGGCGAGCTCGCGCAGCGCGTACTGGTCGTTCGCCTGAATGGCGGTCTCAACGGCCGCGATGAAGTCCGGATTGAGGCGCTCGTCCTCGTCACGCACCGGGATCTGGGGTTCGGGAGAGGCAGTTACATCAAGCTCAGCTGCTTCGCTCATCAGCGCCCCCCCATCCTAGCGTTGATCCTCACCGGCATCCGTGCGCCGTGTTTCTTCGTCAAGAACTAGCCTTTGCCATGCCAAAGCGCCACCGGAAAAACAGAACCGGTCCACAGAGTTAGCTACAGACCTCTTTTTTATTGAAGTCAGGCGACCCGTAGCGCCTCCGCCACTACCCGAACATTTAGAATTCACGGCAGTTCTTGTCCCGGCCCACCATACGCAAACGGGCCAGATAATCACGTGCCTTCTTCGGCAGAATATCCTCGTCCGGGGAAATACATCGCGGCGCGCGCCGGAAAGCCCGCTTCGCCCGCTCGCTCCGAAGGCAGACGCGGCCCTCTGCCAGGACCTCCTGTTCGGTGTACCAGAGCTGCTGGCACGTCATCGCGCCGAAGGTCGACGGATTGGCGGAAAGTGACTGGGCCGCCGTGGGCAACGCGGCAAGAAGAATCGCGCCCCCCGCTCCCGCAAGAATGACCGGGTTGCGCCTTGATGAAGAACTGTTCATTAAATCACCGGTTGGAACTTGCCTGCACCGTATTCGAATTCACGAACCGGGCACTGGAATGGCAAAAAAAAGCCCTTCGCGAGTTTCAGGGCGAACCCGTACCTTCGTCTACTGGGTGGCGCATTCCGCCGGTCTCGTGTCCATGGTCCAGTCCCCGGCCGGCATAGCCCCCAGCTTCGTTTTGAAGGACTTG
>NZ_JBNKYW010000135.1:0-17284 GCF_050301095.1 Roseibium sp.
TCCTGGAAGTTCACGACTCGGAAGAACTGGAACGGGCTTTGAAACTGTCCTCCCGCCTTGTCGGTATCAACAACCGCAATCTCAAGACCTTCGAGACGAAACTGGAAACCAGCGAGGAACTGGCGCCGCAGGTGCCGTCAGACCGTATTGTCGTCGGAGAGTCCGGCCTGTTCACCCCGGCCGATCTCGGCCGCATGTACAAGGTTGGAATTTCCACATTTCTGATCGGCGAAAGCCTGATGCGTCAGGACGACGTGGCCGGGGCCACAAGGACGCTGCTGGCGCGCCCTTCCCTGTCCGAAGCGGTTTAGACGCGCCATGTCCGCAAGTAATGCCAAACTGACCCATCTTGATGAAGGCGGCGCCGCCAACATGGTTGACGTCTCCTCCAAGGACGTTTCAAGCCGGATCGCCGTTGCCAGAGGTTCGGTGACCATGCGGCCGGAAACGCTGGAGCTGATCCAGTCCGGAAATGCCAAGAAGGGTGACGTCATCGGCACAGCCCGGATCGCCGGCATCCTGGCGGCCAAGCGGACGCATGAACTTATTCCGCTCTGCCATCCGTTGATGTTGTCGAAGGTGACGGTTGACATCGAGGCGGACGAAACCTTGCCGGGCCTGATCGTGACCGCTACGACGAAGGTCAGCGGCCAGACAGGTGTCGAAATGGAGGCCCTCACCGCCTGCTCCCTGACGTGCCTCACCATCTACGATATGGCAAAGGCCGTCGACCGCGGCATGGTAATCGGAGATATCCGCCTGGTGGAGAAGGCTGGCGGCAAATCGGGCCATTGGACACTGGCCGAAGATGGCAGCGAAGGTGGCACCTGATGAGCCTGATGCCGGTTTCCGAGGCACTCGAAAAATTGCTTTCTGATGTTTCTCCGCTTGAAACGGCGCTTGTTCCGCTGGAACAGGCAAACGGCCGATTTCTGGCGGAGCCGCTCAGTGCGACGCGCACGCAACCGCCGTTCGCCGCCTCTGCCATGGACGGATACGCGATCCGCCATGAAGACATCGCTGACGCGCGGGCCAAATTGACGGTCATCGGCGAAGCGCCCGCCGGTCACAGATTTACCGGAACGGTTTCGAAGGGCCAGGCCGTACGCATCTTCACCGGCGCTCCGGTTCCCGAAGGTGCCGACACGATCCTTATTCAGGAAAACGCGGAGCAGACTGGCGACGATATCACCTTGCTGGACAATCCGGCCAAGGGTGCCTTTGTTCGTCCTGCCGGGCTCGACTTCGCAGAAGGCGAAGTTTTGCTGTCGCCGCCACTTCAATTGGCCTACCGGCATCTGGCGCTTGCCGCAGCCATGAACCATGCCGAATTGCCGGTCAGGCGAAAGCCGAAAGTCGCCATTCTTGCAACGGGTGACGAACTCGTGCGCCCGGGCACGAAACCGGGCCCCGACCAGATCATCGCCTCCAACCATGCCGGCATCGCGGCGCTTGTGGAGGATTGCGGTGGTGAACCGCTGGATCTCGGCATCTCGCGCGATGACCCTGTCGACCTCGCCAATCACGTTCGCAGGGCGATCTCCCAAAAAGCGGATGTCCTGGTGACACTTGGTGGCGCTTCCGTCGGCGATCACGACCTGGTGCAGGACGTGCTCGGTCAGGAGGGCATGGATCTGGCGTTCTGGCGCATCGCCATGCGCCCCGGCAAACCGCTGATGGCCGGACGGCTCGGAAAGACCAAGGTCCTCGGACTTCCGGGTAATCCCGTTTCCAGTTTGGTTTGCGGCCTTTTGTTCCTGAAACCCCTTCTGCAGAAAATGCTCGGCAATAGCGCGACACCGGCGGACAACAAACTTGCCCTTCTCGGCGCAGACCTGCCGGAAAACGACCGCCGGCAGGACTATGTGAGGGCAACCCTTGCGGAAGACCCGGACGGCAGGCTGGTGGCAACGCCCTTCTCGAGGCAGGATAGTTCCATGCTGCGGCTGCTGTCGACTTCCGGCGCCCTGATTGTCAGGCCGCCGCATGCACCAGCTGAAGCGGCGGGCGCCACAGTTCCGGTCATCATCCTTTGATTGCGGCAGTCGGCAACCGCTCTACCGCTCGCGCAGTGCATGCGCGATCTGGTCGACCACAGGTTTGACCAGATAGCTGAGAACCGTGCGATCACCGGTCTTCAGGAATGTTTCTACCGGCATTCCCGGCACGAGCGACTGGTTGCCTAGTTTTTCGAGTTCCTTGTCCTCGATCACAAGGCGGGCAATATAAAAACTTGCTCCCGTCCGCTCGTCTTCATCCAGATCGGCGGACACGGTCAGCAGTCTTGCATTCAGTTCCGGGGTGGTCCGGCGGTCGAAACTCGGAAACCGCACCCGTGCCTCCTGTCCCGGTGCCATCTGGTCGATATCTACGGGCCGGACCTTGGCTTCCACAATAAGCTGATCCTCTCGCGGCACGATGTGCATGACGGTTTCACCCGGTGCGATCACACCGCCGATGGTGTGGGTAGAAAGCTGGTGCACATAGCCGTTGCGGGGAGCCAATATGTCGACCCGGGTGAGTTCGTCCTCGGCCGCAATTTTCTGTTCTTCCAATTGGGCGATGCGGGATCGGACTTCCTGAAACCGTTCCAGAACGTCCGCTCTATAGGCCTCCTCGATCTGAAGGATCTGAATTCTCCGCTCACTGATGGCTTCTTTGGTCCGCGCGATCTGTGCGATCAGGTCGCCGTATTGCCCCTCCAGGCGCGCCTTCTCGCGACGCAGCGCGGTCACACGGCTCTTTGAAACAAGCTGCTTGGTCAGCAACTTGTCCAGGTCGCTCAATTCGTCCTTGATCAATTCGATCTCGGACTCCTTTGCAGCGACCTGGGCTTCCAGTCCCTCGCTTTGCTTGTTGAACTGGCGGATCTGCTCCTCAAGCTGATTCTTGCGCCCTTCCTTGGAATTCAACCGGGCTTCGAGAAGCATTTGCTGGCTACGCTCAATGTCGCCGAGATTGCCGCGTCGTTCTTCTGGCCAGGAAATTTCCCGGAGGTCGTCCCGTTCGGCTTCCAGCCGGTGTTCCTGTGCTGTCAGTTCCCGAAGCTGCTTGGTAATAACGGACAGATTTGCGCGGGTTACTGTGTCGTCGAGGCTGATGAGGAGATCTCCGGCTTCTACCAGATCCCCTTCCCTGACCTTGATAACGCGAACGATGCCGCCTTCCCGGTGCTGCACCTGCTTGATGTTGCCCTCGACCACCACCGTGCCGGAGGAAACGACAGCGCCGGAGATCTCGGTCATGGCCATCCAGCCACCGATGCCACCGACCACGATGACGACCAGAAGAAGAGAAAACAGCAGATGGTTCCGCACTGTCCTGCGCAGCTGATCGTCTGCGCCTTCCGTTACGTTTGACTGTTGGTTCTGGAGCCTGGAATCCGGCATATCAACCTCCCGGCCTGAGGCCGGCGCGAACAGGCTGCACGGCCTGAACCACCTGTTTGAGCACTTCTTCCTTCGGACCGAATCCGGCCACCTTGCCTTCCTTCAGACAGAGAATCTTGTCGACCGTGGCAATCGCGCTCGGCCGATGGGCGACAACCACGACGATGGAACCTCTTTCACGCATGGTCCGCACCGCATTCGCCAACGCTCCGTCACCTTCCGCGTCAAGGTTGGAATTTGGCTCATCGAGCACCACCAGAAACGGATTGCCGTATAGCGCTCTGGCCAGCGCGATGCGCTGGCGCTGACCGGCCGACAGCATACGCCCCGAACGCCCGATGACCGTGTTGTATCCATCCGGCAACCCCACGATCAGGTTGTGGACATCTGCGAGTCCGGCAGCCTCAATGATCATCTCCGATGAGGCATCCGCCTGAAATCTGGAAATGTTTTCCGCAATGGTACCATCGAAGAGCTGCAGATCCTGTGGCAGGTAGCCGATGAACTCCCCGCGCCTGGCGCTCGGCCACTGGCCCAGCTCCGCACCGTCATAGCGCACGACGCCTTTCAGGGGAGCAACGGCACCAACGAGCGCCCGGGCAAAGGTGGACTTGCCGGATCCGGACGGTCCGATGACACCAAGGCCCTCCCCGGACTGTAATTCGAGCGAAACATTCTGCACGAAAGGCGTCGGTTCTCCGAATGGACCGCAAAAGAGCTGCTCTACGGTTATCTTGCCCTTCGGTGCCGGCAGATCCATCTTGCTGGCTTCGCTCTGCTCCACCTTCAACACTTCCCGTAGCCGCCGCAGAGACTGCCTGCTGGCGACAAAGCCGCGCCATTGCGCAACGGCCTGCTCTATCGGCGAGAGCGCGCGGGACGTCATGATCGACGCCGCGATCATCACGCCCGGCGTGATCTCCTGCTTGATGGCAAGCCAGGCACCAACACCCAACAAGGCGGACTGAAGCACGAAGCGGATCGTCTTGATCGCGGTGCCGAACAAACCGGTCCGGTCAGCAGCTCGCCGCTGGGTCGACAGGTAGTCCGCGTTCTGGCCGTTCCATCTCGACGTCAGGGCGGATTGCATGCCCATAGCCGCCACGACTTCGGAATTGCGTTGCCCGACCTCCACGTCGGCGGCGCGTCTGGCGGCATGTCCGGCGGCTTCTTCCGCGGGCTGGCGGGACATCATCTCGTTCAGCCAGATCAGGATGCAGATGACGATCGCACCAAAAATACCGACGAACCCGAGAATAGGGTGGAACAAAAATACGATGCCCAGATAAAGCGGCAACCAGGGAATGTCGAAAATGGCGGCAGGCCCCGGTCCCGAAAGAAACTGACGGACTGTGTCGAGATCCTGAACCGGCCGCAGGCCTGCGGCCCTTCGTCCGAGTTTGACAGGCAAACTGTTGGAGACCCGGTAGACAATGCCGGACAACCGGGCATCGACACGTTGCCCAAGCCGGGCCAGGATGCGCGAGCGGACGCCCTCAAGAAGCCCGTAGAAAACGTAAAGCACCATCGCCAGGGTTCCGATCGCCACCAGTGTCGGCACGGAGCCGCTGGCCAGAACCCTGTCATAAACCTGAAGCATGAAGACAGGTCCGGTCAGCATCAGGATATTGATGACAAAACTGACCAGAGCAACTCCAAGAAAGGCGCTTCTGACAGGTCGGAAAGCCATCGCGACCGGATTGTCACGGTCCGCGCTGGTCTTTGCACTACGTTGCCTTGTGCCGGTCATTCGCAGCTCGGAGCCTTACATAAATTCAACTGAACGTTCCTGTCGTTGCCCGCATCACCGACACCATGCCAAGAGCGGCCGGGCACCATACGCAGATGGCAACCATTCTCCAGTTCCTGACGGTGCCCCGGGAAAAAGCCGGATCTCTCAACCCGGGTCAGGACCTGGCCTGCATATTACCCGGTGTTCTGGGAGGAAGACGACAGGAATGAACAAAACACACAAAAAATAAAATGAAACCCGGCAGGATTTCCGCCGGGTTTCGAAAATAGGATTGGCGCTCAGCTTGCCGCAGCGACGGCACGCTTGGCCATAACGGTGACAAGATTGGCACGGTAATCGGCTGAACCGTGAAGGTCGGAAAGGAGATTACCCGCGTCCGGAGCAATGCCGGCGACCGCGTCCGGGCCGAAGTTGGCACCGAGTGCCGACTCCATGGCGTTCATCCGGAACACACCGTCCTGACCGGCACCGGTGACGGCCACCTTGACCGAACCGTCAGTACCCTTGGCGACAAATACCCCTGCCATGGCATAGCGGGACGCCGGGTTCGGATATTTGGAATAGGCGCTGGCCGCCGCCGCCGGAAACTTCACCGACACGACCACCTCGTCTTCGTCCAGAGCCGTTTCGAACAGTCCGGTGAAGAAGTCTTCCGCCGCAAGCTGCCGCTTGCTGGTAACGACTGTCGCCCCGAGGGCAACCAGAGCCGCCGGATAATCGGCTGCCGGATCGTTGTTGGCAATCGAGCCACCAATGGTTCCCATGTGACGAACCGCAGGGTCACCGATCCCGCCGGCAAGCGAAGCCAGACCAGGCAGTTTCTGCTTCACCAGATCGGAGTTTGCGACTTCCGCGTGGGTTGTCGCCGCACCGACGGAAATGCCGTCGCCGTCCGCGCTGATGCCGTTCATCTCCGGTATTCTGGTGACATCGACAAGATCGCTGGGAGCTGCCAGCCGTTGCTTCATGGTCGGAAGCAATGTCTGGCCCCCACCCAGAAACTTGCCGTCGTCGGATTTCGCGAGCAGATCTGTCGCCTCGGCAACGGATCCTGCGCGGTGATAAGTCGTTTCATACATGTCGGGTCTCCCCCAAAATCAGTCTGTCAATGGCGGGCGGGATAGTCCCGCCCGAAGATCCCTCATCCAAGGTCAGTCACTCTGCAGCCTGCTTCATGCCGGCCTGGCACAGGGCCCAGACTTTTTCCGGCGAAGCCGGCATGGTCAGGGCGTTGTTGCCGATCGCATCCGTGATGGCGTTGATCACAGCCGGCGGAGACCCGATGGCACCGGCCTCCCCGCAGCCCTTCATGCCGAGCGGGTTGCCCGGGCAGGCCGTTACATGGGTCGACAGGTTGTAGGAAGGCACATCGTCCGCCCGAGGCATTGTGTAGTCCATGTAGGAAGCCGTCAGAAGCTGGCCGGTCTCGTCATAGGACGCGTTTTCAAGCATAGCCTGACCGATCCCCTGCGTGATTCCGCCATGAACCTGTCCCTCCACGATCATCGGGTTGATGATGTTGCCGAAATCGTCAGCCGCTACAAAGTTGACGATTTCCGTGGTTCCTGTTTCCGGATCGACCTCGACCTCGCAGACATAGGTCCCGGCCGGGAATGTGAAGTTGGTCGGATCGTAGAATGCGCCTTCCTTCAATCCCGGTTCCATGCCTTCTGGCAGGTTGTGTGCCGTGTAGGCCGCAAGCGCCACCTCGGTGAAACTCAACTTCTTGTCTGTTCCTGCGACCTTCAGCTCGCCTCCCTCGATCTGGATATCGCCTTCAGAGGCCTCCATCAGGTGAGCTGCGATCTTCTTCGCCTTGGCCTCGACCTTGTCGAGCGCCTTGACGATCGCCGACATGCCAACAGCCCCGGACCGTGAACCGTAGGTGCCCATGCCGAACTGGACCTTGTCCGTGTCGCCGTGAACGATGGAAACGGCATCGCTGTCGAGACCGAAACGTTCGCAGATGAGCTGTGCGAAAGTGGTTTCATGGCCCTGGCCATGGCTGTGCGAACCGGTGAGTACTTCCACCGTACCGACAGGGTTCACGCGAACTTCCGCAGACTCCCAAAGCCCGACACCGGCTCCAAGTGAACCGACCGCGGCCGACGGCGCGATGCCGCAAGCCTCGATATAACAGGAGAGCCCAATGCCGCGCAGCTTGCCACGCGAGGCGGCCTCGGCCTTGCGGGCGGCAAAGCCGTTGTAATCGGCCGCGGCAAGCGCCGCATCCAGGGTCGCATCATAATCGCCTGCGTCATAACACATGATCACAGGTGTCTGATGCGGGAAGGACCGGATGAAGTTTTTCCGGCGGAAGTCCGCCGGAGACAACCCTACTTCCCGCGCTGCGGTCTCCATTAGCCGTTCCAGAAGATAAGTGGCTTCCGGACGGCCGGCACCGCGATAGGCATCCACCGGCGTTGTGTTGGTATAGACCGTCTTCACGTTCGCGTGGATTGCCGGAATGTCGTACTGGCCCGACAAAAGCGTCGCATAGAGGTAGGTCGGCACCGACGACGAGAACAACGACATATAGGCGCCGAGATTGGCAATCGTTTTCACGCGAAGGCCGATAATCTTGTTGTCGGCGTCCAGAGCAAGCTCGGCTTCCGAATGATGATCGCGGCCATG
Organism: Roseibium sp.; assembly: GCF_050301095.1. Taxonomy (GTDB): domain Bacteria; phylum Pseudomonadota; class Alphaproteobacteria; order Rhizobiales; family Stappiaceae; genus Roseibium. Next base: position 7,777 of record NZ_JBNKYW010000135.1, read on the forward strand.
CGCATCGGTAAGGAACGCTTCCGTCCGGTCGGAAACCCACTTGACCGGGCGGCCGACCCGCTTGGATGCCCAAAGGCACACCATCTCTTCCGGATATATGTAGATCTTCGAGCCGAAGCCGCCGCCGACATCCGGCGCGATCACCCGCAGCTTGTGTTCCGGCGCGATGTTGTAGAAGGCCGACAGCACCAGACGGGCCACATGCGGGTTCTGCGAGGTGGTATAGAGCGTATAATGCTCCTCCGCCTCGTTATAGCCGGCCAGGGCTGCCCGCGGCTCCATCGGGTTCGGCACGAGCCGGTTGTTGCGGATTTCCATGCGGGTAACGTGAGCGGCTTTGTCGAAGGCGGCGTTCACCGCTGCCTCGTCGCCGATTTCCCAATCATAGATCAGGTTGCCTTCCGCTTCCGGATGGATCTGCGGAGCTCCCGGTTGCATGGCGTCGACGGCGTCGACCACAGCAGGCAGTTCTTCGTAATCCACCACCACAGCATCTGCTGCATCGCGGGCCTGTGCCTGGGTATCGGCCACCACGACCGCAACCGCCTGGCCCACATGCCGCACGATTTCCGGTTCCAGCGCACGCCAGCCGCCCATCTTCATCGGCGTTCCGTCCTTGGAGTGGATCATCCACCCGCAGATCAGGTTTCCAACCCCGTCACCGACAAGCTGATCACCGGTCAGAACCGCATCCACCCCCGGCATCGCCAATGCTGCACTCGCGTCAATATTCGTGACCTTTGCATGCGCATGCGGCGACCGCACGAAGGCCGCATAGCCCATGCCCGGCATCACCATGTCGTCGGTATATTGCCCTTTGCCCGTGATGAAGCGCTTGTCTTCCTTGCGAAGCGCCCGGGCGCCGATCCCCTCAACTGCCATCGTCTCTCTCCCTAAAACCTTGACCCGGCCCGCCTTGACCGGAAAACCTGCTCTCGCCGCACCCCGATAACCCGGTAACGGCAAAATCCGTGAAGCTGAACCTGGCGGACAGCTCGAACGGCCGTTCTCCTCCCGGCGCGTTCCGCTGACTGGTCCCGCTTGCGCGCGGCGCGAAGTACTCCGCGCCCCAAAACCGGAATTATTCGGCGGCCTGAGCCATGCCGGCCATCTGGTCGGACGCTGCCTTGATCGCCTTGACGATGTTGTGATAGCCGGTGCAACGGCAGATATTGCCCTCCAGCTCATGCCGTATGGTGGCCTCGTCCAGATTGCCCGCACCATGACGGTTGATCATGTCGACCGCCGTCATGATCATACCCGGCGTACAGAAGCCGCACTGAAGCCCGTGATGCTCCCGGAAAGCGGCCTGAACCGGATGCAACTCGCCACCGGAAGCCAATCCCTCAACCGTAACGACTTCGGCACCATCGGCCTGGGCCGCAAGCATCGTGCACGACTTCACGGCCTTGCCGTTGACGTGGACCACACAGGCACCGCATTGCGAGGTGTCGCACCCCACATGGGTGCCCGTCAGGGTCCGGACCTCCCGGATGAACGACACGAGAAGCGTACGGTCTTCGACATCCGCCGAAACCGTCTTGCCGTTCAAGACCATCGTTACTTTCGACATGAATTTCTCTCCCTCATGAATTTCTCCGGGTCTTGCCCCGAACACATTCCGGCTTGTCACCGTGTTTTTTAGGGTCAGCACCCATTCATTTGTTTGAAATGGTTCTGGCGAAAACCGTCAGAACCGGATCATTTCAAAGTTGAGCCATACGGGTCAACTCGCAAGAGCGAGCACCAGTATCAGGACCCCAAGTAAAACAAGTCCCCAGACGACGGGACCTCCAAACGCATTCCGCCCGGCTGCAGCTTCCAGGTTCTCTTCCGCCTTGTGGATAGTCTCCTCCACCGCGTGTTCGGCTTCTTCGATTGCGTGGATCACCTCCCCGGGTGCATCTTCGATGGCAATCCGCTTGGCTTCCTCCGCCAGACCTGCGTCCAGATCCCTCTCGCCGGCATCGCTCCCGGCGGTCTCGCCGCCAACCATTTCCGAGAACTTGGAAAAAAACTCCTCGGCCATCTTCTTTGCCGTAGAATCGATCAGCCTGCTGCCGAGCTGCGCCAGTTTGCCGCCGACCTGAGCCTTGGCCTCATAGGAGAGAACTGTCTCGTCTCCTTCTTCCGTCAACTTGACGTCGGCGGATCCCTTGGCAAATCCGGCAACGCCTCCTTTGCCCTCACCCGCGATGGTGTAGCTTTCCGGCGGATTGATATTCTCAAGCGTGACCGAGCCTTTGAACTTGGCTTTGACCGGGCCGATCTTCGATGTGACTGCGGCGGTCATCTCCGTGTCTGACGTCTTTTCCAGGCTTTCGCAGCCCGGAATGCAGGCCTTCAGTATTTCCGGATCGTTCAAGGCCGCCCAAACGGTTTCCCGATCGGCAGGTATCCTGTGGGAGCCGTTCATGTCCATGCAAATTCTCCCCTTGCCGTTTATTGGCAATCACTGGCAATGACTTGGTTGGTGCTCAACGCCGGACCGCGTCGAACGAAAACGCTTTTCGATATGAGAGCGTGTTCGCCACAAAATTTCAATCGCTTAAATGAAAGAGAATGCAGTTCGTACCCGTGAGACCCACGGCAACAGCGGTTTCGGCCCCGGCAGACCGGGCAACTGACTCGTCAAGCCGCGGCTGCCTCCCCGCGTCCCGCATTGTTCCCCGAAGGGGCGAACATAAGGGCGTTCCTAATCGAAAGAAAAACCCCGGCTCCCCGCTTCCTGTATGAACCCGGCCAGATCGTCCTCGCCCAAAGGCTTGGAATAAAGGTAACCCTGCAGGTAGTCGCAGTGCAGTTCCCGCATGATTTTCCGCTGGGCGGCCGTCTCTACACCTTCGGCCGTAACGCTGAGATCCAGAGCCTGCGCGACGGCAATGATGGATTTCACGACTGCCAGCGCGTCGGCGTCCTGATCCATGTTCATGATGAAGCTGCGGTCGATCTTGATCCCGTCTACCGGCAGCTTGCGCAGGTAGCTGAAGGAGGAATAGCCGGTGCCGAAGTCGTCGATCACCACGCGCGCGCCCTTGTTGCGCAGCCATGTGAGCAGCGACAGCGTTACCTGATCGTTGCTCAGGAACAGCCCTTCCGTAACTTCAAAAACCAGCCTGTGCAACGGCAGTTCAGCGGACGAAACCGCATCCTCGATGTCCTTGTAGATCCTGTTTGTCTGGACTTGGCGTGGCGACAGGTTCACGTTCAGCCGGACTGTGTCGGATATGCCCGAGAACTTGCTGAATTCCGAGAAGGCGGTCTTGAACATCCAGGCTCCAACCTCGGAGATCTGCCCGCTGGCTTCGGCTGCCTCGATCATACGCGCGGTATTCAGAAAGTTTCCCGACTGGCTGCGGAACCGCATCAACGCTTCGAAGGAGGCAATTTTCTCATCCTGCGCCTGCATGATCGGCTGGTAATGCATGAAAAATTCGGTCTGGTTGGCAGCTCCTGTCAGGAGCGATGCCAGACGCAGCCGCTCAAATGCGGCTTCCTGCATCAGGGGATGGAAAACCGCGTGGTTCGTCAATCCTTTCTGCCGCACATCGTTCAAGGCAATGGACGCGAACCTCACCAGTTGCTCGGCCTCCTGGCTCAACACTTCTTCCGCAGTGGCAAACCCAAGCCGCATGCGCAAGGTCATCTGGTTGTCGTCCAGCGTGATCGGATCCTGAAAGGCATCCTCTACACGGGCAACGATGTCCTGAACCCTGTTGGCCCCGCCACCTTTCAGGAGTATGAGGAACTCGTCCTTTTCCTTGCGGGCAATCGTCAGCGCATCCGGGAAGATCTGCGACAGCCTGTGTCCGGTTTTCTTCAAAACAGCCGCAGCCTGGTCATCCCCGATGCCGTCGACGATTACCCTGAACCGTTGAATGTCCGAATGTACGACCAGAAGAGGCGTACTTGCGGCTGCGTAACGCTGGAAGGTCTCTATGAACCCGGAAAAGGTCGATAACCCCGTCACCCGGTCCACATAGGCAAGGTCGCGGATATGCTCCAGCAAACCGGTCTTCTCGTATCCGAGTGAAACATTGGAGACAAAAAGCTGAATGACTTCCGAGCCGACAAGCTCCTCAAGCTGCTTCAAAGGCATGCTGACGAACAACGCTCCCGTCATGCCGTTGCGGGTCACGAGTGGCAAGGCAACCCCTTCTGCCAGCGACTGGGTGACCTGTGTATCCACACACAGGTTCACCGCTTTGCGAATAACATCGTCGTCAAGCACATCGACAGGAAGGTCGGTCTTGCTTTCGAATATCCCCGTCGCGGCCAGAACTCGTATGTTGGATCTGTCGTATGCCCCGTAGTCCGGCAGGGAATCCAGGCCGCAAAGAAGGCAATCGAGGGGCTGCTCGACCAGATCGTTAAAGTGCCGCAACACTGCCGAAGCAAAATCGCTAAGGGCGTTCTTCTCAACAATCGCAGCGAAATGGGTGTTGAGCTGCTTCAGTTTTCTGCGGTTGGTCTCCAGAGACATGACCAGTTTGTAGCCGCGCAAGGCCGCAACGATGGCCGTGATCAGCTTTGTTCTGGAGAGTTCTGCCTTTTCCGCATATCCATCGATATCGAATTTCATGATGACATCGGTTTGCGGGGCATAACCGGGCTGTCCGGTGCGCAGGATAAGCCGGGTAAAGCGGTTGCCAAGTTCCGAACGTATCCATCCGACCAACCCCAGGCCGGCCGTATCGTTTTCCATCACCACATCGACCAGCGCCACGGCGATATCGTCATGATCAAAAAAAACCTGGCGCGCTTCCTGGGCCGAGAGCGCATGAAGCAATTCAAAATTCCGTCCTTCGAACTGGCATCCGGCAACGGCAATCCTGGTCACTTCATGAACATCCGGATCGTCGTCGACGATCAGAATTTTCCAAGGATTCTTGGCAGTTGTCTTCTCTTCAGGTTCGGAAGGCGCAAGAAAGTCCATCACCATGTCAATGCACCTTCTTGTTCACGACAGACACAGACTCTTGCCGGATGGAGACCGGAAACTCGATCGCAAAATCTGTTCCGGCACCCACTTTAGAAGAAACCGAAATTGTTCCCTTCAGTGCTTCCGTCACGAGCTGGTAACAAATCGCCATGCCTAATCCAGAGCCCCCCTTTCCGAATTTCGTAGTGAAGAAAGGTTCGAAAACTTTTTTCAGATTCTTGTCGGGAATACCAACACCGAAGTCCCTGCACTTGAAAACGATTTTTTGACCGGCCGCACGATTGCGCTCCCTTGAGGCAACAACTTCTGAAGACAGCATTATCCTGCCTTCACTCCGGCCTTCGTACCCGTGTTTTATCGCATTCTCCACGAGATTGGACACAAGCTGACTGACGGCCCCGGGATAACTGTCAATGTCGACATCGGCGTTCAGATCCAGATCGATATGGAAGGAGGTCTTTTTCAAGGTAGGCTGGAGTGTCGCCAACGTTTCTCGGATGATGTGATCGAAATTGAAGACCCGCTTCTTCTCGCTTTGCCGGTCCACAGCGACCTGCCGGAAGTTGCCGACAAGTTCTCGAGCCCTGCCCAGTGTCTTCTCGATTATGCTGGCCGTGTCCGAAATCCGCTCGACTTCATTTTCGAGCGCCTCCTTGCTCAAGGTCTGATCCTCGAGCTCTTTTCTCACATATCCGGTCGCGTCCTTGATGGTCGTTGCCGCCATCAGGGCGTTCCCAAGGGGCGTGTTCAACTCATGCGAAACACCGGCAACCAGCGCGCCGAGCGCGGCCAGGTTATCGGCCTGGATCAGTTCTTCCTGAACCAGCTTGAGCTGTTCCGTTCGCTGCGTGACAAGCTCTTCAAGATTGGTTTGATATTCCTGGATCTTCTGCAAATCCAGATGCCTTCGCTGAACCATTGCCTGAAGGCTGGTGGCCAGAATGCCGATTTCGTCATGACGGCCCGGCATCAGTTCGGCCTTCGGAGGGTCTTCGATGAGCCGAGGCGTCGACAGGTACTCGACGATCGCGGAGAGCGGCCGTCCGATCAGACGCCGGAAAACGAGCCGGATCACGATTGCCAGGAGAACAAGGTAGATAATGATCGCCGATACGATGAACCCGACCGTGGAGACGATTTCATAGGAGATCGTATTGCGATCGATGAGGATATAGACATTCCCGATGGCATCCTTATGCAGGATGGTGCTGGGGGAATTCAACGTATAGCTCAGAGCCTCCTGCCGGCGCGCGCCCATCACCGGTTCACCAAAATTTCCGGTATCCGGTGTCTCGACCCAGACTTTCTCGACAACCTCCAGGCTTTCAAGTCCGCGAATGAGTTGCAGCGTGGCATCGGCGTTTACGGTCCAGATCGCGCGTTCGAAGGGGCGCTTGGTTGCCTGGAAAAAGGCTTCCGTCACCCGGATTGCGCGCGCATGCGACGAGTCCCAGGTTATTTTTGTGAGGATGCCGACAAATATCACGCCGAGAATGGCAAACAGACCAAGCGTATACAGGATAAAGGTGCGGGACAGACTTGCTCTGCCCATCTCCTTGGGTGTGTAAGGCAACGACGTACTGCCGCTCAAACTCAAGATGCCCACCTTAATCTATGTATCGGCTACCGGAAAACCGGGAGTGCCTATTTGCCGTTTCTTCTTGGCTGCCCTGCAGACAGATACAGACGACATGCCCATCATTGCCAACAAAGCAGTCTTTCCGCTGTCCGGCTTTCGGAGAGTCGCGAAAGGTGCCGCGAACGCAAGGTCAGTCGCGCATTCGACAAGAAGACAACTACGCGATTCCCGTCGACCGCACCAACACGTCGCTTCCCCGTCAATTCACCACCTCAATTTAACCGGACAGGTCAGAGCATGATTCAAGGATGCACTTTGTGTAAGTTTTCTAAATTTTCGGCAAAAATCAATTGTTATTTGGTGCAGACCCCGATAGCGGGGACGCGACAAATTATTTAAGATATACTTCTCTCGACTTCCGGAACGCCAAGAAATAATCACCTATTCAATTCAATTCTCATATTGACCATGAGAGAAATTTTTCCGGGAGTTCTGTCCCTCTCTTGTCCTAACGCAAAAATCGACAGGGCTGGATAGGTGAAAATTCGACCGGGAGGCAATGTTCCGCTTCTGATCTCAAGGACACTGCGCTGCACAGCGCGCCTTGCCGGCAAACCGGTGCCGCCTGATCAGATTGGAGCCTGACAATCTGGGTTGGTAACATCGGCCGGTCCATCGCCGCGATCTGGCATTCGTATTAATTCCAATGTAAAACGGCTAAGGAATATTGGTCGCTCCGTAACTGAACTGAATTCAACTACGCCGGGAGAACCGAGTATGCGGAATGATTAAAGACCCCTCCTGTTCTTTTGAACTTCCCGACAAAACCCTGACCTCTCTTCCGACAGGAGCGGTCAAGGATACCGTGGAACATCTCGGCAAATGTATCGCGCGAGGCGATTTTCCTACGGGCAATATTCTGCCGAAGGAAGATGAACTGGTTGAAACGCTTGGCGTTTCCAGGACGGTCGTACGGGAGGCGGTCAAGGTTCTGTGCGGCAAGGGCCTTGTCAGAACCGCTCGCCGCTACGGCTCGAGGGTCTGCCCCTTCGAGGAATGGAACCTGCTCGACCCGGATGTCATCAGGTGGCACGATCAAGACAGCCCTCACACGGCGAGGCTTTATGCGGAAGCCACGGACCTGCGGCTGATATTCGAACCGGAAGCAGCCGCGCTTGCGGCGGTGCATGCCAGTGCGGAACAGCGCAAGACCATCATGAAGGCGGCGCAAAGCATCCACCCGGACCTGGGAGAGAATGTCATGATTGCTGCGGACTACGCCTTTCATGCAACCATTCTCGAGGCCAGCGGCAACCTGATGCTGTCACAGTTGCAAAGCCTCATCTATGCGGTCCTGTTCTTTTCCTACATGGACGGCCGGAAAGAAGAGCCCGAGGACAGGACTACGGAACGCCGTCATATAGAAGTCGCCGAAGCCATCCAAAACGGCGAAGCGGAGCTTGCCCGTAGCCGGATGCGAAACATGCTGTCTGAAAACAAGGCGATTGCGGAAAGCATCGTCGCGACCAAGGCACCGCGCTGACATAACCGGAAGGTGGTCGGCAATTGCCGTCCACCTTCCGAAGAGTTCGGCTCAGGCCAGATCCGCCGGCAGGATCTCCGCTGGCAGATTTTGATAGGACACCGGCCGCAGGAACCTCCGGATAGCCATTGTTCCGACGGAGGTAGCACCGAAATTGGTGGATGCCGGGTATGGACCGCCATGCACCATGGCATCACAGACCTCAACGCCCGTCGGAAAGCCGTTTGCCAAAATACGGCCAGCCTTGCGCTCCAGGATCGGCAACAGCGTTCTGGCACTGTCCTCGTCGCCGGCATCCAGATGCAACGTTGCCGTCAATTGTCCGTCGAAGGACTGGGCAACCGCGAGCATTTCGTCAAAGTCCTTGACCGTGACGAAAATCCCAAGCGGACCAAAGACTTCTTCGCCAAGTTCACGGTTCTGAAGCCATTCGGCACCAGTCGTGGCATAGAGGTAAGGCGAAGCTCCGCGTGTTGAACAGCTCGTCTTCAGCACTTCCCGTACACCGCTGGTCGCCGCGATGCGTTTTTGTCCGCTTGAGAAGGCCCCGGCAATGCCCGGCGTCAGCATGGCTTGTTCGCCGGTTTCCGATAGTGCCGCCGTGGCAGCTTCGAGGCAGGCCTCTGCTTCAGGACCTTCGATGGCTATCGAAACGCCCGGATTGGTGCAGAACTGGCCGGTTCCCATCGTCAGGGACGCTGCCCAGCCTCTGCCGATCTCCGCCGCGCGCGCATTCAGGGCTTCGGGTAGAAGGAACATCGGATTGACGCTGCCGAGTTCTCCAAAGAACGGAATTGGTTCCGGCCGCGAGGCGCACAGGTCAAACAGAGCCCGCCCAGCGCCCAGTGAACCGGTAAAACCGACGGCTTTGATCAGCGGATGCTGCACCAGCGCGGCACCGACTTCCTTCGTCGCCCCCTGTACCAGGCTGAACACGCCCTTGGGCATGTTGCAGGCATCTATCGCCGCCAGAATGGCGTCTGCGACAATTTCAGCGGTTCCCGGATGCGCCGGGTGCCCCTTCACGACTACAGGACATCCGGCGGCAAGTGCCGATGCCGTATCGCCACCGGCCGTCGAAAAGGCGAGCGGAAAATTGGAGGCACCGAATACGCCGACTGGACCGACTGGACGCTGCATCAAACGGATATCCGGGCGCGGCAGCGGCGCGCGGTCCGGCAAGGCTGCGTCATACCGGCGATCCAGATAATCACCTTCCTCAATGACCTGTGCGAACAAGCGGAGCTGACCGGTGGTCCGCCCGCGTTCCCCTTGAAGGCGTGCTTCCGGAAGGCCGGTTTCGCGGGTGCCGATTTCGGTAATCGCGTCGCCTCTGGCCTCGATTTCGTCGGCAATCCGGTTCAAGAACGCTGCGCGTTCCTGCCTGGTGGTCGCCGAATAAATCCAAAAGGCGTCTTCCGCAGCTCTAACGGCCTTGTCGATG
>NZ_JBNKYW010000136.1:0-19262 GCF_050301095.1 Roseibium sp.
CAACCGCCCAGGCCCTGACCGAGATTGCCCGCGACAGTGCCGGCTACGCTAGCGAGACCCAGGCCTCCTCGAACGAGACCACCAACAACGTCCAGACCGTGGCCAGCGCCGCGGAAGAACTGGCGGCCTCGATCGGCGAGATTTCCCGCCAGGTCGCGCAGACCACCGAAATCGTCGACCGGGCCACGACCGGTACGCGGGTGACCAACGAGAAGGTCGAGGGCCTGGCAGAGGCCGCGACCAAGATCGGCGAAGTGGTGACACTCATCCAGGCGATTGCCGAACAGACCAACCTGCTGGCACTGAACGCCACCATCGAGGCGGCGCGCGCTGGCGAAGCCGGCAAGGGCTTTGCGGTCGTGGCGGCGGAAGTCAAGGAACTGGCGACGCAGACGTCTCGCGCGACGGAGGAAATCTCCTCGCAGGTCCAGACCATCCAGGAGTCCACTGCCGATGCCGTCACCGCCATCGGGGCGATCTCCGGCACGATGGAGGAGGTCAACGGCTATACCCAGGGCATTTCCGCCGCCGTCACCCAGCAGGGGGCGGCCACGACGGAAATCTCCGGCAATGTGCAGCGCGCGGCTCAAAGCACCATGGCCGTACGATCCAACATGGAAAGCCTCGCCCGGGCGGTCGAGGAGACAAAGGATGCCTCCGGCAAGGTCCTGAACGCCTCCGGCGATCTCAGCGCCCGCAGCCGGGCTCTGAAAGAAGGCATCGAAACCTTCCTCAACCGCGTTGCCGCCGCCTGACACTTCTCTGAAGGAACGCTTGAAACCGCCGGACAGCTCCGGCGGTTTTTATTTGCGACGAGTGTCGGACTTCGTCATCCTCGATCTTCTTTCCGCAGGGATCGGGAGGAGGAGGAGAGCCGTGACTGTTTCTTGGCACTGTCGTCAAGGAAGGCGCTAGTGCTGGCGCTCACGGGCCCGGCATTCACTGAGGCGGCGCGTTGAATTCGGAAAGCTCAAGTCCGGATACGAACCGGGTCTTTGAAGGCACCCTTGTCACCGGCGCAGGTACTTTCATGGCTCATGAAATTGCGAGCCATTCGCAACTAGCTTGACAGTTGCAAATGATTTGCAATATCACTTGCAACTGTTGAACTCATGACAGGAAGCGATGATGCTCAAGAAACTGGTGGTAACAGTGTCCCTGGTGGCAATCGGGGCAGGTCTGGCGACAGGTTCCCTGGCCAAGGACAGGATGAAGGTGGTGACGACTTTCACCGTCCTGGCGGATATTGCCCAGAATGTCGCCGGTGAAGCCGCCGATGTGGTTTCCATCACGAAACCCGGAGCGGAAATCCACGGCTATGAGCCGACGCCGCAAGATATCGTTCGCGCTTCCGATGCCGATCTGATCCTATGGAACGGCATGAACCTGGAACTCTGGTTCGAGCAGTTTCTTTCCAACCTGGGCGATATCCCGTCGGCAACCTTGACCGAGGGGATCGACCCGATCGAGATCGCGGAAGGGGACTACGAAGGCAAGCCCAACCCCCATGCCTGGATGGGGCTCGATAATGCTCTGATCTATATCGATAATATTGTAGAAGCCTTTTCCGAAAACGACCCGGACAATGCGGACGTCTATGCCGCGAATGCCGCTGCCTACAAGGAACAGCTGCGCGCTACCATCGAACCGCTGCGCGAGGCGATTGCCGAAATTCCGGAAGAGCAACGCTGGCTCGTGACCTGTGAAGGGGCTTTCAGCTACCTTGCCCGCGACTTCGGCATGAAGGAATTGTATCTGTGGCCGATGAACGCAGATCAGGTCGGTACGCCGCAACAGGTGCGATCGGTCATCGACGGTGTCCGCGAAAACGAAATTCCCGTTGTCTTCTGCGAAAGTACTGTCAACACCGCACCGGCCGAGCAGGTTGCCCGCGAAACCGGGGTGAAGTACGGCGGTGTCCTTTACGTGGACTCCCTGAGCGAGGCGGGGGGCGAGGTGCCGACCTATCTCGATCTCCTGAAAGTCACGGCCGGGACGGTGGTCGAAGGTCTCAAATCGGCGGCCGAATAACGGAGCCTTTGCACCGCTCGGCCGTACCTGCGGCGTCTTCGCCGCATCCATCCGGTATCTTGCGCCCGCAATTTCGACTTTAATGGACGATGAGAATGCTGAATGTCATCAAGGAACCGGAAATGGAAATGCGCGCGCCAGCGGCAGACGGCGGACTTTCCGCTCAGGATGTTACCGTCACTTACCGGAACGGACATACCGCGCTGTGGAACGCCAGTTTCGAAATCCCGCGCGGCACGGTGACGGCACTCGTCGGCGTGAACGGGGCGGGCAAGTCAACTCTCTTCAAGGCCATCATGGGGTTCGTACCGGCTGCGAAGGGTGATATCCGCATTCTTGACCTGACGGTCGGCGAGGCTCTGCGCAAGAACCTCGTCGCCTATGTGCCTCAGTCCGAGGAAGTCGACTGGACTTTCCCCGTTCTCGTGGAAGACGTGGTGATGATGGGCCGCTACGGCCACATGGGGTTCCTGCGGCGGCCCAAACAGGCCGATCATGACGCGGTTGAAGAAGCTCTCCGGCGCGTCAACATGCAGGACTACCGTCACCGCCAGATCGGGGAGCTCTCGGGCGGTCAGCGCAAGCGCGTCTTCCTGGCGCGCGCGCTTGCCCAGGACGGGCAGGTCATTCTGCTTGACGAGCCGTTCACCGGCGTCGACGTCAAGACGGAAGAGCAGATCATCGCGTTGCTGCGTGAACTCCGGGATGAGGGCAGGGTGATGCTGGTCTCAACCCACAATCTCGGCTCCGTGCCCGAATTCTGCGACCGGACCGTTCTGGTGAAGGGCACGGTTCTGGCCCATGGCGAGACGGCGACAACCTTCACGAGGGAGAACCTGGAACAGGCCTTCGGTGGCGTCCTGCGCCACTTCACCATTTCCGACCAGACGCTGCACACCGATGGCGACCACCGCAAGGTCACCATCCTGACCGACGACGAGCGGCCGTTCGTGCAATACGGCGACGAAGTGCAGACCAGCGAGGTCCGCAAGTGATCGACCTTCTGCTGGAACCCTTCGGCTACAACTACATGACCAACGCCATGTGGGTGTCCGCACTGGTCGGCGGGGTTTGTGCGTTCCTCTCGTCCTATCTGATGCTGAAGGGCTGGTCGCTCATCGGCGATGCCCTGTCCCACTCGGTGGTGCCGGGGGTCGCGGGCGCCTATATCATCGGCCTGCCGTTTTCGCTCGGGGCCTTCATCGCCGGCGGGCTGGCGGCCGGTGCCATGCTGTTCCTGTCGGAGCGCTCGGGCCTCAAGGTCGACGTGATCATCGGCCTGATCTTCACCTCCTTCTTCGGCCTCGGCCTCTTCATCGTCTCCGTCAATCCCATGTCCGTCTCCGTTCAGACCATCACAATGGGCAACATTCTGGCGATCACGCCGGAGGATACGTTGCAGCTGGCCATCATCGGCTTCGTCTCGCTGTCGATCCTGATCCTCAAGTGGAAGGACCTGATGGTCACTTTCTTCGACGAGAGCCACGCACGAACCATCGGCCTGCGGCCGGGGCTCCTGAAAGCGATCTTCTTCACGCTGCTGTCCGCCTCCGTTGTTGCCGCCATGCAGACGGTGGGCGCCTTTCTGGTGATCGCGATGGTGGTCACGCCCGGCGCGACGGCCTATCTCCTGTGCGACCGCTTTCCGCGCCTGATCATGATGTCGGTCGCCATAGGCGCGCTCACCAGTTTCACGGGCGCTTACGCCAGCTATTTCCTGGACGGTGCGACCGGTGGCATCATCGTGACGCTGCAGACGCTTATCTTCCTTGTGGCCTTCGTCCTGGCGCCGAAACACGGCCTCCTGGCTGCGCGCCGCAAAGCCGCCGAGGCCCTGCGCAGCAGGCCGGAGGGAGCCGTCTGATGGATCTCGACACGCTCCTGATGCCGTTCAAATTCGGCTTCATGCAGAACGCCTTCCTGATCTGCGTGATCGTCTCGGTGCCGACCGCGCTTCTGTCCTGCTTCCTGGTGATGAAGGGCTGGGCTCTGATGGGCGACTCTGTCAGCCACGCGGTGCTGCCCGGCATCGTGCTGGCCTATATCTTCGGATTTCCGCTGATCCTCGGCGCCTTCGCGGCCGGTATGGTCTGTGCGCTGCTGACCGGCTTTCTGTCCGGCAACAGCCGCGTCAAGCAGGACACGGTCATGGGCGTTGTCATGTCCGGCATGTTCGGCATCGGGATCGTGCTTTACGTCTCGATCAAGACCAACGCCCATCTGGATCATATCCTCTTCGGCAACATGCTGGGTGTCGAGCCGCACGAACTGCTGACCGCCGGCATCATCGCGCTTCTCGTCGGCGGTGTGCTGGTGCTCAAGTGGAGGGATCTTCTGCTGCACAGTTTCGACCCCGCCCAGGCGCGCGCCTGCGGACTGCCGGTGAACCTGTTGCACTACGGCTTGCTGGCCGCGCTTTCCCTGACCATTGTCGCCACGCTGTCGGCGGCCGGCCTCATCCTGGCGGTCGGTCTTCTGATCGCACCGGGCGCTATCGCCTTTCTGCTGGTCAGGACCTTCGGCACCATGCTCTGGGTCTCCGTGCTGGTCTGCATGGCCTCCATGCTGGCGGGCACCTATGCCAGTTTCTTCCTCGACAGTGCGCCGGCGCCGACCATCGTCCTGATCCTGACGACCGTCTTTATCATTGCCTTCGTCCGCCGCCAGCTCCAGACGCGCCAGGCCTCCATGCGCCGCGTGGCGGCAATGGACGGGACCGAGTGAGCGCTCCAGGCGATGGAGCCCCAGTCTGACGCAAATGCCGGTGCGGGCCGTGGCGGCTGCACCGGCCTTGCCTGTTGCCACCCTTCAGAGCAGAATTTGCTACACTATATCGATTGTTGAGATACGGGATTTGCCGTAGAAAACACTTGAAAGGCCAACTGATTGGAGTTTGGTCTGCAAGCTCTGATTGGAGTGGTGATTGTCGGTTTGGAAACAGCTCTTGCTGGCCCTGGTTGTGTCGGTCGTGGCTGCCGGATTGTGGGTGCGTTACTACCCAGGCGCCGGTGAGCAGCTGGCGCGCCTGGGGCTCGACTGGCTGCCCGCTACCGTTGCCGATACCGCGGCCGGCAACGGCGGCAAACCCGGCAGGGGACAAGGCGGCCCGCAAGGCGCAGTCGTTACCACGCCCGTGGTTGAAATCACCATCAACGACCGCCTGTCGGCCATCGGCACCAGTACTGCGCTGCAATCCGTCGAGGTGACCCCCTACACCAGCGGCAGAATGACGGAGCTGCTGGTCAAGTCCGGCGCAGCGGTGAAGCCGGGGGACGTTGTTGCCAGGCTTGATTCCGAGGCGGAGCAGATTGCGGTCGAGCGGGCGGCCAACGCGCTCAAGGATGCCGAGGCACGGCTGAAGCGCATGCAGGTGCTGCAAAAGACCAACACCGCAACCGCCGTCCAGGTGAACGACGCCGAACTCGTCGTTGAAAACGCGCGGCTGGAATTGCGGCAGGCGGAGCTGGCTCTTTCAAGGAGATCAATCGAGACCCCCATCTCCGGGACCGTGGGCATCCTGCCGATCACGGCCGGCAATTATGTCACCTCGCAGACTGTTATCGCCACCATTGACGATCGCAGCGAAATCCTTGTCGATTTCTGGGTGCCAGAGCGCTACGCCTCTGCGGTGAGGGTCGGGTCGAGCCTGACCGCCACTTCAATTGCCCGTCCGGGCGAGACCTTTCACGGCGTGATCAGTGCCGTCGACAACCGCATCGACATTGCTTCCCGGACTTTGCAGGTCCGGGCACGGTTTCCCAACATCGAAGACAAGCTTCGGGCCGGCATGTCGTTCCAGGTGCTGATGAAGTTTCCGGGCGACAAATATCCGGCGGTCGATCCGCTGGCGATCCAATGGGGATCGGATGGCGCCTTCGTCTGGGCCGTGCGCGACGGCAAGGGCGCGCGCGTTCCGGTGAACATCATCCAGCGCAATGCCGACAGCGTGCTTGTCGATGCCGGGCTGACGGAGGAGGACGATGTCGTGACCGAAGGTCTGCATCTGGTGCGTCAGGGGGCGGAACTGACGATTGCCGGACGCAAACAGGCCCCGGCCGCCGACACTCCGCCGAAACCCGGCGCCGGCAGCGGTTCGTGAAGCGCGGGAGGTTCCGATGAACATGGACCACCTGAAGGATCTCGGGTTTACCGGCCTGTTTGTGCGCCGCCCGGTGCTGGCCTTCGTGATCAACATGCTGATCGTCGTTGCCGGCATTGCCGCCCTCTTCGGTGTCGAAGTTCGCGAACTGCCCGATGTCGATCGCCCGGTGATCACCGTCAGGACGAACTATCCGGCGGCGGCTGCCGAAACCATCGACCGCGAGGTGACCGGTGTCATCGAAGGCGCCGTCGCGCGCGTTTCCGGCGTCAAGGCAATCTCCTCCACCTCGTCCTTCGGACGGAGCCGGGTTGTCGTCGAGTTTTCCGGCGATGTCGATCTGGATGTCGCAGCCTCCGACATGCGCGACGCGCTCGGCCGTATCACCAACGACCTGCCGGAGGACGCGGAACCTTCGCGGATCATCAAGGCGGATGCCAACGCCCAGCCGGTGGTCCGCCTGGCGCTCACCTCCGGCCGTATGTCGGTGGAGGACATGACGGTGCTGGTGGAAGACCGGATCGCCGACATGCTTGCCGCCGTGCCGGGCGTCGCCGATGTCCAGGTCTATGGCGACCGGGACAAGATTTTCCGGATCGACATCGATCAGGCCAAGATGGCGAGCCTGAACCTGACCATTGCCGATGTCGCCCGGGCCCTGTCCTCGATGGCCTTCGACACGCCTGCCGGCTCGTTGACCAGCCGCAACCAGGACCTGATCGTACGTGCAACCGCCTCGATCAATACGCCGGAAGCCTTCGAGAACATCATCATCAACCGGAAGGCACGGCTCCGGGATTTCGTCGATGTCACGCTCGGCCCGGATCTGGGCCAGACGCAGCTTCGGGCCAACGGAAAATCGGGCATCGGTCTTGGCGTCATACGCTCCGCACAGTCGAACACGCTGGAGATTTCCGAAGGCGTGCGCGCGGCCGCCGAACGCATCCAGGAAAACCTGCCGGAGGGCACGACGCTGGAAGTGACCAGCGACGACGCCACCTTCATCAACGGCGCCATCCACGAGGTCGAGATCGCACTGGCGATTGCCGTCAGCATCGTTCTCCTGATCATCTACATTTTCCTGTGGGACTGGCGCGCCACCCTCATTCCCGGCGTGTCTTTGCCAGTCGCCCTGATCGGCACGCTGGCAGCGATCTATATCGCCGGTTTTTCCATCAACATCCTGACGCTGCTTGCGCTTGTGCTTGCGACCGGTCTGGTCGTGGACGATGCAATCGTGGTGCTGGAAAACATCGTGCGCCGGCGCAACGAGGGCATGGGTCCGCGTGCGGCCGCCGTGCTCGGAACGGAGGAAGTGTTCTTTGCCGTTCTGGCGACAACCGCGACACTGATCGCGGTCTTCGTACCACTCTCGTTCCTGCCGGGGCAGACGGGCGGCCTTTTCCGTGAATTCGGTTTCGTGCTCGCCATTGCCGTGTTCCTTTCCTCCATCGTGGCGCTTTCCCTGTGCCCGATGCTGGCGTCCCGTATCCTGAAGTCCGGCACGGACAAAAGCGGCAAGCGCAAGACGGACAACGGACACGACGGGTCCGTCGGCGGTATCAGCCGCTTCCTGCGTGCGCTCTATCGCCGTTGCCTGCACGCCTGCCTGGACGCGCCCATCGTCGTTGTCGCGGTCTCGGTCCTCTTCGCCGCCTCCGCCGGCGTAATGTTCGGCACCATCAAGTCGGAGCTGACACCGTCCGAGGACAGGTCCATCGCCTTCATGCGCGTTTCGGCCCCGCAAGGGGTCAGCCTTGATTATCTTTCCGGGCAGATGCACGAGATCGAGACCCTTCTGGAGCCTTTCCGGGAAAACGGTGAAATCACGAGCATCTTTTCCATTGCAGGTACCGGCGGGTCGAAGAACAGCGGTTTCATCGTCATGCGTCTGGCACCCTGGGAAGAACGCAGCCGGTCGCAGCAGCAGATCCTGTCGGAAGTCCAGGGGCTGGTCCGCAATGTTCCGGGCGTACGCGCCTTTGCCTTTCAGCCCAACTCTCTCAGGATCCGCGGGGCCGGGTCCGGTCTTCAGTTCGCGGTCGCCGGCAGCAACGACTACGCCGAACTTGGCGCTGCGGCCGAAAAGATCATCGCGGAATTGGAGCAGGACCGTCGCTTCCGTCAGGTGCGCCTGTCGAGCGAAGCCACGCAGCCGCAGCTCTCCGTCTCCGTCGACCGGGAGCGCGCCTCCGATCTCGGCATCGACATCAACGGTCTCGGGACGGCCATGCAGGCCATGCTGGACGGTCGCAAGATCGGGCAGGTCTTCATCAACGATCAGGCATATGACGTCAAATTCGTGTCGACCACCAATCCGGTCAATGATCCGACGGATCTGGAGAATATCTTCATCAAGACCGGGGACGGGCGCTTCGTGCCGGTGTCGACCATCGCCAGCCTCGTCGAAAAGGCCGTTCCGCCGGCGCTTGCCCGCGAGCAGCAGCTGCGTTCCGTCGCCATCACCTCCGGCCTCGCACCCGATTTCGCCCTCGGCAACGCCTACGAGGAAGCTCTGAAGATTGCCGAACCGCTGCTACCGCCCGGAGCCCGCATCATTCCGCTTGCCGAGACGGCGACCCTCGGCGAGCAATCCTCGAGCATGGCCCGAATCTTCGGCTTTGCCATTGTCATCATCCTGCTGGTGCTGGCCGCCCAGTTCGAAAGCTTCGTCAGCGCCATCATCATCATGGCGACCGTGCCTCTGGGCCTTGCCTGCGCGGTCTATGCAATGCTTCTGACCGGCACGACGCTGAACGTCTACTCGCAGATCGGTCTTGTGCTTCTGGTCGGCATCATGGCCAAGAACGGCATCCTGATCGTCGAATTCGCCAACCAGCTGCGCGACCGGGGGCAGGGGGTACGCGAGGCCATCGAGAACGCCGCCAACATCCGCCTGCGGCCGGTGATGATGACCATGATCTGCACCATCGTCGGCGGTGTGCCGCTGATCATGGCAAGTGGCGCGGGGGCGGAAGCCCGCATCGCTCTCGGTTATGTCATCGTCGGCGGCCTGGGGCTGGCAACGCTTTCCACGCTGTTTCTGACCCCCGTCGCCTATCTGCTGCTTGGCCGCTTCATCACGCCGTCGGTCAAGGAAGCCGAACGTCTCCACAGCGAGATCGATGCCGCCCAATCCCTTGGCGAGACACGGGGAGAATAACCGGCTTATGAGCCTCGCTTTGCTGGTGGATGGCCGGGTTTAGGTTGGCGCATTGATACTTGCGGAGATATGAAAGAATGGTAGCGTTCCGGCACTGCGCCGCGCTAGATTCGGGGAAAGACAAGAATTGGCTGGCAGGGAGGAGAGACGCGGATGCATGTACTCGTGATAGGTGCCGCCGGGATGGTCGGCCGCAAGCTGGTTGAAAAGCTGGCGGCGGATCAGGAAGTCTTCGGTTTCGAGGTCGACAGGCTGACGCTCGCCGATGCCATCGAGCCACCGGTGCCATCTGCCCTTCAGGAGGTTTCGACGGCGCTCACGATGGATCTTGCCAAAGCCGGTGAACCCGAGAAACTGATCACGGGCCGACCGGACGTCATATTTCATCTGGCGGCGATCGTCTCCGGGGAGGCGGAAGCCGATTTCGAAAAGGGTTATGCGGTCAACCTGGACGGCAGCCGGGCGCTGTTTGAAGCCATTCGCATCGAAAATCTGCGCGAGCCCTATTTTCCGCGTGTCATTTTCGCGTCTTCGTTGGCCGTTTTCGGCCAGCCCTTCCCGGAAACGATCGGCGACGAGTTTCATACAACGCCCCTGACGAGCTACGGCACGCAAAAGGCGATCACCGAGCTGCTGCTGGCGGACTACACCCGCAAGGGCATCTTCGACGGCATCGGCATCCGCCTGCCAACGGTCTGCATCCGGCCGGGCAAGCCGAACAAGGCCGCCTCCGGGTTCTTTTCCAACATCCTGCGCGAACCGCTCGTGGGGCAGGAGGCCGTGCTGCCGGTCGATGACAGCGTGCGTCACTGGTTCGCAAGCCCTCGCGCTGCCGTCGGCTTTTTCGTTCATGCCGCCCGCATCGACACCGCTTGCATCGGTCACCGGCGTAATCTGACCATGCCGGGACTGTCGGCGACCGTTGGGGAAGAAATCGAGGCTCTGCGCCGGGTGGCGGGGGAAAGCGCGGCGAAGCTGATCCGCCGCGAGCCGGACCCGGCCATTCAGAAGATCGTGGCCGGCTGGCCGACCGATTTCGAGGCCCGGCGGGCGGCAGACCTCGGCTTTGCGGCCGAAACAAGCTTCGACGAAATTATCAGGATTCATCTGGAAGACGAACTGGAAGGCACGAACGCATGAGCGACGGCAGTTTCGATGTGACGGGGAAAATCGCGTTGGTAACCGGTGGCGGCACCGGCGTCGGCAAGGCCATTTCCCGCGCCCTGAGCGCCGAGGGCTGGACGGTCGTCATCGCAGGCCGCCGGTTGGAAGTGCTTGAGGCGGCAGCGAGCGAACTATCCGTTGAAACAGGCAACGAGGTAAAGCCGCTTGCCGCGGACGTCGGCGATCCCGCGTCGGTCAAGGCCCTTTTCGGGGAAATTGCGCGAACCTTCGGCCGTCTGGATCTTCTGGTCAACAATGCCGGCATGTTCAATTCCTCGGTGCCGCTGGAAGAGATCATTTTTGAGGAATGGAGCAACGTCGTCTCCGCCAACCTGACAGGTGCGTTCCTGTGCACCCAGGAGGCCTTTCGGCTGATGAAGTCACAGGACCCGCGCGGCGGCCGCATCATCAACAACGGCTCGATTTCAGCGACAACACCAAGGCCGAATTCGGCGCCTTATACAGCGACCAAACACGCCATCACGGGCCTCACCAAATCCACCGCGCTGGATGGCCGTCCCTTCGATATCGCCTGTGGCCAGATCGATATCGGCAATGCCGCGAGCGACATGACGGCGGCGATGAGCGCCGGGGTTCTGCAGGCCAACGGAGAAATGGCAAGCGAAGCGACCATGGATCCGGTGCATGTTGCCGAGGCCGTCGTCTATATGGCCGGTCTGCCGCTCGACGCCAACGTCCTGTCCATGACGGTGATGGCAACAAAAATGCCGTTCGTGGGCCGGGGGTAACAGGGGCGCCTAGGCCAACGCGGCCTGGAGCGTTCCCCTGTGGTGGCCGTGGACCCTTTTCTTGCCACCGCAGATCCATTTGCCCGGCGCGATGGTTTGCATCATGAGGATGGAATAGAACTCGTTGCGGGTGTTCACCAGGCTCATGATCAGGGATTGGGTCACGATTTTGGTCTGGTTCGTGAGGCGCAATATGTCTGCGACGTCCCAGGCATCGGCGGGGTTATAGCCGCGAATGTGGGACCCGACCTGCATGGCGGGGCTGGCGGCGAAGGCCTGTTTCACGGTGCTGTTCGGGGCCGCGTCCCTGGCCGCAAAGTCGACCGTGCCGATGTGTCCGACCCGTCGATGACCATGTTCGGACCAGGAACAGATCCAGCATCCGCTCATGAAGCCCGTCAGAACGTCGGTGTTTGTCGAGCGGACATAGGCTGTGCGCCCATGAACGTAATTCAGCCAGCGATAGCGGATGGCGGTATTTGTCGCGATGCCGCGCGTGGATGGCAGCGTCACCCCGTCGAAGAACCCCGGATGAAGTCCCGTGTAGGTGAGGTTCGGCGGGTGACTTGTGCCCGAGCGGAAAATGGATCCGTCATGCGGGTCGGTGGTAATTTTTTGCGGTGGATTCCAGGTGTAGGTAAAACCCTTTTCGAAATAGATCTCAATCACCGGAAGTCTCCTTCTGGTCCCGCACATCGTACGTTCTGGCGGAATGTCCGCAGGTGACTTTACGTTACTTTCAGATTGCGCGAAACATCGGATGGGCCGCGTTGGGTCTTGTCCGGCGCACACGCGGGGACGGGCTCTAGGTTTGTCAAGGAACCATCTTGCGGACGACACCGTCCTGCCGGACAAGGTGATAGGCTGCTGCAAGAACATGCAAGCTCACCAGGGACAGCGTCAGCGTCCAGAACAGTTGGTGGAAGGGCACGGCGCCCTTCCAGAGATAGGACGCAACAAAACCGGTTGAGGCCTGACCCAGCAGGGAAAGATAGAGCGCCCAATGCACGGCCTGTGCCGCTGCCGCCTGCCAGCGCGGGAGACCGGGGTCGACCTGTCTCGGGTTCAGAAACAACAACCCCAGCCGGATTACCATGAGAGTGCCGATCAGCATGCCGGCGTAATTGTGCATCAGATGCATGAGCAGATCGGCTTTGGACGGCGTCAGGAACGGATCATGCGTACGCGGAATCGCACTTGAGGTGATCCACTGCTCAAGGACCAGGATGACGACCGACCAGTGCAGCAGTATCTGCAATCGTGAATACCGGTGCCCAACCTGTGTTTCGATCTGTGTTTGGATCTGGGTTTCCGGCATCTGCTTTGACTTTCTGAACGGATTTCCGGCATTCATGACGCAGGGCTCCTGCGGAGCCACCGCGTCATCTTCCGTCAGGATACGTGAGTTCGGTTACCGCATTGACAAGCGGCTGAACTCATGCGGCACCGTTGTTTCCCGTCTTTGCAGAAACCGGGGAAGACTGGCTGAGATCGTCCAGGATCGGACAATCAGGGCGATGGTCCCCGGTGCAGGTATCAATCAGGTGGGCCAGCGTGGTCCTCATGGACTGGAGTTGCGAGATCTTCTCTTCAATCCGTGCCAGATGCGTTTCGGCGATCTTTTTCACGTCCGCGCTTGCCCGGCTGTTGTCCTCGTAGAGTTCCAGCAGGTTTCTGCAATCCTCTATCGAAAACCCGAGGGTTCTGGCCCGGCCGAGGAAGGCCAGCTGGTGGAGGTCCTTTTCCTGGAAGTCGCGGTAACCGTTGTCCGTCCGCAAGGGCTTGACCAGGCCGATATCCTCGTAATAGCGGATGGTCTTGGCCGGAACGCCGGACAGGTTTGAAACATCTCCGATGTTCATTTCTCTCTCTCCTATTGTGCTGCTTCCGCCAGGGCGCTCACGCGGGGTGCTTCCGGCGCTTTCGCTTCGTCCATCGGAGGTTTGACCCGGCGCAGACGCAGGGCGTTGGTCAGGACGAATACCGACGAAAGAGCCATGGCCGCCGCCGCCAGCACCGGTGACAGCAGCAGCCCGAAGGCCGGATAGAGCACGCCGGCGGCCACCGGGATCAGCGCGGTGTTGTAGCCGAACGCCCAGAACAGGTTCTGCCGGATATTCGTCATCGTCCGCTTCGACACTTCGAAAGCGTTCACGACACCGCGCAAATCACCCGACATCAGCACCACGTCGGCGGATTCGATGGCGACATCCGTTCCCGTGCCGATGGCAATGCCGACGTCCGCATGGGCCAGCGCAGGGGCATCGTTGATGCCGTCGCCGACAAAGGCGATCTTCCGCCCGCCTTCGCGCAACTGGTCGAGAGCCGCCACCTTGCCGTCGGGCAGGACACCCGCGACGACGTGGTCGATACCGGTTTCCGCAGCAATCGCTTCAGCGGTCTCACGCTTGTCGCCCGTGATCATCGCAACCTTCAGACCCTGCGCGTGCAGGGCTGCAATTGCCGCCCGGCTTGCAGGTTTCACCGGGTCAGCGACGCCCAGAACCGCCGCGATGCGGCCGTCGATCGCGGCAAAAAGCGCGGTGCGGCCACGCCGGGCCAGATCGGTTTCGATTTCTGCCAGCGGGCCGAGGTCGATTCCCTCGCGCTTCATCAGGCGGTCCGCGCCGACAAGCACGTCTGCGCCGCCTGCCTGTGCCCGCACTCCGTAGCCCGTAATCGAGGCGAATTCGGAGATCTCGAATTGGGCCGATCCCTCGGCGCGTGCGGCGCGGACGATGGCTTCCGCAATCGGATGTTCCGAGCGGTCCTCGACGGCGGCGACGCGGGCCAGTACGTCGGCCCGGTCGAAGCCTCCCGCCAGCACCAGATCGGTCAGTTCCGGACGGCCTTCCGTTACGGTGCCTGTCTTGTCCAGCGCGACCACACCGACCGAGGTCAGCTCCTGAAGGGCATCGCCCTTACGGAACAGAACTCCCATCTCGGCAGCCCGGCCGGTGCCGACCATGATCGAGGTGGGCGTCGCCAGGCC
The DNA here is from genome assembly GCF_050301095.1 of Roseibium sp. Classification (GTDB taxonomy): domain Bacteria; phylum Pseudomonadota; class Alphaproteobacteria; order Rhizobiales; family Stappiaceae; genus Roseibium. Next base: position 14,199 of record NZ_JBNKYW010000136.1, read on the forward strand.
CATGGCACAGGGGCAGGCGATGATCAGCACGGAGACCCCGGCAACAAGCGCCAGCGTCAATGCCGGATCGGGGCCGAGGACCAGCCAGACCAGTACCGTCAGGGCGGCAACAGCCATCACGACCGGCACGAACCAGAGCGTGATCTTGTCGACTAGCCCCTGGATCGGCAGTTTGGCCCCTTGGGCTTCCTCAACCATGCGGATGATCTGCGCCAGCGTAGTGTCGGCACCCACCCTTGTGGCCCGGAACTGGAACGAGCCCGCGCCGTTCACCGTGCCGCCGGTCACTGCTCCGCCCGCTTTCTTCGCGACCGGCAGCGGTTCGCCGGTGATCATGCTCTCGTCGACGTGGCTCTCGCCTTCCGTCACTTCGCCGTCGACGGCGATACGCTCGCCCGGGCGGACGACGACGATGTCACCCGTCTTCAGCTCTTCGATGGCAAGTTCGACCGTTTCGCCGTTGCGCAGGACCCGCGCGGTGCGGACCTGCAAGCCCAACAACTTCTGGATGGCGGCACCCGTGCGTCCCTTGGCGCGGGCCTCCAGAAACCGTCCGAACAGGATCAGGACAACGATCACCGCCGCGGCCTCGTAATAAACCGCGCGCACCTCGTCCGGCAGCAGGTTCGGGAGGAACGTAGCGATGACCGAATAGGCATAGGCTGCGCCGGTTCCCACGGCAACGAGGCTGTTCATGTCCGGCGCGCCCTTCAGAAGCGCCGGAATGCCTTTCAGATAGAATTGCCGGCCCGGTCCGATGAGGACCGCCGTCGTCAGTACGAACTGGATCAGCCAGCTTGCCTGGTGTCCGATGGTCTGCCCGATCAGGGCATGCATTCCGGGGATCACATGACTGCCCATTTCCATGACAAAGACCGGCAAGGCCAGCACGGCGGCCAGGATTACCCGGCGGGCGAGATCCTGCGCTTCTTCTTCCTTGCGGGCAGCGCGGTCCAACGTTCCGCCGGTTTGCGCGATTTCCGCAGGATATCCCGCGTCCGTCGCCACTTTGGCAAGTGCGGACGGATCGGTTGCGCCTTCCAGGTAGGTGACCGTCGCCGTTTCGGAGGCGAGGTTGACGTTCACTTCCGTCACGCCGGGAACGGCCGCCAGCGCCCGGTCCACGCGTCCGACGCACGAGGCGCAGGACATGGAGGAAACATTGAGCGTTACGCTCGCCACGCGGGCAGGATAACCGAGCTCGGTCAGGCGCTGTGCCGCCTCGCTCAAGCGCTCGGGACTGTCAACCTTGAGCCTTGCGGTTTCGCTGGCCAGATTGACTGAAACGTCGCTCACGCCCTCCAGGGCTGTCAGGGCACGGTCCACCCGGCCGACGCATGAGGCGCAGGACATGCCTTCGATGGAAAGGGTTGCGTGCTGTTCGTTGGACATGTTGGCTCCGATTATCAGGTTCCTGCCGGAAATAAGGTTTCCAGTCACTGGAAGGTCAAGGCCGGAACAAGTATTTTTTAAAAATGCCGGCGGTCTTGACCTTCCAGCAGCTGGAATCTCCATATTCGTCTCGAAACACAAAAATGGAGAACACTCATGAAGTTTCACGTCCCCGATATGAGCTGCGGCCACTGCAAGGCGGCGATCGACAGTTCGGTCAAGGGTGCGGACAGTTCGGCAAAGCTGGAATTCGACATGGACAACCGGACCGTCGACATCGAAAGCCAGCTCCCGGCCGGGAAAATCCTGGAGGCACTGAAGACCGCAGGATACGACGCCGCTCAGCAGGCGGCCTGAGCAGGCCTTCGCCCCTTCGCGGGCGAAGGACAGTTGGTTCGCTTTCGGCCAGGGCCCGATCACAAGTCGCTTCCGTCATGACATGGGTCATTGCAACGTCCGAAGCCTTGCGGGAAGACTGGTGCAATGACGCTTGCGGGAGGTTTGGAATGAAGACCCGGTCGCAACAGCATGCCCATGATCAGGCCACGAAACCCGGGCAGGGCGAACAGATCGCTTTTACCTGTCCGATGCATCCCGAGATAAGGCAGGCCGAACCGGGCGATTGCCCGAAATGTGGAATGCATCTGGTTCCCGAAGGCCAAGCCGGTTCCGAACAACACCATCACCACCATCATGGACACGGGCATGCTCATGGCCAGGATGGTGGTGGCGCGGCTTCGAAAGAGGGGCAATACGACACGGTTCCTACCGGATACGCAGGGGCGGTTTACACCTGCCCGATGCACCCGGAAGTGCGCCAGACCGAGCCGGGAGCTTGCCCGATCTGCGGTATGGGGCTGGAACTGGAAAGCGCCGCGATGGCAGAGGAGGGCCCAAACCCGGAACTTGTGGACTTCACGCGCCGGCTCTGGGTCGGTGCCACCTTCACCGTTCCCCTGCTTGTCCTGACCATGGGCCCCTTTCTGGGCCTCTCTGGCGTGCGAGAAATCTTCGGCGAGCGCACGACCCTCTGGATCGAGCTGGTACTCGGTACACCGGTGGTGCTCTGGTGCGGCTGGCCGTTTCTGGTGCGCGGCTGGAACTCGTTCCGGTCGTTCAACCTCAACATGTTTTCGCTGATCGCCATGGGTGTGATGGCCGCCTGGTCTTTCAGCGTTGTCGCCGTCCTGATGCCGGACATCTTTCCGGAAGGCTTCCGCGACGCGGAAGGCCATGTCGGCGTCTATTTCGAGGCCGCCGCCGTGATCGTTGTGCTCGTGCTGCTGGGCCAGGTGATGGAACTGCGCGCCCGCGAGGGAACCGGCAAGGCCATCCGGGCGCTCCTGGACATGGCGGCCAAGACCGCCCGGGTCATCCGCACCGACGGCAGCGAGGAAGAAATCCCGCTGGAAGACGTGAAGATCGGCGACAGGCTGCGCGTGCGCCCCGGCGACAAGGTGCCGGTCGACGGCGTTGTCACCGATGGCCGCTCGTCGATCGATGAAAGCATGATCACGGGAGAGCCGGTGCCTGTGGAGAAAACCCCGGGCGATCCGGTGACCGGGGCGACCATCAACGGGACCGGGAGCCTGATCATGGAGGCGACGCGCGTCGGCGCCGACACCATGCTGAGCCAGATCGTCGAGATGGTGGCCAAAGCTCAGCGCAGCCGCGCTCCGATCCAGAAATACGCCGACAAGGTCGCCGGGGTCTTTGTGCCGGCAGTCATCGCCGTCGCGGTGCTTGCCTTCATCGGCTGGGCGATCTGGGGACCGGACCCGGCCTTGTCCTACGCTCTGATTGCCGCGGTGGCCGTGCTCATTATCGCATGCCCCTGCGCCCTTGGGCTGGCGACACCGATGTCGATCATGACGGCCACGGGACGGGGGGCGCAGAAAGGGGTCCTGATCAAGAATGCCGAGGCGCTGGAACGTTTCGAACAGGTCGACACGCTGATCGTCGACAAGACCGGCACGCTGACGGAGGGCAAACCCCGGCTGACCGCCGTGCTGCCCGGAGAGGGGCATGACGAAACCGAGGTTCTGCGCCTTGCCGCGACCCTGGAAAGAGGGTCGGAGCATCCGTTGGCCGAGGCGATTGTTACTGGCGCCGAGGAGCGTGGCGTCTCCCTTGGAGAGGCAAGCGATTTCGAGGCCGTAACCGGCAAGGGCGTCAGGGGAACAGTCGACGGCAAGTCTGTTGCCTTGGGCAATCTGAAACTGATCGAGGAGCTCGGGTTGCAGGTGTCCGGGCTGACGGACCTGGCGAACGCGCGGCGGGACGAGGGCGAGACGGTGATGTTCGTCGTTCTTGAAGGCGCCGTCGCCGGGCTCGTAAGCGTCGCCGATCCCATGAAGGAAACCACGCCCGCGGCCCTTCAGGCACTGCACGAGCTCGGTTTCCGGATCATCATGGCCACCGGCGACAACGAACGCACCGCGAAAGCCGTGGCGGCAAGGCTGGGAATCGACGAGATCCGCGCCGACGTGCTTCCCGAAGACAAGGCGCGCATCATCAGCGAACTGCAGGGCGAGGGCCGCAAGGTCGCCATGGCGGGCGACGGCGTGAACGATGCGCCCGCACTTGCCCAGGCCGACGTTGGCATCGCCATGGGAACCGGCGCGGATGTCGCGATTGAATCGGCCGGTTTCACGCTGGTCAAAGGTAACCTGGACGGCATCGTCCGTGCCCGCAGGCTGTCGCGCGCCACGATGCACAACATCCGCCAGAACCTGTTTTTTGCGCTGATCTACAACGCCTGTGGCGTGCCTGTTGCCGCCGGGGTGCTGTATCCGGCCTTCGGTATCCTGATCAGCCCGATGTTCGCTGCTTTTGCCATGAGTGCCTCGTCGATCTCCGTGGTCGTCAATGCCTTGCGGCTGAGAAAAGCGAGGATTTGAGCACCCTGAAGCAAGTGATTTTCTGCCGGCAGATTGGCGATTGAAGAAAACAGATCCGGCGGCCTCCGCCTGACAAACGGCAAGCAAGTGAGGAGATGAACGGCATGGGCATGGGCATGGGATTTGGCGGACTTTGGATGATTCTGATCCTCGTGCTGGTCATCCTGGTCATCGCCGCGTTGATCAAGTACCTGAGCAAATAAACCCGGAAACAGGGAGAGTTGTCATGAGTTACACCTTGGACAGAACTTTCGACGGCGCTTCCATCGCCGACATTGAGGCCCGTACCCGCGATGCCTTGTCGAAGGCCGGTTTCGGCGTTCTGACCGAAATCGACGTGAAGGCGACGATGAAGAAAAAACTCGACAAGGACATGCCGGGTTACCTGATCCTTGGTGCCTGCAACCCGAACATGGCCTGGCAGGCCATCGGCATGGAGCCCAAGGTAGGGGCGATGCTGCCCTGCAATGTGATCCTGCGCGAGACAGAGGGCGGGATCGAAGTGTCCGCCATTGATCCGCAGGCGTCCATGACGGCCATAGACAATGCGGATCTCAAGGCTGTTGCGGGGCAGGTCAGGTCGATGCTTGCGGATGCAATTGCCGCCATCTGAACCGCGAGGCGGCGGTGAAGGTGCAGGATAGAACGCTGCCGTTCGCCAGGTTTGCAATCCGAGCCTCACTCATGCGGCGAACGGCCGGAGGCGATCGCCAGATGATGTTCCTGGTGATGCGCGCCGAGCGTCATGACGCCGACAAACCCGAGGCCCGCT
>NZ_JBNKYW010000137.1:0-8066 GCF_050301095.1 Roseibium sp.
ATTAAATTCGCTGAACGTCAGCGCATGCAGGCCGATGAGAAGGGCGAAGGTTCCCAAAGCCACCGTGCCGGCAAGTACCAGCAAGCCGAAGGCACCGCGCAGGCTGCGTGTTTCCAGCGCGCGCACGCTGCCGATCACCACGATTGTCGGCACGAAGAAAATCGCCTTGATGGTCATGACGCCGGCAAAGCCGATGAGGGCGCCTGCCAGGGCAACGGCCCGGATCTGGCCGCCGCGCGTCAACGCAAGCCAGAGCGCTACCATGATGGGTGCAGCGGCAAGCGTGTCGGTCCGCAGGGACAAACCGTGCCGGAGTACGTAGCTGAAGGTCCAGTAGGCAAGGACGGCGAAAAGAGCACCTTCCGGACTGGTCAGCTGCCGTGCCGAGGCCCAGATCGCCCAGGATGTCGCCAGCGCGAAGACCGCGATGAGCATGCGTGCGGCGATGACCTGATCGACCTCGTTCACCGAGACGTAGGGAACCCAGTGGAAGAAGTGAATGAAGGCTGTCTGAAGGATCTCCCGCAAGTCGCCACGATGGTAGTCATAGACCATGGACAGGTTCAGGAACTCGTCCCAATTCACTTCGAACCGGAAGAGCACAATGGCCTGGACGACAGCCGCCAAGGCCACAAGGGCAACAAGAGAGCGGTGCATCGTGCGGTTCATTTTTGCACTCTGAAGACAACGAGGCGGTTGAGCGAAAACGACAGAATAACGACCGGTATCAATGCAAGCGCTCCAGCGAGGTAATAGTTGGCACCCCATGCCGCGAGTATCCGGATCAGCAGAATGTTCGCGAGGTAAATTACCGCCCACATCGCCACGAAAACGGGTAGCCTTCCGGTCAGGGAAGTTCGGAAAACAAACTTGCCCTGCGTGAAGAAACTCATGGCGATACCGAGGAGGAGCGCGATGAGGCTGGCAAGCCAGTAAGGCAGGCCGACAAATAGTCCGAGCGTATAGATTGCGTAACCGAAAGCGGTGTTGATTGCTCCAACCAGAACGAAGCGTATCAACTGACCGCGAACGTCAGCCGAATGAAACCGACTTATCATCGGCGTTCCACCATGCGCCCGTAGAGGCCGAACAGCTTCTTCTGCTGGTTCAGTGTCCATATTCTGGCAGACAGTCGCGCCTTTCCCAGAGGGCCGAGTGGCACGCCGTGTTTTTTCGCGAACGCAAGGTATTCCGAGCGGGCCTGTCCGAGCAGCGACCATGTGGTGTTGCCGGCGCGATAACGATTGGCAATCAGCGGCTGCGGTACATGGGCAAGGTTCCGTCCCTTTGCCATCGACCAGGAAAGATCGACATCCGTCAGATAGTGAAACCGCGGATCGTATCGGTGGGCACCCAGGGCCGCCGTTCTGACGCCTAGGGGAATGCCGAACATGTTCCTCGTCGTTCGAATGGTTTCACGTCCCGCTTCATCCGCGCTGAAGAGTGCTGCCCTGTCAAAGCGGCGCGTCGCCAGAGGGCGCCGTTGCGTGTTGACATAGGCAAGATCGCAGTAGACCGCTGGCGCGTCGGGGTTCTCGTCCAGTGCGATATCCGCGAGCCGGAGTGCGTCGGGGTCGGCCAGATAATCGTCGTGGCAAAGGAGCATGTATCTTTCGGTTTCAATCGCGTCGAGAAGGGCGTTGAAATGCGTCGGGATCGGCAGCGTCTTTTCTTGCCGGATGACCCGCAGGTTCACCCGGTCGCGCCAGGCCTCCAGAATCTCAGGAGTCGCGTCTGTGGAGGCATTGTCGCTCACGATGACGCGAACGTCTGTGAGGGTCTGGGATTCAACCGAAGCCAGCGCCTCGCCGAGCAGCTCTGCTCCGTTCAGGACCGGTATGAGAACGGTAAATTGTGCCACGTTATCCCGCATCCCTTGGATCTTCACCGTCTGAAGCAGCGTTCGGCCCCCGTTCGGAAGTGGTCTTGACCCATCGCGCTGAGGTTACATTTTCGCGGCTGGTTCAAGCATTCGCCGGGCGTCGCTTCCTACACGGGCAGAACGTGTGCAACCTAGAAGAAAAGTCTTAATCATTTCGCCCTGTTGCCGGAGAGGCCGGCAAAAATTGGGTTTTGATGATTGCGAGGCCGTAACATTCCGGACGATCACTGAGTCTCTTCGGCGCGGCGCGGTTCCAGAGCGACCTTGCTGACTTCAGGCCCGCCGTCCGGTCTGACGAAATACAGCGGGCGTCCCTTCACCTCGTTATATATCCGGCCGACGTAAAGCCCGACCAGACCGATGGTCAGAAGCTGCACACCTGACAGGAATGACAGCATGATCATTGTAGAGGCCCAACCCGAAACGACCGGCCCTCCGAGGAAGGTACCCACAAGCGTCCAGATCACGGCAATGAAGGAGATCATCGAAACGGCCAATCCGAACCACAGGGCAATGCGCAGCGGGAGATCCGAAAAGCCGATGATGCCGTTGGTGGCCAGAAGAAACATCGACTTGAGCGAATATTTGGAGCTGCCTGCTGCCCGCTCGTGCCGGTCATAGAGCACTTCCACGTGCCTGAAACCGACCCAGGACACCATTCCGCGGAAATAGCGGTCGCGTTCCGGCATCGCGCGTAGCGCATCGGCTACCTTTCTGTCGATGAGGCGGAAATCGCCGACATCTTCGGGAATTTTCACCGGAGACAGACGGGCAAGCAGACGATAGAACAGCTTAGCGCTGGCACGCTTGAACCAGGTTTCACCTTCTCTCTGCCTCCTGCGGGCGGAAACGATCTCGGCGCCCTTGCGCCAGGCCTCGATCAGGTCAAGCGCGACTTCGGGCGGGTCCTGCAGGTCGGCATCCATGATGACGATGGCGTCACCGTCGGCGCTGTCGATTCCAGCGGTAATGGCGATCTGATGGCCAAAGTTCCGCGACAGTTCGATGACCCGGAAATGCGGGGTATGTGCCTTTCTATGGAGGAGCTCAAGCGAACGGTCACGGCTGCCGTCGTCGACAAAAAGGAATTCGCAGTCAGCGTCAATGCGTTCGACAAGTGCATCGAGCCGCGCAAACAGCATCTCCAAAACGGCTTCTTCATTGTAGACGGGAATTACAAAGCTGATTTTTGGTGCGCGGTCCTGGCTCATGCGTTGTCTGCCGCTTCTCCTTTGCGCCGAGTCTGGCGTGCCTAGTTAGGGCCAATCGGACGCCCTGCATGACAAAGTCATGGGATGCCTGAACCGAAGTGTCAACGACTGCGACCGGTAATCAGCCCTCTTTCCACCTTTGATGCCGTCAGACAACAGGTGTGTGCTGTTGGGCCCGGTTTTTCGTTGGCATCAGGACGTTTCTTCGACGATCCGGCTACCGGAGAGCTGCTGGCAAACGGTATCCCTGGTGGAGCCAGTTGCTGGTCATGGTTCGGCCTGGAGGTCTATCATCCCAATTGTTTGTCCGTACCCGTGACAGCTCTCAGGACTTCCCGTCCGACGAGCTGTGCGACCGGGGTCAGGACCTGGCCTTTTCTCGTCAGGAAGGAATAGGGTTCCACCGACAGGTCCAGTGCGCTTTTCAAAATCACAAGTGTGCCGCCGGAGCTGCGCGGACCCGATGAAAAGCTCTCGGCGACCGACCGGGCGACGGGCGCGATAGCGTTGGTGCGCTGGATCGTTGCCAGTGTGAACAGGAAGGACGATGTGGTCAGGACCCTTGTCGGCAATGCAAGTGCCTTGTCCCGCAAAGCCTGTTCCGCCGTTGCGCGGATCGGTGTGCCGACTGGCGGCAACACCCAGTCGAAACCGAGCAGGGCTTCAGCCGGAATGGGGGCGGCAAGGCGCGTCAGTGGATGATCGGCCCTGCCGATGAGGCACGCGGGTTCGCGCAATAGGGGGCGTTCCTCAAACCGGGAAGGGTCCTCGTCCACCGGAACCCGGCTCAAGGAAAAGTCCAGACGGCCGTCTTCCAGCATGGCTGCCAGTTCGCGGCTCGGGCTGACCTCGACGGAAATGGTGATGCCGGGATAGCTGAGGCGGATGTGCCTGAGGGCCGGAAGGATGTATTCGATGGCCGGCCCCGTAACGGACCCGATACTGACATGCCCGCTCTGACCGGATTTGTGCTGCTCGATATCGCGGCCCGCGTCGGCAAATTCCTGCAGGATGCGCACGCAGCGCTCCGCCAGCTTCCGGCCGGCATCTGTGAGTTCGATGCCTCGACCTGACCTCACATAGATCTCGGCTTCCGTGATGCGTTCGATTTCCGAAATCAGACGGGAAGCGGCCGGCTGGGTGGTGCCGAGCGCAAGGGCGGCATCCGTCAGGTGGGAATGTTTTGCAAGTTCCGCGAGCAATCTCAAATGGGAGATCTTCATCCCACGCCGCAGCAAATCCAGACTCATGGTGTCTTTCCGCAATTACATACCGAAATTGGTATGAGAAGATAATGTATAATAATTTGACGGTCATGTTGTTTTTCACACATCTGTAGGCCCGGCATCAATCGGTACATGCCTGAATTTGACGTGAGGCCGGCTGGAAACCGGCCTGGGAGGACAGAATGAAATTTGTTTCGAAAACGCTTGTCGCGGTCGCGGCAGCTGCAACTCTCATGTCCGGCGCCGCAATGGCTGCGGACAAGGGCTCAATCGGCATTGCCATGCCGACAAAATCCTCGGCACGCTGGATTTCCGACGGCAATTCCATGGTCGAACAGTTCACCGCCGCCGGTTATACGGCCGACCTGCAATATGCAGAGGATGACATTCCGAACCAGCTCGCCCAGATCGAAAACATGATCACGAAGGGTGTCGACGTTCTGGTCATTGCCGCTATCGACGGCACAACGCTTTCCAATGCTCTTGAAAATGCGGCTGCTTCCGGCATCAAGGTCATCGCCTATGACCGTCTGATCCGCGACAGCGGCAACGTCGATTATTATGCCACCTTCGACAACTTCAAGGTCGGCGTTCAGCAGGCAACGTCGCTGGTGAACGGCCTGAAGGAGCGTTTCGGCGACGGCCCTTACAATGTCGAACTTTTCGGCGGATCGCCGGACGACAACAACGCCTATTTCTTCTATGACGGAGCCATGTCCGTCCTGCAGCCGCTGATTGACGACGGCACCATTGTCATCCAGTCCGGTCAGATGGGCATGGACACGGTCGGCACGCTGCGCTGGGACGGCGCGGTTGCCCAGGCCCGCATGGATAACCTCCTTTCCGCTCACTACACAGACAAGACCCTGCACGGCGCGCTCAGCCCTTATGACGGTTTGTCAATCGGGATCCTGTCGTCGCTCAAGGGCGTCGGCTACGGCTCCGGCGATCAGAAGATGCCGATCGTGACCGGTCAGGATGCGGAAGTCCCGTCCGTCAAGTCCATCCTTGCCGGTGAGCAGTACTCCACCGTTTTCAAGGACACCCGTGAACTTGCCCGCGTTACCGTCGGCATGGTCGACGCCCTGCTGGAGGGCGGTGAACCGGAAATCAACGACACCAAGACCTACGACAACGGCGTGAAAGTGGTTCCGTCCTACCTGCTGGAGCCGGTTTCCGTGGATGCCGGCAACTGGGAAGACGTTCTGATCGGTAGTGGCTACTACACCGCCGACCAGGTCAAGTAACCAAACTCCCAAGCAGCACTTTCCGCCCGCAAGCCAAACCCTGCCTGCTTACCCGTACTTCACGGGAAAGCGGGGCGGCAGACCGAACCCATACCGGTCACTCTTGCGGGCGGATCTTTTTCAGGAAATCGGAGATCGGGGTCCATGGCACTCCTTTCCATGCAGAACATCAGCAAGACCTTTCCGGGCGTGAAGGCGCTCGACCGGGTGAACCTCGATGTCAAAAAGGGCGAGATCCACGCTGTTGTCGGCGAGAACGGTGCCGGAAAATCAACGCTCATGAAGGTCCTGTCCGGGGTATATCCGCACGGCGACTATGATGGTGAAATCGTCTACGAAGGGGAAGCAGCCCGGTTCTCAGGCATTTCGGACAGTGAGAAAAAGGGCATCATCATCATCCATCAGGAACTGGCGCTGGTTCCGCAGCTCTCCATCGCGGAAAACATTTTTCTCGGTAACGAATGCGCCAGAAACGGCGTGATCGACTGGCGCGAAACCAACCGGCGCACCGGTGAACTTCTCGCCAAGGTCGGGCTTGCGGAGGCTCCGACGACCAAGGTCGACAATATCGGTGTCGGCAAGCAGCAACTGGTGGAAATCGCCAAGGCGCTCTCCAAGGACGTCAAGCTGCTCATTCTGGATGAGCCGACGGCAGCCCTTCAGGAAAACGACAGCCGGAAGCTGCTCGACCTGATGCTGGAGCTGAAGGCGCATGGCGTCACCAGCATCATCATCTCGCACAAGCTGAACGAGGTGCGCTACGTCGCCGACAGCGTGACCGTCATCCGAGACGGCATGACCGTTTCCAATCTCGACGCAAAGGCCGGCCTCAGCGAGGACGACATCGTCCGCGACATGGTTGGGCGCGACATGACCCACCGCTTTCCGGAGCACAAGCGCTCCCCCGGCAAGGTCCTTCTTGAGGTCGAGGACTGGAGCGTCTGGCATCCGGAACACAACGAGCGCCAGGTGATCCGCAACGCGACCTTCAACGTGCGTGCGGGGGAAGTCGTCGGCATCGCCGGCCTGATGGGGTCGGGGCGGACCGAGCTTGCCATGTCGATCTTCGGCCGCTCCTACGGCCGCAACATTTCCGGCACCGTGAAACTCGACGGCAAGCCGATCGACGTGAGCACGGTCGACCGGGCGATTGCGGCGGGCATTTCCTATGTCACCGAGGATCGCAAGGCCCTGGGTCTGATCCTCGACGAGACCATCCGCTTCAACACGACACTCGCCAATCTGGAGGGGGTGGCGTCAGGCGCGATCCTGAAGCGCAACGAGGAAACGAAAGTCGCCGAGAAATACCGGGAGGCGCTCGCAATCCGCACCCCCTCGGTGTTCCAGAAAACGGTCAATCTGTCCGGCGGTAACCAGCAGAAGGTCGTCCTGGCGAAATGGCTGTTCACCGCGCCGGAAGTACTGATCCTGGACGAACCGACCCGGGGCATCGACGTCGGCGCGAAGTACGAGATCTACACCATCATCAACGACCTCGCGGCTCAGGGCAAAGGCGTGGTCATGATCTCGTCCGAGATGCCGGAACTGCTCGGCATGTGTGACCGGATCTACGTCATGAACGAGGGGGCTCTCGTCGGCGAACTAGCCGCCGGCGATGCGAGCCAGGAGCGCATCATGTCGCTCATAGTCAACGAGTGAAAGTATTGAACCCATGGAACTGGCACAAAGCGACACCAATTCGGCATCAGGTGTGAAGACCAAAGGCATCGGCGAGTATCTTTCCTCGCACCTCAGGCAATACGGCCTCCTGTTTGCACTGATTGCCGTGATGGTTTTCTTCCAGATCGTCACCGACGGCACCTTGCTGCGCGCGGTAAACGTCACCAACCTGCTTCTGCAGAATTCCTACATCATCATCATGGCGCTGGGTATGCTCATCGTCATCGTCTCCGGCAATATCGACCTGTCGGTCGGCTCGGTGATGGGGTTCATCGGTGCCCTGGCTGCCGTGATGATCGTCAATTTTGATCTGCCCGTGATCGTGACTATCATTGCCTGCCTGGTCATGGGCGGTCTGATCGGGGCCGCGCAAGGCTATTGGGTGGCTTATTGGAAAATTCCGTCCTTCATCGTGACACTTGCGGGCATGCTTGTCTTCCGGGGGCTGTCGCTGTGGCTGCTCGAGGGCCAGTCGGTCGGCCCGTTTCCGAAGGAGTTCCAGGTCATTGCCACGGGTTTCGTGCCCGATCTTTTCCCGGCAGGCCTGGGTGAGGGGTTGGCGGATCTCTTCGGCGCCCGCAAGGTGAATGTTCTGGCGCTGGCAACCGGCATTGCAGCCGCAGCGCTTGTGGTCTGGATCGGTCTGCGCCAGCGGGCCCAGAACAAGGCCTATGGCATTGAGGACGAGCCCACGGGCTTCTTCGTTGCCCGCACCGCGATCATTGCCGCCGCGCTGATCTTTGTCATGTACAAGCTGTCCCTGTTCCGTGGCCTGCCCAACGTGCTGATCACCATGGGTGTCCTGACGGTCATCTACGCT
>NZ_JBNKYW010000138.1:0-5754 GCF_050301095.1 Roseibium sp.
GAAACGGTAACCTCGTTGAAAGCTCTTGGTGCTGAAGTTCTGGCTGTTGCCTGTCTGATCGACCGGTCCGGCGGGGAAGCGGACGCTTCCGTGCCGGTCATTTCCCTGGCGCAGTACAAGGTGCCGGCGTACGAGCCGGACAATCTGCCGCCGGAACTGGCCGCCCTGCCGGCGGTCAAGCCGGGAAGCCGCGGGCTGAGCTGAGTGACCCAAGTGAGCGAGTGGAGCCAACCGTAACCCCATGCTGTTTCGCCGGAGAAATAGACCCAGCCGCATCGAGCGCATGCGTGTCGCCGTGTGGCCCCGGCACAGCTGGGCCCGGTCGACCCGGTATTTCGGCAAGCGGGTGCTGCGGCTGACGGCAACCCCTCATGCAATTGCAATCGGCTTTGCCGCTGGCGCCTTTGCCTCCTGCACGCCGCTGGTCGGCTTCCATTTCCTGACTGCATTCGCCATTGCCTATATCTTGCGCGGCAATCTGATTGCCTCGGCAATCGGGACGTCCGTCGGCAATCCGCTGACCTTCCCGTTCATCTGGGCGTCGACCTACAAGATCGGCCAGTGGGTTCTGATCGGCCGGACACCCGAAGCCGGCCCGCATGAAGTTCATCAGCAGTTTCAGAGCGGACTGTTTTCCAAGTCGCTTGATGCGCTTCTGCCCATGGTCAAGCCGATGTTCATCGGCGCGGTGCCCGTCGGTCTGGTCGTGGGAGTGGTTTTCTACGTGATCGTCTACAAGAGTGTCGAAGTCTATCAGCGGCGTCGGAAAAAAAGCCTCTCAAGCAAGACGGACCGGCTGTTCCCGGCGCCCAGCACGGCCATGGAAGAAGACAGCAGCGCCTGAAGCGCCGGTGAAGACAGGGGCCGGACGCTTGAAAGAGCGTCCTGAACACGGGGCGCACCTGCAGCATTGCTTCCAAAGGCCCGAACGGCTAAGAGTTCCGCAAGATTGCGGTATCGCCTTCCGGATTTCCGGACAACATGTTTTTAAGGGATAAGATGAGCGTGACGGACAACAGGAAAGAAAAGGAAAGTGGCCTTTACGAGACGTTGAAGGTCATCGTCCAGGCGCTTTTGCTGGCACTGGTCGTGCGCACCTTTCTGTTTCAACCTTTCAACATCCCGTCCGGCTCCATGAAGGACACGCTGCTGATTGGCGATTACCTGTTCGTTTCCAAATACAGCTACGGCTATTCCCGCTTCTCCTTCCCCTTCGGATTTGCGCCCATTTCCGGCCGCATCTTCGGTTCGGAACCTGAGCGCGGTGACGTCGCCGTCTTCAAGCTGCCGACGGATACCTCCATCGATTACATCAAGCGGGTGATCGGGCTTCCGGGCGACACGATCCAGATGATCGACGGCGTTCTTCACATCAACGGCCAAGCGGTCAAGCGCGAGCGCATCGACGACTATATCGAACAGTCGCCTTCCGGCGTCGTCCGCCGGGTGCCGCGCTACCGCGAGACCCTGCCGAACGGGGTATCCTACGACACGCTTGACCTGACGACCCATGGCGAGCTGGACAACACGCGGGAATACAAGGTCCCCGAAGGCCATTATTTCATGATGGGCGACAACCGGGACAATTCCCAGGACAGCCGGGTTCTCAGCAGGGTTGGCTACGTGCCCTTCGAAAACTTCATGGGACGGGCGGAGATCCTGTTCTTCTCCATGAAGGACGGAACACCGGCCTATCAATTCTGGCGCTGGCCGTGGGACGTTCGCTGGAACCGGATCGGCCGGACACTCTGACCGGCCCGCATTCCGGTCACGGTCGCCAGGGGACCCCCCGGGCGACCGCTTAGCAAAGCAGGCTGCATGACAAGAAAACAACAACAAAATCCCATCTCGGCCCTGAAGGCGGCGCTGCAATACGATTTCAAGGACCTGGAGCTGTTGCGGGTCGCGCTGACGCACGCCAGCGCGCTCGCTCCCTCGGAAACCGTCTCGGGCAGCTATCAGCGCCTGGAATTCCTCGGCGACCGCGTGCTGGGCCTGGTCATTGCCTCGACCCTGCATGAGCATTTTCCCAGGGCCGACGAAGGCGAACTCGCCCGCCGCTACAATCACATGGTCAAGCGCGAAACCTGTGCGGAGATCGCGCAGGAACTTGGCGTCGGCGATGCGATGCGCATCGGTCTGGCCGAAGCCCAGACGGGCGGCCGCAAGAAAATGGCGCTGCTTGCCGACATCTGCGAGGCGATCATCGCCGCCATCTATCTGGACGGCGGTTTCGAGGCCGCGGAACGTTTTGTGAAGCGGCTTTGGGAGCCGCGCATGCTATCCTGGTCGGGACCACTCAGGGACGCCAAGACGACGCTGCAGGAGTGGGCCCAGTCGAAAAGCCTGCCGACACCGCGTTACGAGGTGACCGGGCGCGACGGACCGGACCATGCGCCGAATTTCACCGTTGCCGTAAACGTTCAAGGCTTGAGACCGGGTGAAGGTAAAGGCGGTTCCAAGCGGATCGCCGAACAGAATGCCGCCGAGGCCGTGCTCCGCCGCGAAGGCGTTTGGAAGGAATAGAAGAACCTTGAGCGACGAAAACAACATCGGCGACGACACCGAAGACAACATGGATGACGACACCGTCTTCCAGGCGCCGCAAGGCCGCTTCGACATTCCCTTGCCCGATCCGGTCGCGGCCATGCCGAGCGATACCAAGGCAGGCTTCATTGCGCTGATCGGCGCGCCGAATGCCGGCAAGTCGACCTTGATCAACCAGCTCGTCGGCACCAAGGTCTCGATCGTCACCCACAAGGTGCAGACGACCCGCACCATCGTGCGGGGCGTTGCCATGCACGACAAGGCCCAGCTTGTCTTCATCGACACGCCCGGCATCTTCAAGCCGAAGCGGCGCCTTGACCGGGCCATGGTCGACACCGCCTGGGGCGGGGCAAGGGACGCGGATCTGATCGCGCTTCTGATCGATGCCCGCAAGGGCATCGACGAAGAGGTTGAAAACATCCTCAAGCGGCTCACCAGCCAGTCCGCCCCGAAGGTGCTGATCCTCAACAAGACAGATGTCGCCAAACGCGAGAAGCTCTTGCTGCTTGCGCAAAAGGCCAACGAGTACGTGAAGTTCGAGGAGACCTTCATGATCTCGGCGCTGACCGGCGACGGGACCGAAGCCATCCTGAACTATTTCGCATCCAAGGTTCCCGAAGGCCCGTGGCTTTATCCGGAAGACCAGCCCTCCGACCTGCCCCTGCGCATCCTGGCGGCGGAAATCACACGGGAAAAGCTGTTCGAGCGCCTCCACCAGGAGCTGCCCTATATTTCCACGGTGGAAACCGAGCGCTGGGAGACCCGCAAGGACGGCTCCGCCCGCATCGAACAGACCATCTACGTGGAACGGGACAGCCAGAAGTCCATCGTGCTCGGCAAGCGCGGCCAGACCATCAAGGCGATCTCCCAGACGGCGCGGGCGGAAATCTCGGAGATCATCGAGGCGCCGGTGCACCTGTTCCTGTTTGTAAAGGTGCGCGAGAACTGGGCCGACGATCCGGAACGCTACCGGGAAATGGGTCTGGAGTTTCCAAAGTAATTGGATCGACAACAAGAATCCGCCAAACTCCGCGCCTGACGTAAACTGGGAGCCAGCTCTTGGAATGGACCGGGCGCGGCGTGGTGCTGACCACCCGCAAACATGGCGAGAACGATGTCATCCTCGAAGCGCTGACGCTCGACAGGGGCCGGCATCTCGGGCTGGTGCGCGGCGGCCGCTCCCGGCGCCAACGGCCCGTTCTCCAACCCGGCAACGAGTTGGACCTGACGTGGAAGGCCCGTCTTTCCGACCACCTCGGCCAGTTCCAGATCGAACCGGTCAATCTGCGCGCCGGCGACCTGATGACGAGTTCCGTCGGACTGGCAAGCCTTCAGCATCTCGCCTTCCTGATGAGACTCCTGCCCGAGCGCCATCCCTACCCGCGCCTCTTCAATGCCCTAAACGTTGTCCTCGACAATCTGGAACCCGCGGATGCGGCGTCCGCCCTGCTGGTACGGTTCGAACTGGAGACTTTAGGCGAACTCGGCATCGGTCTCGATCTGACGTCCTGCGCCGCGACGGGAACCACCGACGACCTCGCCTATGTCTCTCCGAAATCGGCGCGTGCCGTCAGCCGCGAGGCAGGCCTGCCCTACCACGACAAGCTCCTGCCCCTGCCCTCCTTCCTGCTGGAAGGCCAGCGGCAGGCCGGAAGTGAGCTGACATGGCTCGACGTTTGCCAGGGCTTTGCACTGACAAGCTTTTTCCTCGACAGGCACCTTCAGGAACGCGGCACGGAGGACGGCGGTACGCGCGCTCATTTGCTGAGCGCGCTGGAAAGACACTACCGGAAAGAGTTTCCCTGGAATTTTTGACATTCGAAGGTCCGGGGATGAACACCTCGCAAGGTCTGGAAGCCAGCTCCGCAACCGGCCAAGTCTGACCGCTGACAAAAGTTGCGATACACCGTCCTAAAGATTGCAAGATAATAAAATACACCCAATATACGTCTTCCCGGAAAATAATAGGCAGATACTTTTCGATGTTACCCGTAGTTCCACGCCAATATTGCTTTTTATCGCAATTGACAGGACTAAAGAAATTACAAATAAATTTCACAGGAAACTGTTGCAATATTACTGTGAACGAACCATGCCAGGTCACTCGAACAGAAGGCGCAGCAAATCGGCCATTACAAAGGCCTTGTTTTTCTTTGTTTCCGCAATTGCAACGGTCTCTCCAGCGCATACAGCAAACGCACAGATGCAGGTTACGGTGCAGGGGCGAGAATCGTTTGTTGATACACGATATGAATATGACCAGGCGGTCATCAGACTGGCTCTCGACAAAACAAAAGACGAATACGGTGATTATCTAGTCAGAGAAACACCTCAGGGACAAAATTGGGCGAGAACAATTCTAACCGCCAGAAGTAAAAAGTATCCCAATTACATCTTCAAGTATTCGGTAAGCAACAAGTTGCCCACCGATTTATATGCCATTCCGTTTCCAGTGGATCTTGGAATTGTCGGCTACAGGGTTGCCTTCGTTTCGGAAGAAACAAAACAAAGATTGATAAATGTCGATACTCTTGAGGAACTAAAGTCCTTTAAGATCCTCCAAGGAATCTCTTGGCTGGACACAGATATTCTGGAGTATCACGGCTTCAACGTCCAAGTTGGCTCCGATTACGAAGCCATGTTTAGCATGATCGCCCACAATAGGAGTGAATTGTTTTTGCGCGGTGCCAACGAACTGCTCGGAGAATGGACAACGCACAAGAACCTCGACAATTTTACTTTCGACGAGACCTTTGTGATCTATTATCCACTCCCTAGGTTCCTTGTAACTTCAAGAGAGAACCAGGAGCTGATTGCACGCATCCACGAAGGATTGTTAAAAGCTTATGATGACGGATCACTGCTTCGCTTATGGGAGGACAAATACTTGGAAAGCGTCAAGTTCGCCAGGCTTTCGGAGCGAAAAGTGTACCGGCTCACAAATCCGTTCATTGAAGGTATTGACCCTACCTGGAAAAGGTATGTCTACCAAGTGCCTATAGATGAATAAGGTTTCGAACCAATTTCCGCACCGGGAAACGTAATTGCGAATACAAGCCCGTCACCCCTTCAATAGAACGAGCGGGCCTATAGGTGTTCAGTCCATGTCACCTTCGATGGGACGCCAGACGAATTCCTTCGATTTTCCGGAATAATAAAGCTGTTCCGCGACACCGGTTACCGTATCCACCGGGATATAGCCGACCC
>NZ_JBNKYW010000139.1:0-33208 GCF_050301095.1 Roseibium sp.
GGTTCGCAGGGCATCGTTCAGGGCACCTATGAAACCTTCATGGAAGCCGGCCGCCAGCATTACGGCGGCGACCTGAAAGGCCGCTGGATCCTGACCGGCGGCCTTGGCGGCATGGGCGGCGCCCAACCGCTTGCCGCCGTCATGGCAGGCGCCTGCTGCCTTGCCGTCGAATGCGACGAGAAGAGCGCCGACTTCCGCCTGCGCACCCGTTACGTCGACGAGAAGACCCACTCGCTCGATGAAGCGCTGGAGATGATCGAGCGCTGGACCAGGGCCGGCGAAGCCAAGTCCGTCGCGCTGATCGGCAACGCCGCCGACATCTTCCCGGAGATCGTCAAGCGCGGCGTGAAGCCTGACATCGTCACCGACCAGACCTCGGCCCACGACCCGGTCAACGGTTACCTGCCGCAGGGCTGGACCGTCGCCGAATGGCGTGCGAAGGCCGAGAGCGATCCGAAGGCCGTCGAAAAGGCCGCCCGCGCCTCGATGAAGGTGCATGTCGCCGCCATGGTCGACTTCTGGAACGCCGGCGTGCCGACGCTCGACTACGGCAACAACATCCGCCAGATGGCCCTGGAAGAAGGCCTGGAAAACGCCTTCGCCTTCCCCGGCTTCGTTCCGGCCTATATCCGCCCGCTGTTCTGCCGCGGCATCGGCCCGTTCCGCTGGTGCGCGCTCTCCGGCGATCCGGAGGACATCTACAAGACCGACGCCAAGGTGAAGGAACTGATCCCGGACGATCCGCACCTGCACAACTGGCTGGACATGGCGCGCGAGCGCATTTCCTTCCAGGGCCTGCCGGCACGCATCTGCTGGGTCGGCCTCGGCCAGCGCCACCGCCTCGGCCTCGCCTTCAACGAAACGGTCAAGAACGGCGAGCTGAAAGCGCCCATCGTGATCGGGCGCGACCATCTGGACAGCGGCTCCGTCGCCTCGCCGAACCGCGAAACGGAAGCGATGCAGGACGGCTCGGATGCGGTTTCCGACTGGCCGCTGCTGAATGCCCTGCTCAACACCGCCTCGGGCGCGACCTGGGTGTCGCTCCACCATGGCGGCGGCGTAGGCATGGGCTTCTCGCAGCATTCGGGCATGGTCATCTGCTGCGACGGCACCGACGATGCCGCCCGCCGCGTCGAGCGGGTGCTTTGGAATGACCCGGCAACGGGCGTGATGCGTCACGCCGATGCCGGATACGAGATCGCGCTTGATTGCGCGAGGGAACAGGGGCTCAACCTGCCGGCGATTTTGGGCAAATAACCGGCACGGCAGGACGCTCTGAAATCTGACCTTGAAACGAGGGGTAATACTCATGAAAAGACGTGATTTTCTGAAAGCCGGCGCGACCGGCACCGTGGCGGCCGCCGCGACCACGCTGGCGGCACCCGCCATCGCCCAGGACGTGCGCCAGTGGCGCATGGTCACCGCATGGCCGAAGAACCTGCCGGGCCCGGGCGTTGCCGCCCAGATGCTCGCCGACCGCATCACCGCAATCTCCGGCGGCCGCATCGAGGTCAAGCTGTTCGCGGCCGGTGAAATCGTTCCGGGCAACGGCGTTTTCGACGCTGTCGGCCAGGGCACGGCCGAGCTTTACCACGCCGTTCCCGCCTATTGGGGCTCCAAGTCCAAGGGCATTCTCCTGTTCGGTTCCCAGCCCTTCGGCCTGACGGCTCCGGAACAGGCCGGCTGGATGATCCATGGCGGCGGCCAGGCGCTCTATGACGAGATCTATGCCCGCTTCAACCTGAAGCCGTTCCTGTGCGGCAACTCCGGTCCGCAGTGGGCCGGCTGGTTCCGCACCGAGATCAACAGCGTCGACGACCTCAAGGGCCTGAAGTTCCGCTCCACCGGCCTGGCCTCTGAAATGTGCTCCAAGCTCGGCATGGCCGTTCAGGCCATGAGCGGCCCGGCCATGTTCCAGGCGCTGCAGTCCGGCGCGCTGGACGCCGGCGAATTCATCGGCCCGTGGACCGACAGCGCGCTCGGCTATTACCAGATCGCCAGGAACTACTACTGGCCGGGTGTCGGCGAACCGTCCTCGGCGGAAGAATGCGCGGTCAACCTGGAGGCCTATAACGACCTGCCGGACGACCTGAAGGAAGCCGTGCAGCGTGCCTGCGCCAGCCTCTACAACGACGTTCTGACGGAATACAACACCAAGCACGCCCAGGCGCTGACCCAGCTGGTCAACGAGCACGGCGTTATGGTGCGCAAGCTTCCGGACGACGTCATCGTCGCCATGGGCAATGCCGCCGGTGAAGTGATCGCGGATCTGCGTGCCAGCGACGACGAACTGGTCCAGCGCATCACCGAAAGCTTCCTCGGCTACCGCAAGCTGATGCGCGAGTACATGCCCTATGCCGACAACGGCCAGATGAACGCCCGTCTGCTCGACTACAAGTACGACTGACCGGGCAACGGCATTCCGGCAGGATGACGGGCCTGGCTCCATCCTGCTGATGCCTCTGATCCCCTCGTCCCGAGTGGGCCTTATGGCCCTCCTCGGGATGGGGGGCGTGGCTTTTTGTTAATACGGGAAACCAGGGGCACCGAAAGCTCCTCCATTTGTCATCCCGGACCGAGCGCCCCCGAGGTGCTCACAAAGCAAAGCAACCGGACGGGCCACCCGGCCCCGCCATTTGTCATCCCGCGGCTTGACCATGGGATCCATTCCGTTTCCTCTCCTGTTTCGCAACACGATTCAGGTCACGGCATGGATTGCCGGATCAACTCCGGCAATGACGGCGTGTTTTTGGAACGGTGGACAACAGGGCAGGAAAGACAGCGATGGAAAAACTTGCCGGTGCGCTGGAGCGCATCAATTCCGTGATAGGCAATACCTTATGCTGGGCGGCGCTCTTGATGCTGCTGCTGCAATTCGTGATCGTGCTGCTGCGTTATGTCTTCGGCTTCAGCTTCATCTTCCTCGACGAGGGCGTTCTTTATTTCCACGCGAGCCTCTTCATGCTCGGTGCCGGCTACACCTTCCTCGTCAATGCCCATGTCCGAGTGGACATCTTCTACGCAAAGTCGAGCCATCGCTCCCAGGCCTGGATCGATCTCTTCGGCCATCTGTTTCTGCTGGCACCGGCGCTGGTGGTGCTGCTCTGGTTCTCCTGGCCCTATGTCAGGGGCAGCTGGGCGATCCTTGAAGGACCGATTTCGGTCGGCGGGATTCCGGCCTCCTTCCTGCTGAAGTCCCTCATCCCGGCCTATTGCGTGCTGCTGCTCCTTCAGGGCGTTGCCGCCTTCATCCGCGACGTCCAGAAGCTGAAAGGCGCCAACGCATGAGCCTTCCTCTCGATCTGATCATGTTCGGCGCCCTGATCGCCTTCATCCTGCTCGGCTATCCGGTCGCCTTCACCATCGCGGGCGTTGCCACGGGCTTCGCCCTGCTCGGCTGGTGGCTCGGCGATTTCAACATCCAGCTCATGGGGGCCATGGGCCAGCGCTTCTTCGGCGTTCTGACCAATCCGGTGCTCACCGCCATTCCCCTCTTCGTGCTGATGGGCGTCATTCTGGAGAAAAGCCGGATCGCGGAAGAGCTGCTGGAAACCATGGGACGCCTGTTCGGGCGCATGAACGGCGGGCTCGGTGTCTCCGTCATGCTGGTCGGCGCGCTGCTGGCGGCCTCCACCGGCATCGTCGGGGCAACCGTGGTCGCCATGGGTCTGATCGCCCTGCCCACCATGCTGCGCAACGGCTACAATCCGAAACTCGCCTCCGGCATGGTCTGCACGGCGGGCACCCTCGGCCAGATCATTCCACCCTCGACGCTGCTGATCATCCTGGCGGATGTCATGTCCAACGCCTTCCAGCAGGCGCAATACGCACAAGGCAAGTTCACCATCGAGACCATCTCGGTCGGTCAGACCTTCGCCGCCGCCATGATCCCGGGCCTGCTGCTGGTCGTCGTCTATTGCGCCTATATTCTCGGCCGCGCCTTCCTGTTCCCGAGCGATGCACCCGCCATGAAGGAACATGTCACCAAGCCGACGGGTCGGGAAATCGCGGGCGCCATCGTGCCGCCGATCCTCCTGATCGTTGCGGTGCTCGGCTCGATCCTCGGCGGCATCGCCTCGCCCAACGAAGCGGCTTCCGTCGGTGCCATCGGCGCCATCCTTCTGGCGGGCCGGCGGCTCGGCGTGTCCACGAAGCTGATCATTCTGGCCACCGCAGCCCTTTTGATCCTGGCGGTTGCCGCAACCGTGCTGCCGGTGCGGCTGCAACGCTCCGACATCACTCCCGGCGGCTACGTTCTGGCGGCGGTTTATGGCGGCCTTGGTATTTTTGCCCTTGGCGTGGTGCTGCGCATCCTGAAGGCGGCCATCTCCGACGGTCTGATGAAGGCCGCGCTGCTGTCGACACTGACGGTCACCTCGATGATCTTCGCCACTATCCTGATGGCCAGCTTCTTCTCGCTGGTGTTCGTCGGCCTCGGCGGCGAGGACCGGGTGCACGAGATCCTGAAGGAAATGCCGGGCGGGCCGACCGGCGCGCTGATCTTCGCGATGCTGTTCGTCTTCGTGCTCGGCTTCTTCCTGGATTTCGTCGAGATCTCCGTGATCCTGCTGCCGGTGCTGATCCCTCCGCTCATCCTGATGGGCATCGACCCGATCTGGCTGACGGTGCTGATCGCCATCAATCTGCAGACGTCGTTCCTGACGCCGCCCTTCGGCTTCTCGCTGTTCTACCTGCGCGGCGCGGCACCGAAGGAAATCACCACCGGCCAGATCTACCGCGGCGTGGTGCCCTTCATCGGGCTGCAGATCGTGGCCGTGGCGATCCTGTGGCTGTTCCCGGTCTTCGCCACCTGGCTGCCGAAGACGCTGTATTAGGCGCGGTTTCAGGACGGAATACGTTCCACACTAAAACCTCATCCTGAGGAGGACCGTGAGGTCCGTCTCGAAGGATGGGCGGCAAGCTCAGAGACAAGCGGCCCATCCTTCGAGACAGCGCTTCGCGCTTCCTCAGGATGAGGTCGTGGGTGAGCAACCGATAGAGTTCGATTTGCCAACAGTGCCGCGCCCTCCCTTAGGCGCGGCGGTTTTCGTTTGGCGTTTTTGCGACAGGTTCAGCCGTGCGCTTGTTTGATTTTTATGCATTTTACGTTATTTTTTCCCATAAGCGGAAGGAACGGCGTGAATGGAAAGCTTCTGGAGCGCGTTCGGCGGGGCACTCGGCCTTGTCGTTGCACTTGATCCGGACCTGATGGAAATCATCGGCCTGTCGATGCGGGTCACGCTGACGGCCGTGCTGCTCGCCTGCCTCATCGGCCTGCCGCTGGGGGCCGCCGTCGGTACATTCCGCTTTCCGGGGCGCGCCGCTGTCGCCGTTGCGCTCAATGCCCTGATGGGGCTTCCCCCGGTCGTCGTCGGCCTGCTGGTCTACCTGCTTTTGTCCGCGTCCGGCCCGCTTTCCCCGCTCCGCCTGCTCTACACGCCGACCGCCATGATCATCGCCCAGATGATCCTGGTGACTCCGATCGTCGCCGCCCTCACCCGTCAGGTGGTCGAAGACCTCAACCGGGAATATGCCGAACAGTTCGCCTCCATGGGCGTCGGACCGCTGGACCGGATGACCGCGATGCTCTGGGATGCCCGCTACAGCCTGCTGACCGTTGCGCTTGCCGGGTTCGGCCGGGCGGTCGCCGAGGTCGGGGCGGTCATCATCGTCGGCGGCAACATCAACCACGTCACCCGCGTCATGACCACGACCATTGCGCTGGAAACCTCCAAGGGCAACCTGCAGCTCGCGCTGGCGCTCGGCGTCATCCTGCTCATGATCGCCTTTGCCGTGAACGGCTGCGTCATGGCATTGCGCGCCTCCGCAGTGAGGGCCGCCTATGCGTGACCTTGCCTTCGATACGGCCGCCGGCGCCTCCACCTCCGCACTGCGCGAAATCCCGCTGCTTCAGGTGCGCGGTCTGAGCTTCACCGCGGGCCGCGAACGGCTTCTTCACGGGGTGAACGTGACCGTCCGCAAGGGGTCGCGCACCCTCATCATGGGTCCGAACGGCGCCGGCAAAAGCCTGCTCCTGCGCCTGATGCACGGCCTGCTGCAACCGGATGAGGGACAGATCCTCTGGCAGGGCGAACCGCTTGACGCAAAGGCCCGTCGGGCCCAGGCGATGGTGTTCCAGCGTCCCGTCCTCCTGCGCCGCTCCGTGCTGGCCAATCTGAAATTTGCCCTTTCCGTGCGCGGCCTCAAGGGCAAGGACAAGGCGGAGCGGATGGAAAACGCGCTGGCGCTTGCAGGCCTGACGCATCTTGCCCGCCGCCCGGCGCGGGTGTTGTCGGGTGGCGAGCAGCAGCGGCTTTCCCTTGCCCGTGCCCTCGCCCTCGAACCCGACCTCCTGTTCCTGGACGAACCGACGGCCAATCTCGATCCCGCCTCGACCGCAGCGATCGAAAATCTGGTGCTGCAGGCAAATGCGCGTGGCGTCACCATCGTGCTTGTCACACATGATGCCGGTCAGGCGAAACGGCTCGGCGAAGACGTGATCTTCCTGCAGGACGGCCGCGTGGCCGAAACCGGCCCGGCCAGCGAGGTTCTGAACCACCCGAAGAGCGATCCCGCCCGCGCCTGGCGGGACGGCCGGCTGTACCTGGGGTCGAACACCCGCCCCCTCCACGATCCTTCCAACCAATCCCATTTCTGGAGAGACCATTGATCAGAAGACTTTTTCTGACCCTGACCGCCAGCTTTTTCATGGCCATTGTTTCAGGGCAGCCATCCTTTGCGAACGAGAAATTCATTGTCGTGCAGTCGACGACGTCGACGCAGAATTCCGGCCTGTTCGACCATATCTTGCCGATCTTCCAGAAGAAGACCGGCATTGAGGTCCGGGTCGTGGCCGTCGGCACCGGCCAGGCCATCAAGAATGCGGTCAACGGCGACGGCGACGTCCTGTTCGTGCATGCCAAGCCGGCGGAAGAGAAATTCGTTGCCGACGGCTTCGGCGTTTCGCGCGCGGACGTGATGTACAACGACTTCGTCATCGTCGGCCCGAGCGATGACCCCGCAGGCGTGGCCGGGTCCAGCGATGTCACCGCCGCGCTGAAGACGATCGCGGACGCGAAGGCGCTCTTCGCCTCCCGCGGCGACGACAGCGGCACCCACAAGGCGGAGCGCCGCCTGTGGAAGGCGGCCGGCATCGACCCGACGGCAAGTTCCGGCGACTGGTACCGGGAAACCGGTTCCGGCATGGGGGCAACGCTGAACACCGGCACCGGCATGGGCGCTTACGTCATGACCGACCGCGCCACCTGGATCTCATTCGGCAACAAGGGCGATTACCGGATCGCCGTCGAGGGTGACCCTGTCCTCTTCAACCAGTATGGCGTGATCCTGGTGAACCCGGAAGCGCACCCGCATGTGAAGGCGTTGCTCGGCCAGCAGTTCATCGACTGGCTGCTGTCGAAGGAAGGGCAAGACGCGATCGCGGACTACAAGGTCGACGGTCAGCAGCTCTTCTTCCCGAACGCGAACAAGGGACAGAGCTGAACCGGTCTACGGCCCGGATACCGGCAGCCGGAAACTGCTCCGTTTCAAGCAGTTGGAAACTCTGGTAAAACACGTATTGCCGCGCGTGCACATCCGACAATGCAACGGAGGGCGGTTCGAGACTTCCCGCCATCCATTCATGCGCGGCCAACTGCTCCCTCTTTCGCCCACACGAAAGAGGGAGTTTTTCCTCTATCGGAAAAGCGTCACTCCCCCAGTCTCACCGAGGCGCTGCTGGTCTGATCGGCGCTGGAAAAGCCCATATGCTCCAGGATCTGGTTTGCCCCGATGGCGATCAGAATAATGGCTGCAAAGGCAATGAGCATGGCTTTCATTGCGGTCCTCCAGATGTCCCGGCTGCGGTTGCCGTCTTGAGATAGTCAATCAGATCGCTCCGGTCTTCAGGGCGCACGATCCGTTGCATCGGCATTTTCGATCCCGGAATGAAATGGTCCGGTCCGTCCAGAAAAAGCCGGTCGATGGTTTCCCCGGACCAGATGATATCAGATCCGGTGAGCGTTTCAGAATAGGGATACCCGGGCAGCGTGCCCGCCCGCCGTCCGAAGATGCGGTAAAGCGTCGGCCCGGCCTTGCGCCCGCCGTCTGCCGTCAGCGCGTGACAGATGGAGCATTTGCGCGCGAATTGCCGTTCACCGTTGGTCATGTCCTCGGGCCTCTTCAGAAACTGCGGCGTCTCGCGCGCCATGGGGTCGAAACTTTCCAGATCCGCCAGTGGCCAGGAATAGACGATGTTCTCGATGCCGCCCGCATGGATCACCGTGCCGTCCCGGGAAAAGGCAAGCGCCCAGATCGGTCCTTTCAGGGCCGCCCGGAAGTCCGTCTCGATCTTCCAGCTTCCCGTATCCAGCACGGTTATGAAGCCGTGGCCGTCTCCGGTGGCGAGCTTGCTGCCGTCGGGGCTGACGGCAAGCGCCAGTATGGGCCGGCGCTCGAAGGCAAACTCCTGCAACCGCTCGCCACTGTCGATGTCTACGATCCGGGTCACGCCGTCCTGCGATCCATAGGCAAGCCAGCTTTCCCTTTCGCCTTTGCCGCCGGTGGCAATCACGTTGATGCCGAAACCGTTGCGGTCGATCATTCGTTTCTCGGCGCCCGTCTTCAGGTCCCAAAGCTTGATCGATCCATCGATGGAAGCCGAATAGAGTTGCGCACCGTCCCGCGAAAACACCACGTCGTTGACACCCGCCGTATGGCCCTTCAGGAACACGGGATCGCCACCGCCCAATGGCCAGAGCCCGATGCGGGCATCCCAGCTTGCGCTGGCAATGAGCGTCCTGTCGGGGGAAACGGCAAGTCCCGCGATCTTTGCGGTGTGACCTTCCAGGCGCTGCGACGCTCCGGCCCCGAGATCCCACCGGATCAGGTCGTTGTCGTCGCCCCCCGACACGAGATGCGCGCCGTCGATGAAACGGACGGTCTTCACGGCCGCTTCGTGCCCTTCCAGCCAGAACGGTTCCCGGCCTGTCCAGACACCGACCGAATTGTCGAAACTGGCGGTCGCCACCTTGCCGGTCTCCCGTGAGACATCGATGGCCATGACAGGCCCGCCATGACCTTTCAGTGTCTGGAAATCGGCTGCCATGGCAGCCGTTGAAAGGACGGCAGAGGCCAGCAAAGCCGTCAGCACGCGGTTGAAGAGGTGTGGCGCGCTTGCCGTTCCGCGCTGCTTGTCATCCCGGCCGAGCGCAGCCGGCGCCGGGCTCCGGGACTCCCTGGAGACCGTCTTGGATGACGACTGATGATGCGTTGTCCCGGGTCCCCGCTTTCGCGGGGATGACAATCCCGGCGTGGACACACAGGGCAGATCACCGGCCTCGGCCAGCGGCGCTCTCCTTCGGACCGATCCAACCATCTCGGTTTCAGCCTATTCGGCCGGAACCGTTGTCTCGTCGCTCGCACCGGAGCTGGCGGATTTGCCCTTGGCTTCCTCGATTTCCTTGACCCACAGCCCGTGGTGTTCCCGCGCCCATTGCAGCTCCACCTCGCCGGACCCCATGGCGTCATACGCCCCTTCCATGCCAACGGATCCGATATAGATATGGGCCAGGATCACGGCCATCATCACGAAGGCAACAATCGCGTGCCAGAGCTGGGCCAGCTGCATTTCCTCATGCGGGGCAAGCTGCACCGGCAACACGCCGAAACCGAGAAGCTGCGGCAGGCCGGTCGCATTGAGGATCTTGAAAGTTCCGGCGAACATCGGAAGCTGGAAGGGAAAGAGCAGCGAGAGACCGGAAACGGCGATCGAGGCCCCCAGCACGATCACGCCCCAGAAGACCAGCTTCTGGCCGAAATTGAATTTCCTGGCCGGTGGATGCACGCCCTTCTTGAAGAGGCCACCGCCAACCGCGATCCATTTCAGGTCCGTCCTGTTGGGGATGTTGTGCGCCACCCACATCACGAATACGAGAATGAGGCCGAGGATGAACGCCCAGGCGACGTTGTTGTGGATCCACTTTGAATAAAGCGCCAGTGGCGCGAAGGCCTCCTTGCCGATCAGCGGGATGATCGCCACCCGTCCGAACAGGGACAGGAGCCCGGTCAGGCCGAGCAGGATGAAGGACCCGGCGAGCAGCCAGTGGCCGAACCGTTCGACCGCATTGAACCGGGTAATTGTCCGCCCCGTCTTCTCACCGTCGATGCGGATACGGCCGCGCAACAGGAAAAAAAGCACCAGGAGCAAAATCGTGACGCCGAGCAGTCCGGCGCCATAGGTGGCAAGCGGCCCCTTGCGCCATTCCAGCCAGCGCATGCCGCCGTCCTGCATCAGAACGGTCGCCGCCTCACCGCCCGCCGACACCTTGATGTCCGCGGACCCGTAACGCAGCGCCCGCCAGAGCTCGGGGTCGGACACACCGCCCAGCGTGCCGAGCTGCGACGTTATCCCGGCGGCGGAGTTCGGATCGCCCGTGTCGGTACGGCGGAAACTGTCGTCCAGCTTCTCGCCGCGCTGGCGTTTCAGAATGTCTTCCAGTGTCTGGGCGCCACCCGTTGCCGATCTGTCAGGTACGGATCTGTCAGGCGCCTGGTCCTGCGCAAAACCCTGGACCAGGAAGGCAAGCAGAAGCACACATGCCAAAGCCAGGCGTTTCATGACCGGTTCCCCTTGTTCTTTTATCACTGGAGGCCGCCGGGGCAGCGAAGAGCCGCCCCGCGCGAGCAGTTCGTCAGTCAAGACGCAAGTGAAGGCGCCCGCCTTGGCGGGCACCTCCTGACCGGCTTGCTCAGCCGCCCTTCTGGCCGTAGGCAGTGCCCTAGCCCCAGGCACCCGAGCCGAAGCCGCGGGCCACCACACGCTCGCGGTAGATGCCCGACACGACATCGCCATCCCCTGCCAGCAGGGCCTTGGTGGAACACATCTCCGCACAGAGCGGCAGCTTGCCTTCCGCAATACGGTTGCGGCCGTATTTGGCGAATTCCGCGGTCGAGTTGTTTTCTTCCGGACCACCGGCGCAGAAGGTGCATTTGTCCATCTTGCCGCGCGATCCGAAATTGCCCGCCTGCGGGTATTGCGGTGCGCCGAACGGACAGGCGTAGAAGCAGTAGCCGCAGCCGATGCACAGGTCCTTCGAATGAAGCACCACGCCTTCCTCGGTCTGATAGAAGCAGTCGACCGGGCACACCGCCATGCAGGGCGCGTCCGAGCAGTGCATGCAGGCAACCGAGATCGACCGTTCGCCGGGCTTGCCATCGTTGATGGTCACCACCCGGCGGCGGTTGATGCCCCAGGGCACCTCATGTTCGTTCTTACAAGCCGTCACGCAGGCATTGCACTCAATGCAGCGTTCGGCGTCACAAAGGAACTTTGATCTTGCCATTGAATGTCCTCCTTACGCTGCCGAGATCTTGCAGAGGGTGGCCTTGGTCTCCTGCATCTGCGTGACCGAATCGTAGCCGTAGGTCTGGGCCGTGTTCGAGCTCTCGCCGAGCACATAGGGGTCGGCCCCTTTCGGATACTTGTATCTTCGGTCCTCGCCCTGGAAATGGCCGCCGAAGTGGAACGGCATGAAGGCAACACCTTCGCCGACCCGCTCCGTCACCATCGCCATGACCTTGACCTTGCCGCCTTCCGGGCCTTCGACCCAGACCTGCGCGCCGTCCCTTACCCCGAGATTGTTGGCATCCCTCGGGTTGATTTCGACGAACATGTTCTGCTGAAGCTCGGCGAGCCACGGGTTCGACCGGGTCTCGTCGCCGCCGCCCTCATATTCGACCAGACGGCCGGAAGTGAGGATGATCGGGAAGTCCTTGGAAAAGTCGTTCTTCTGGATCGAAGCGTAAAGCGTCGGAACACGCCAGAACGTCTTGTCCTCGTAGGTCGGATAATCGGCGACCAGATCCCGCCGGCTGGTGTAGAGCGGCTCGCGGTGCAGCGGCACCGGATCGGGGAAAGTCCACACGACGGCCCTGGCCTTGGCATTGCCGAAGGGAGCACAGCCGTGCTTGATGGCCACCCGCTGAATGCCGCCGCTAAGGTCGGTCTTCCAGTTGGTCTTCGGCCCGGCAACCGCCTCGATGGCGGCCCGTTCCTCGTCCGTCAGGTCACTGTCCCAGCCGAGATCCATCAGCATCTGCATGGTGAATTCCGGATAGCCGTCCTGAATTTCGGCACCGGGGTTGGACACCCCGTCGGCCAGCAGGTTCTGGCCGTCCCGCTCCACGCCGAAACGGGCACGGAAGCACAGGCCGCCCTCGGCAACCGGCAGCGACATGTCGTAGAGATTTGCCGTTCCCGGATGCTTCATCTCCGGCGTTCCCCAGCTGGGCCACGGCAGGCCGTAGAACTCGCCGTCATTCGGACCGCCGATGGCACGCAGCGACGTGCGGTCGAATGTATGCTGGTTCTGCATGTGGGACTTGAGCCGTTCCGGCGACTGGCCGGTGTAACCGATCGTCCACATGCCGCGGTTGAACTCGCGGGTGATGTCCTCCACGTTCGGCTCGTCGCCGTCCATGGCGATGTTGCGGAACATCCGGTCGTCGAAACCGAACTTCTTGGCAAACATGGCCATGATGGTGTGGTCGGGCTTGGATTCGAACAGGGGCGCAACAATCTGGTCCCGCCATTGCAGCGAACGGTTGGAAGCCGTCACCGAACCGCGGGTCTCGAACTGCGTCGCCGCAGGCAGCAGGTAGCAGCCGTCCGTCCTGTCATGCAGGATCGCCGAAACCGTCGGATAGGGATCGACCACGACCAGCAGGTCGAGCTTCTCCATCGCCTTCTTCATTTCCGGCTGGCGGGTCTGCGAGTTCGGCGCGTGTCCCCAGAGCACCATCGCCCTGGTGTTGTCGGGCTGTTCAAGGTTGGCCTTGTCTTCCAGGACACCGTCGATCCAACGGCTGACCGGGATGCCCTTGAGGTTCATCATGGCCTTGTCCTTGCCGTCCGCGCCCTTCATGGTCGCGAAGCGGCCTTTCAGCCAATCCAGCTCCTCTTCCCACACACGCGCCCAATGGGCCCAGGAACCGGCGGTCAGGCCGTAGTAGCCCGGAAGCGTGTCGGCCAGGACACCAAGGTCCGTCGCGCCCTGCACGTTGTCATGGCCGCGGAAGATGTTGGTGCCGCCGCCGGAAACGCCCATGTTGCCGAGGGCAAGCTGCAGGATGCAGTAGGCGCGGGTGTTGTTGTTGCCGTTGGTGTGCTGGGTGCCGCCCATGCACCAGATCACGGTGCCCGGACGGTTGTTGGCGAGTGTCCGCGCCACGCGCTTCATCTGGCTGCCCGGCACGCCCGTGACGCGTTCGACTTCCTCCGGGTTCCACTTGGCGACTTCGACGCGGATCTGGTCCATGCCCCACACACGGGTACGGATGAACTCCTTGTCTTCCCAGCCGTTGTCGAAAATGTGCCAGAGGATGCCCCAGATCAGGGCGACGTCCGAGCCCGGACGGAAGCGCACGTATTCGTCTGCATGTGCGGCCGTGCGGGTGAAACGCGGATCGCACACGATCAGCGGTGCGTTGTTCTGTTCCTTGGCGCGCAGCACATGCAGCAGCGAGACCGGATGAGCTTCAGCCGGATTGCCGCCGATGATGAAAATCGCCTTGGAATTGTGGATGTCGTTGTAGCTGTTGGTCATGGCGCCGTAGCCCCATGTGTTGGCTACGCCGGCAACCGTGGTGGAATGGCAGATGCGTGCCTGATGGTCGACGTTGTTGGTGCCCCAGTAGGCCGCGAACTTGCGGTAGAGATAGGCCTGCTCGTTGCTGTGCTTGGCCGAGCCCAGCCAATAGACGCTGTCCGGACCGCTTTCCTCGCGGATCTGCAACATCTTGTCGCCGATCTCGTTGATCGCGTCTTCCCAGCTGACTTTCTTCCACTCGCCGCCTTCCAGCTTCATCGGGTATTTCAGCCGGCGCTCGCCGTGAGCGTGTTCGCGGACGGAAGCGCCCTTGGCGCAGTGGGCGCCGAGGTTGAACGGGCTGTCCCAGCCCGGCTCCTGGCCGATCCAGACGCCGTCTGAAACTTCGGCGATCACGGTGCATCCCACGGAGCAGTGTGTGCAGACCGATTTCACGGTCTTCACGGTGCTTGCCGACGATTGTGCCTGCGCCCTGGTGACCGAGCCTCCGGTTGCGGTGATGGCGGCCAGACCGCCCGCGGCCAGACCGGATCCTTTCAGGAATGTGCGGCGGTCGACCGATTTATGTGCAGCGTCTTTCAGGATACTTGCACCTTGGGGGCGTCGCGCTACCCCATTGGTCTTTTTCCTAAGCATTTTGCCCTACCTTGCTTGTATCAGTGCTGATACGGCTGGGGTGTCAGTGAACCGGCGTCCGGGCCTTTCGCAACCATGGCCGGTGTATTCAAGGGGTCCGGTCAGAACCGGGCGCTGTCGTAGTAGGCGCGCGTGTGCGCTGTGTCCTGCATCTTGCTGGAGGACGGATCGGGTACTGCGGCTTCCGCTGCCGTTCCGGCCGCGACCGTGGTCACGGCGACAGGCGCGGAGATTGCCGCCAGTTTCAGGAAATTCCGGCGGTCCGTCCCGTCATCCGGGCGCGCCGTTTCGGTCTTTTTCATCGTCGCAACTCTCCTCTCCAAACGGGCAACCGGGTGCCCCAATTGCAAACGTGCTCTTTCAGCTCGTTACCGGACGGCGAACCGGTCTCCGTTTCGCCGCGCAACGCGCTAGTTCGGCAGCATGTCGAAGCCTTGCGCCTCGATTTCCATGAACTGCCGCCCCAACGATCCGACGGCGCCGTAAAACACGGAGGTCTTCGTCGCTTCCAGATCGGTGAAGAAATGAATGGCCCAGGGTTCAATATGCGTCTTGAAAAACGACTTCTGTTCGGCAACGGAGGTGACCCGGCCGTAGCGGCCGACGATCATTCCGCCCATCATTTCCATCAGCGAGGCAATGTTGTCTTCCGGCTCGTATTTGTCCTCGGCCCGTTCGATGCCGCGCGCCGCCATGTCCTGCCGGAGCTTGGCAAGCGGTTTTTCGTTCAGGAAACCGGTGAGATAGTAGCTGGCGTAGGGAAGCAGTTCCCCTCGCCCGAGGCCGATGAACAATCCGCTGAACTCACGTTCCGCGGTCTGCGGCGTGGTAACCGCGGCAATCCTGGCGAGCGTGCCGAGGATATTGCCGATCGGCGTGTCGCCGCCATTCAGTCCGGCAACCTGCTGAAGCAATTCGGCATCCGCCGGCCTGGCCAGGACAAGCCCCAGAAAATCATAAAGCTCTGACCGGGCCTGATCTTCCGGATCAATGATAAATTCTCTTGCCACTGCGGCCATCAGAGACTGCTCCTCCCGAAAAGCAACTCTCAACAACTCAATTACTTTTGCGCATTATACTTTCGTATTATTCATAATCGAATTTCATGCGGCGCCTCGGGGTAGGACGCTCTTCTTCTGATTCAATTAGCGCAGTTTCACCAGAGTCAATAGTTTTTGGACCAGTACTCTGCACCAAGGTTTGCCTTTGCGTCAATTGACTAGCTTCTTTTCCGTTTTGGCCAAGATCATTTTGCATCGCAGAAGAACTTTCTTTCTGCGCTGCATCAAAAACTGGCTCCTCGGAATGATTGACACCTCCCGGTTGTTCTGTCTCCGGTCTGCCTTCTCCGGTGGCGTCCTCAGCAAGACCTTTCAGAAAACCGCGGCCGACTTCGTAGGCCGTCTTCACCGCCTGAGCCCCAACCTCGGCGGCTTTGAAATCCTCATCGTAGTCGTTGAGGCCATCAAGGTTCGCCAAAACCGGGTTCGTAACCCACAGCTTGCGCAGTGCCCGGCGGCGCAAGCGCTCGGGCACCGTTTTTGCCAGATAGCCTGTGAAGTCATCCTCTCCGGTCAGCGTGTCCGGATCCGGAAGTCCGAGTTCCTCCAGGATTTCCGCGTCGCTTTTCTCTTCAAGCCCGGCAAGCTCTTGTGCCTCGGCTTCGGCGACTTTCCGGGCCTCTTCTTCCGCGTCGGCCTTGCGGACGGCTGCCTTCCGCCTGGACCAGAAATCCCTGCCGTTGTCGTCGCCGCTCACTGGATTGTGTCCTTCTTCCGGAGACCGGGCGCCCGGTAAACGTCCCCCAGCTGGCGGATGCGCGGATCCCCGATGCCATCTTCCTCCAGGTCTACCCGGGTCCTGTCGCGCTGGCGCTTGTGAAAGATTTCCTCCTCGTGATGCATGTCGACAAACTCCCGGATCCAGGCGATCAGACCCGGTGTCATGGGAACCTTTTCGACGATCACTTCGCTGGAATCGGCGTAATCCAGGCCTTCGTGCGCCGATGCCGTCATGAGCAGCAATTCCAGCGGGACCCCGGGTTCCAGCTCCGGAGCCGCGCGCATTACCACGTAAACGGACGGGACCTTGTCGGACAGGGCGATCAGATAGGCCTCGGTTTCCGTGCGGTGCAGCTCCAGGCTCAGTGTCGCGGCATGGTATTCGACAAGATCACCGTCCGCTCGAAGGACTTTCCAGTGGGCCTCCCCCGCGCCCGGCAGCAGCGACACCGGCCGCCAGCTCCACTTCTGCCACCTGGTGACGCCAGGCAATCTTCTGACCACGACGCCGACCGGCATCATGCGTGTTCTTTCGCCTGTCACAGCGATGGTTCCTCCCACGTCCGGTTTTCGCGCCGGCATCTTTGCTTTTTCGCACAAGCTGTTTGTTGCTTGGCTTTTCCTCAAATGGTGTACCAAATGAAATTAATTTCAAGCCCGGCAGAAGTCGAACTTGACGTTGATGGACATACCGCCTTGAAATGTATTCGGGACTGGTGACCCTTGGCAGAGAGAAACAGGGGCACCTCCGGGGAGAGGACAACCTTGTGATGACGAACAGCAAGATCCTGCTGTGCGATTGCCTGAAGAGTCAGCGAATAGATGCCGAGCGCCTTGAAGACGCGACAGGCCTCCCCTGCTCCAGGGTCCATACGGAATTGTGCAGGTCTGAACTGGCGGCCGCAGAGGAAGCCATCCGGAGCGGAAGCGCGATCATTGCCTGCCAGCAGGAGCGGCAGGTCTTTGAGGACATCGCAGCAGATCTCGGTGCGGAACCACCCCATTTCGTCGACATCCGGGACCGGGCCGGCTGGACCGGCGACACCTCCTCCGCCACCCCGAAGATGGCCGCGCTGATTGCCGAAGCGGTGCTGCCGGTCCCGCCGACCAAGGTCGTGGACGTGCCGTCCGAAGGCACCTGCCTGATCCTGGGAGAGGGCGAAGTCGCACTTGCGGCGGCCGAAAAGCTTTGCG
Organism: Roseibium sp.; assembly: GCF_050301095.1. Classification (GTDB taxonomy): domain Bacteria; phylum Pseudomonadota; class Alphaproteobacteria; order Rhizobiales; family Stappiaceae; genus Roseibium. The sequence goes on from NZ_JBNKYW010000139.1 coordinate 17,219, forward strand.
GCATCCTGAGCGTGACGGTTCTGCTGGCTCCCGAGGAAGAGCTGCCCTTGGCCGACGACCGGCGGTTCGACATCGTTCGCGGGCGAATGAAGACCGCTACGGGCGCGCTTGGCGGCTTCCAGCTGACCTTCGATGCCCTGCAGGAACGCGTGCCGGGCGGCCGGGGCGCCTTCAACTGGACCGAACCGCGTAATGGTGGAAAAACCGACTGCGACATTCTTCTGGACCTGCGCCGCAGCCCACCCCTCTTTCCGGCGGCCGACAAGCGCGAGGGTTATCTGCGTGCCGACCCCGGCAATGCGGAGGCACGGCTGAACGCAATCCTGGAAGCCTCGCAACTGGTCGGCACCTTCGAGAAACCGATCTACGTCAAGCTGGACAATGAGCTCTGCGCCCATTCCCGGGCACAGAAAACCGGCTGCACCCGTTGCCTGGATCTCTGCCCGACCGGCGCCATCGCCCCGGACGGCGATCACGTCACCGTCGACACGATGGTGTGTGCCGGTTGCGGAAGCTGCTCCGCGGTCTGTCCCTCCGGTGCTATTTCCTATGACGCACCGCCTGTCGGCAATACGTTCACCCGCATCGGGACCCTCGCCGCCACCTGGCGGAAACTCAGCCAGGAAGCCCCGCGTCTTCTGGTTCATGGTCCGGGTCACGGCGTGGAGCTGATCCGGTTGAGCGCCCGCTACGGCCAGGGTCTGCCGGCCGACACAATCCCGCTGGAAGTGACAGCGCTTGCCGGCTTCGGCCATGCGGAGGCCTTGAGCGCACTCGCCTGCGGTTTTGCCTCCGTCACGCTGCTGCTGTCTCCGGAAACGGAGAAGGAAGGGCTTCCCTTCCAGGTGGAGCTTGCCAACACGATCGCCGGTGAAACCCGCGTCCGCCTGATCGAGCCCGCAGATCCGGATCAGCTGGAAGCTGCCCTCTGCGTCGAGGCCGAAGCCGCCCTTGCCGGTCAGCCCATTTCACCCGTCGGCTCCCGCAGGCAGATCACAAGACTGGCGGCAAAGACGCTCAACGATGCGGATGCCGTGATCGCTCTGCCTCAGGGAGCTCCCTATGGATCCGTCGAATTGAACCTTGAGGCCTGTACGCTTTGCCTCTCCTGCGTGTCGCTGTGCCCGTCGGGCGCGCTGAAGGAAAATCCCGACCAGCCGCAATTGCGCTTCCAGGAAGACGCCTGCCTGCAGTGCGGTATCTGCACCACAATCTGCCCGGAAAAGGCCCTCGGCCTCGCCCCGCGCCTGAACCTTGGCGACACCGCACTCACGCCGGTCGTGCTGAAGGAAGAAGAACCCTTCAACTGTATCGAGTGCGGCAAGCCCTTCGGGGTGCGTTCCACCGTGGAACGCCTCACGGAAAAGCTTGCCGGCAAACACTCCATGTTCAAGGACGGCAAGGCGGCCCGGTTGATCCAGATGTGTGAAGACTGCCGTGTCAACGCGGTCTATCATTCGGAAAACAACCCCTTTGCCGCGGGCGAGCGGCCCAAAGTGCGCACGACCGACGACTACATCAGCAAGCGGCGCGACCATTGATCACTGCAGGACAACATCACTGGTACTGGATGGGCGCACCGAGATCGGCGGGCGGGATCCGCGAGACGAAGGCCAGGATGGCATCGAGTTCACCGAGACTGATCTCCAGCGGCACGATCGGCGGCGGCCGGTTGCTGTCGAACGGCTCGGTCACGCCGTCGATTATCGTGAAGGCGGGATGGGGATTGCGGGCAAAGAAGCTTTCGAAGCGCTCGTGCCAGTTCGACAGCCCGCGAAGCACCGCAAAGGACGGCGTCGATCCGATGGACGTCATCCGCGTGGCTTCGTTGACCATGTGGCAGCGGCCGCAATGGCGCACGGACAGACGTTCGCCCGCCGCCGCATCGCCATCGACAAGCAGCGGCATGACCGTCTCGGACCGGGCAGCCGCTGCTGCGAAAATTGCCGTCCCTCCGGGCTTGAAGGCTTCGATGGTCTTCCTGCCGACATCTCCGGTAAGCCAGTCTTCGAAACTGGCGGCATGCGGATCTCTTGGTTCGACAACGGCCAGGACCCAGGCCTTGCCGAGACCGGAAAAGACCGGGATGCCCGGCGCCTCCACCGCAATCACGGCTTCCGCCGCCTCGCCTTCAGGCACGAGTTCGATCCGGATGCCGGTCTTGAGCGAAAAGCGCGGCAGGAGATACTTCAGAAACCCGGTCTGCGCGAGCGCTTCCGGAGCTCCCAGCCGGAAAGACCGGGTTTCCGCCTTCGCGGATATCGCAATCATTGTCCCGAGCAATAAACTCAGGAGACAGGATTTCAGCAGACGGCAGCGCACGCGCCCCTCCCTCACGTTGTCTGCGGGCAGGACAAGACCAACATGCACAAGGTTAGGCGGCACGCTCGCGAGCCGTCAATGCAATCACGGAAAGACAGGAGAACAGGATGAACGACGAATTCAACATGTCCATGCGCAAGTTCCTCAAACAGGTTGGCGTCACCTCCCAGCAGGCCATTGAAAAGGCTGTCCGGGACGCCGGTTCGACCTCGGGGAAAAAGCTCAAGGTCAAGGCGGTTCTGACGATCGAGGAACTGGGCCTTGAACATGTCGTGACAGGCGAAATCACGGGCGAGGACTGACGTGCCGCTGACGCGCGAAGAGGCTCTGGCCGCGCTCAAGTCCGTCACCGATCCGGTGAGCGGCGAGGATCTTGTGGGGTCCGGCATGATGCGCGCGCTGCAGGTGAACTCCGGCAACGTGCGCCTCGTTCTGGAGATCGATGCGTCACGACTTGCCGAAATGGAAGCGGTGAAGGCCGACGCCGAGGTGCGGCTCGCCGCGCTGGAGGGCTGTGACGCGGTTCAGGTCATCCTGACCTCCCATTCCGATCAGCCGGAAGCGGCGCAAGCCCCAAAGCCCCCTGAAGCACCCAGGCCGATCCGGCCGCAAGCCGCGCCGCAAGGCGCCTCGGGGCCGCAGCGGGTGCACGGCATCGCGCGGGTGATAGCCGTCGCCTCGGGCAAGGGCGGCGTCGGCAAGTCGACGGTTGCTGCAAATCTCGCCTGCGCGTTTGCCGCCGAGGGCCGCAAGGTCGGGCTGCTGGATGCCGATGTCTACGGTCCGTCGCAGCCGAAGATGCTGGGTGTTTCGGGACGGCCGACCTCCCCGGACGGCCAGACGATCCTGCCGCTGCGCAATCACGGTGTCACCATGATGTCCATCGGCCTGATGACATCCGGTGACCAGGCGGTCGCCTGGCGCGGACCGATGCTGATCGGCGCGCTGCAGCAGATGATGACCCAGGTTCAGTGGGGCGCGCTCGACGTCCTGATCGTCGACCTGCCGCCCGGGACCGGCGACGTGCAGATGACGCTCGCCCAGAAGTTCGTGGTCGACGGCGCGATCATCGTCTCGACACCTCAGGACGTGGCGCTCATCGATGCGCGCAAGGGCATCGACATGTTCCGGCAGATGAATGTGCCGATCCTCGGCATGATCGAGAACATGTCGACCCATATCTGCTCCAATTGCGGCCACGAGGAACATGTCTTCGGCCACGGCGGCGTGGCGGCGGAAGCTGAGAAACTGGGCGTGCCGCTGCTGGCCGAAGTGCCGCTGCATCTCAACATCCGCGTTGCGGGCGATAGCGGCACACCGATTGCCGTCCAGGCCCCGGACGCGCCGGAAGCAAATGTCTTCCGTCTGCTGGCGAAAGCCCTGATCGAAAGGGACGCGGCATGAGCGCGCTTCAGTTCCCGCCGCTCTTCCAGGGCGAAGAACTGACTGGCCGGGCGGACCCGTTCGAGCGGGCGACCGCCCTGGCGATTGCCGGCACGGACCCGGGCACCGTCGCCTTCAACCTTGCCGGCGACAGGCTGAAGGCATGCCTCGTCTTCACGCCAGAAGTGCCGCTGGAAGAAGCGATGATCATGCTGCCGGTCTGCGGTCTCGGTTTCCAGGCGGCCCTCGGCACGCTGGCGCCGCCGGAGGTTGCCGTTCACCTGGAGTGGGACGGCACGATCCGCGTCAACGGCGCCGTCTGCGGACGCTTGCGGGTCAAAGCCTCGGGCAACGATCCGGATGCCGTGCCCGACTGGCTGGTGGTCGGGCTGGAATTCAACATGACGAGCCCCGGCGGCAGTCCCGGATCGGATCCGGACATTACCTATCTTATGGAGGAAGGCTGCGCCGACGTGACGGCCGCTCAGCTGCTGGAATGCTGGGTACGCCACAGCCTCTACTGGATCAACCGCTGGCTCGACGACGGCCCGCGTCCGGTTCATGCCGACTGGCGAGCCCTGGTGCCGAGCCTCGGCGAGCCGGTGGAAATAGACGGCCGCTCCGGCACCTTTGTCGGCGTGGACGAGCATTTCGGCATGCTGATGAGGACCGGTGAGGAAACGGTCCTGATTCCGCTTTCAAGCCGCCTGGAGACCTGACCCATGAAACTTGCCCGCGCCATTCACCTGGATGACAGCGACCGCAACGTCTATTTCTCGCCTGCCCGAACAGGAGAATGGTGTCTTTCCGGCGGCTTTGAATTCTCCGACTGGACAGACGCGGATCTCACCGGAAAGGCGCGGCAGGCCTTTGCCAACGGCTGGTTGGGGCTGGAAACCTTCGGCCGGGCGACCTTTGTTGCCGTGACCCCCGTCTCGGACACCGAATTCTCCGGCCTCGCCAATCGGCTCGCCCGGCATTTCGTCGACGTCTATGGCGCGCCGTCCGAGGAGGCCGCCCGGGGCGTTGCCGAAGAGGAACTCCGGTACATGGCTGAACTGTGCGAGGAACATGCAGAAAACACCTTGCTGGTTGTGCAAAGGGAGCTGACGGCGGACGGGGTCAAGGAAAGTTTCCGCACCATCGCCGCCCCCGAGGCGGAGCTGGACCTCGTGGCGATGCACGGGAGCATTGAATAGCGCCGGCAAACGTCTGAAAAAGAAACAATGGCAACCCGTTACCGATCCGTGCCATGCTGTTCGCCTACCGGTTGTCCAATTCGCGAACAGGGATTGAAACATGCCGTCTTTTGAACTGACCCGCCGCACCTTGCTCGGCAGCACTACCGCCGCCGCCACGCTCGGCCTCCTGCCCTTCTCCAAATCCGCCTGGGCGCTTTCACCGGCCCAGACCGCCGGCGTCGAGGTTCCGCCCGGCCAGATCGACAAGGCCATCGGCGAACTCGACCGGATCATTTCAAGCGTGATGGAACGCAGCGGCGTGCCGGGCATTGCCGTGGCCGTGGTGCACAAGGGCGAGACGGTCTATGCCAAGGGCTTCGGGGTCCGGAAAATCGGCACTGACGACAAGATCGGGTCGGACACCGTCTTCCAGCTTGCCTCCGTGTCGAAATCCGTCGGCTCGACGGTGGTGGCAACACAGGTCAGCAAGGGTCTTGTGTCCTGGGACAGCCGGATGCGGGACCTTCTGCCGTGGTTCTCCCTGTCCGATCCGGAGCGTACCGAAAAACTGACCATCGGCGACCTCTACAGCCACCGCTCCGGCCTGCCGGACCACGCGGGCGACGACCTGGAAGACCTCGGCTTCGACCGGACAACCATCCTGGAACGTCTCCGGCTCTTGCCGCTCGCCCCCTTCCGCATTTCCTATGCCTATACGAATTTCGGTTTGACTGCCGCAGCGGAAGCCGTCGCCCAGGCCGCCGGAACCGACTGGGAGAGCCTGTCGGAAGAAGCGCTCTACAAGCCGCTCGGCATGGCCAACACCAGTTCGCGCTTCGGCGACTTCATGGCAGCGGAAAACCGCGCCGTTCCGCACACGCGCACGGACAAGGGTTTCGAGGCGCTGCTTCAGCGTAATCCGGACCCGGAATCGCCGGCAGGCGGCGTCAGTTCCACGGTCGAAGACCTGGCGAAATGGCTCAAGCTGATCCTGGCGAACGGCACTTATGACGGAAAGCAGATCCTGACGCCCGAGGCCCTGTTGCCCGCGATCAGCCCGCAGAGCTTTTCGGGCAAACCGCGTTCTCCCGATGCGCGGTCGAGCTTTTACGGCTTTGGCTTCGGTGTCGGCGTCGAGCCCTCGGGGCGGGTCGTCATCAGCCACTCCGGCGCTTTCCTGATGGGAACCGGCACCAATTATTCCATGATCCCGTCCCTCGATCTCGGCATCGTGGTTCTGACGAACGGGTCTCCGGTCGGCGCGGCCGAAGCCATTTCCGCCACCTTCAACGATTTCGTCCAGTTCGGAAAAGAGACCCGCGACTGGTATCCGGGTTATGAACGGCTGTTCGCGGGCTTTTTCACCAAGCTCGGCCGGACCGTTGGCGAGGAGCCCCCTGCGGCGGCTGCCGCCCCCCTGCCCGCGGAGGCCTGCGTCGGCACCTATTCCAATCCCTATTTCGGCACAGTCGAGGTGCAGCAGGACGGCGACGGCCTTGTGCTGGCCGCCGGCCCGAAGCCGCAGCTCTACCCGCTCAAGCCCTGGGACGGCGGCATCATGGTGTTCGACTTCGTCACCGAAAACGCCCCCGTCGGCTCCCGCTCCACCATCACTTTCGGCAGCACGGCCAGCGGACACGCCCAAAGCGTGGAAGTGGAACTCTTTGCCGAGGATGAACCGGCGCTGTTCACGCGGATTTGAGGAAAAAGACAGGCTGGGCAATGAAACTGGAGATTGAGAGGTGACCGTTTCCCGTCACAAGGAAATCAGGAGATTAGCAAAACTGTTGCTGGTGTCCTGGCTCCTGGGCTTGCTCTCGGCCGCCATCGTGTTTTTTCCGTTTTCACATCTGACAGCGATGATTGCGCTAAAGGCCGTTGCTCTGGAACCCCGGGCATTGCTTACCACATACGTTGGGTTCCTGCCCGATTACCTCATTGCAACCTTCACCGTCGGTACAATCATCAGCCTGCCATTCCTTGCGATTGCAGCGCTGATTGCGTTCCTTTTGAAAAACCGGATCGAGCGGTTCCCCGTATTTTTCATTTTGCTCGCACCTACCCTCAGTGCTTGCTCCTTTGCCGCCTTCCGGGCTCTGCAAAAGGATAATATCTGGGCTGAAACACACAATTACCTGGAACGGTTTGAAACGTGGCTGCTGGATTCGGAGACCTGGATCTTCGCCATGTCCGTCACCGTCGCAGCCATCTATTTCTGCCTGAGCCTTAGCCGCGGCAAATCGTGAAGCCAATCAGGAGGACCTGATTGCTACGCTGCGCTTGGCACGCACAGGGGCAGGAATTGAACCTGCGTACAAAGTCGTTCTGCCGGCATCCGTCCCGACGGGGTGATTGAGGCAAGGCGGGTTACCGCCTTGCCTGCTTGTTTTTCTTCCAGAACGGCTCCATTTCGCCGGCCATGATGCAGCCGTAGGGATCGATGTAGTCCTCGATTTCGGCCAGACCGTATTTCTCGATCTGGGCGACCACCGCGTCCGCCTTCTTGTATCCGGACGGCAGTTCGGAGATGTCGATCTTCTGCTCGAAGAAGCGGATGTCGAGGCCTTCCGTTTCTTCCCGAAGCATCTGTTCCGGCGACTTGGCAACCGACCGGCGCTTGTGCTCGGAGCGCGAATAGTTGCGGCCGGCACCATGCGGCGAGAAGCCGAGGGCGTGACCGGCATCCTTGCCGCGCACGACCAGAACCGGTTCGGCCATGTTCAGCGGGATCAGGGTCAGACCCGTAGCATCTGCGGCATAGCCGTCCCAGGCCGGGGTCGCGCCCTTGCCGTGATAGAAGAGACCGTCCCGCTCGAACACGAAGTTGTGCTCGTTCCAGAAGCGCTCGCTGTGCGTCGATCCGCTGACCTCGACCGTTGCCTGATGAAGGGCGTTGTGGTTGGCCTTGGTCCACTTGCGGATCAGCTGCAGAGCTTCCCAGTAGGCGATGCCCTCCTCGCTTTCCGCCGGGATCCAGGCGTTCTGTTTCAGGGTCTTCGGCGACAGTTTCCTGCGGAACTTTTCCGCGATCGACATGCCGATCTTGTAAAGACCCGCGCCCGGTCCGCGCGAGCCGTGGTGGGTGACCATCGCCGTCTTGCCGGTCTTGCGCGAAACGCCGACAAACAGGAAGTGGTTGCCGTCGCCCTGGGTTCCCAGATGCTCCTGCGCCGCGCGCAGGATCTTCGGGTTGCTCAGGAAGCGGTTCTCGCGGAACTGGTCGTAAAGGCCCATCGACATGGTGAAACGCTTGCCGTTGGCCCGGCCGCCGGCTCCGAAATGGGTCACGGAATGCGCGGCATCCAGCACGGTTTTCGGATCAGCCTCCTCGAACTCGGTCATCATCACCGAACAGCAGATGTCGGCGCTGTGCATGCCCGGATGGATGGCTCCGCGCGCGGCGACAACACCGCCCACAGGGATCGTGCCGAGCGGACCGGCCGGACAGGCGTCCGGCATGATGGCCCCCGCTTCGATGGTCGGGGTGCGCATCAGCTCGGTCATGTGGTGCATGACCGCTTCCAGGTTGGCCTTTTCGTCTTCGCTTGCCGCTTCCAGGTTGACGTGAAACGGTTTTGCGCCGGGGTCTGCCAGCGGCAGGACCGGGTCAGGCTTGTAGCTTTCCAGCATTTGCCGCACGGCCTCCAGCGCCTCGCCGTTGTCGAGCGCCGCCTGTCCGTCACGCAAAGCCGCACCGAAGGCCTTGCCCGGCTCGTGTCCCCAGTCCGCCAGCATCTCGCTGGTCAGCTTCAGAATGTCCGTTTCCATCTTCGTCATTTTCTTCTTCATTTCAAAATGCCGGTCAGGGCGGCAAGGTGGGTTGCAAAACTTCCTGCTCTACCAATTGAGCTACGCCGCACCAGGAAACACTTGTGATGGCTGCGGCGGCGGGACTCGAACCCGCAACCCGGCGATTAACAGTCGATGTAGTTCTGCAGGCATCCGCCCTGACCGGTTGATTAGAATGGCGGCAAGGTGGTGATGAAATACGGGGTCCGGCGTCTTTCCTCGTTAGACGACATCGCGATGCCGCAATGGCGTAGCTCGACCTACGCATTTCCGGAGTGAGAATGTAATTCCATCGGCATCCGCCTCGGTGAAAGTCGTTTGGAAAGTCCAGGCGACAAAAAAGAAGAAACCCGGGAGTCCCGCTCGAGCCTAAGAGCGCCTACATTGATCATCCTGCGTTCGAAGGAACGCAGATAAGATGATCAATCATTAAAGATCGATCAGCTTACGGACGTGCAATCGTTTCCGCTTGAACGTCCGCTGATCTGGAGGGGAGTCGAACCCACTCAGACCATCCTATGGTGGCGGCAATGTAGTTCCTTCGGCATTCGTCTGGATTTTCCAAAAGACGGCGGGAATATCGCGGACATGCCCGCCGTCCTTCAGTTTGTCAGGTCAGCTCGACCGCTTCGATCTCGCCGACCCATTGGTCCGCACTCAACGTTCCCTCGGCAAAGGCCGCGATCTGGTCGAACACCGCATCGGAGAAGCCCCCGATGTTGAGGATGTCCGGCCGCGACCTGGCCTGCGCCGTGCCGTAGGGCGCAATGTCGATGCACACCAGCTTGGCGTCCGGGTTGCGGCGCTTCAGGTCCATCCATTCGCGCATCACGCCCGTCGATGCTCCCTTCTGCACACCCGCCCAGGACTGGTTGTCCGAGACCAGGATCACCAGATCCGGCGCCCGGCGCTTGCGGTTCAGCCAGGCCAGCGGTGCCGCGCAGTCCGTTCCGCCGCCCCACTGCTCGGTGAGCTTTCGGGCATTGGTCAGGATGGTGTCGCGGGCTTCCAGCCGGACATCCCGGACACCGACCTCAAAGGGCAGTACCAGGGCCGAGCGGTTCCGCCGCAGGACGGCAGCGGAAACCAGGGCGGCGACATCGACGCAGCGCGTCACCGTCGTCGCTCCCTTGCGGTAACCCGTCACCGGCGACACCATGGAGCCGGAAACATCCGGGCAGACGACCACATCCCCCTTGAAGGACGGGACGTTGGCGACCGAAAGTTCCATGGCCTCATGCAGCGCCTCGCGGATGGCCGCCGGCATTTCCGCCGACAGTGCCTGATAGGTGGTCAGCAGCTGATACGGAAAGGCATTCGCCTTCCGGATCCGCCGCGGATCCTTCAGGATCGCCGCGATCTGCGCGACAGCGGGAGCCTTGCGGAACCGTCCGCCTTCGAAGACGCCGTGGCGCAGAAAGGTGTTCAGGTTCATGCGCACCATGTTCCAGCTTCCACCGAGCGCCAGCTTCATCCAGTCTTTGGTGGACAGCGGCAGGTGCGTCAGCATCTGGAACGGCACGTCCGGCAGCGCGCGGCCGTTCGGGTTTTCCTTGTATGCCAGATAGGCCTGAACCTGTTCGGGCAGCCTGGAGACGTCGCACGGTTTTCCGACCAGCCAGGCGAAGAACGCTTCGCGCGCTTCATCCCGCGGCTTCGGGTGCACCATCCTGATGACGTCCGCCAGCGACGGATCGTTGCCGATGCTTGCCTGCAGCAGCTGATGGTCGGTGGCCGTGTTCAGCCAGCCGCGCACCAGAGCCTTCGGCCGCGTTCCCAGCGACTTTCGTCCGGTCTGACCGGAGCGCATGACCTGCACGAAGTTGCGCAGCATCTTGCCGTTGGTCACCACGTGCGGGAAAGCCTCAGCCAGCAGCACGGTATCCCTTGAAGCCAGGACAGCCAGAAGCAGGGCCGGCAGGTCCTTCATCTTGCCCTTCTGCCGGGCATAGACGGCGGTCTTCGCCAGGAAGTCGGCCGGGACGGCATCCGCCGCCTTCAGAACGGCTTCAAGTTCCAGTTCGGCGTTCTGGTAGTAGGTGTCGCCGATGGTTCCGGTCACGGCCAGCTGTGCCAGCTTGTGGCGGTCGTCGTAATCATAGGCACGCCCGCCCGCCAGGTTCCTGGCGTCCGCCTTGCCGGAATAAGCTCCCTTCAGGGATGCAAACACGGATTTGTTTGCCATGATCTTTCTCCTTGAACCGGCAGCACCCGATTGCGTTTGGTGGGCTGCGTTTCTCGTGTTCGTGTTGAGAATGAGAATGCCCTCAGCATCGGGACGGAAAAACGAAAAACGTCTATTCATCTATCGGATTGTTTTTAAAAGATAATTCGGCGCCTTGACACTTCTGACAGGATATATTCTTATAACTTCGTATATTGATTTATCTGATTGGATAAAGCATTGAAAAAGAACGTCGTTATCGGCTTCCTCGGCACCCAGCTGGATGCGGGCAAGAAGCGCCGCTGGCGCCCCTCCATTGCCGTAACCCAGCATGGCGCCTTCCCCGTGCACCGGCTGGAACTGCTCTACGACCGCGACTTCCACCGACTGGCCCATCATGTGAAGCGGGAGATCGAGAATGCCAGCCCGGCGACCGAAGTCCTGCTGCAGCAGGTCGACCTCCGGGACCCATGGGACTTTCAGGAGGTCTACGGCGCGCTCTTTGACTTCGCGCGCGGCTACGGTTTCGACGAGGACAGGGAAGAGTATTTCGTCCATCTGACCACCGGCACCCATGTCGCCCAGATCTGCTGGTTCCTTTTAACGGAGTCCCGCCATGTCCCGGCGAAACTCGTCCAGACCTCCCCGCCCCGCCGCGACGAGGACGACATCACCGGCAACTACAACATCGTCGACCTGGACCTTTCCCGCTACGACGCCCTGCAGCAGCGCTTCGATCTGGTGGCCGAGGAATACAACGCCCTCCTGAAAGCCGGTATCGAAACCCGCAACCCGGCCTTCAACAGCCTGATCGAACGGATCGAGCTGGTCGCCACCAACTCGGACGCCCCGCTCCTGCTGCTGGGACCGACAGGGACTGGCAAGAGCGAACTGGCAGAGCGCATCTACGAGCTGAAACTCCAGCGCCGGCGCGTGAAGGGACGGCTGGTGCATGTCAACTGCGCCACGCTCAAGGGCGAGCGCGCCATGTCGAGCCTCTTCGGCCACCGCCGCGGCGCCATGGGCAATGGCACCTCGGACCGGCGCGGGCTCCTGCGCGAGGCCGACGGCGGCGTGCTGTTTCTGGACGAGATCAATGAACTCGGCCTTGATGAGCAGGCGATGATCCTGCATGCGGTCGAGACCGGCCGCTTCCTGCCGCTCGGTTCAGACCATGAAATCACCAGCCGGTTCCACCTGATCGCGGGCACCAACCGCGACCTCGGCAAGCTGGTCTCGGAAGGGAAATTCCGGCCGGACCTGTTTGCCCGGCTGAACCTGTGGACCTTCCGCCTGCCGCCGTTGAGCGACCGGCGCGAGGACATCGAACCCAACATCGAATACGAGCTGAACCGTTCGGAAAAGCTGCTTGGAACCCGAGTCGGCTTCAACGCTGACGCCCGTGCGCGCTACCTGGATTTCGCGACGTCTCCGGCAACGCTTTGGCCGGGCAACTTCCGCGATCTCGGGGCATCGGTGCAGCGCCTTTGCACCCTCGCCCCGCGTGGACGGATCACGCTGGCTCTGGTGGATCAGGAGATCGATGCCCTGCAAACCCAGTGGCGGAGCGCGGAAACGAACCCGGACGACACGCTGCTGCAGGACCTTCTGGGCAACAGGACTTCCGGAATAGATCCGTTCGACAAGGTCCAGCTCGCCTATGTCATCCGCATCTGCCGCAAATGCCCGAACCTGAGCGCTGCCGGGCGCACGCTCTTTTCCGCCTCCCGCGCGGCCAAAACCAGCCGCAACGATGCCGACCGTCTGAAGAAATACCTCGACCGCTTCGGTTTGAGCTGGGCGGATGTTGCCGAATGAGCCTTTGTTTTCGTTGGACCCGCCATCCCGCAAGCTTGCGGGACACCGGAAGTTGAAGTCAGGTGTCGTGGAGTTCACTTGATCCGAAAGTGATATCCGGGGTTTCTTGTGCGTCCCGCCAACACGCTATCGAAACCATGTCTCCCAACGCAAACGCAGACATCACCTTTGCCAGACTGACGGCCATCTCCCCGGACGAACTCGTCGCACACATGTCCGACCCGCGCGTCGGTGAACACATGCCGCTCCTGACCATGACATGGGACCGGGAGACGGCCCGCACCTTCGTCGAGGCCAAGGAAGCCTGCTGGAGCCGCGACGGTCTCGGTCACTGGGCGTTTCTGGCCGATGGCCGCTACGTGGGCTGGGGCGGTTTTCAGAAGGAAGGCGAGGAGTGGGATTTCGGCCTGGTGCTGAAGCCGGAGGTTTTCGGGCTTGGTCTTCGGATCGCGCGGAAGGCGCTCGCCTTTGCCAGGACAGATGACCGCATTCCATTCGTCACCTTTCTCCTGCCGCCGTCACGAAGGCACCTGGGCGCGCTCAAGAGGCTCGGTGCCGTGTTTCTTAACCAGACAGAGTATGACGGCGAGACCTTCCTCAAATTCCGGCTCGATACGCCGGCCCCTCGCACGGGCCTTCGCCTCGACCAGTAAACCACTTCTCACATTTTCTTCACGACGGCTGCCTGCCAATTTATTTCCATGTGATCGGGATCGGGCCCAAATATCGGCGGAAGCACTTCCATTCCGAGGCTGGTGATACCGACATGACAACAATCTCTTCCGAATACCGGACCGCAGGGGCTCTGCCCGCGATCAATTTCAACACGCTCGGCCTGATGTTCATTTCCGGCTTCTTCGCAACCATCGCCTTCGATGTCTGGGGCCAGATCGTCAGCCCGGGTCTGGGCTATGCCAATCTCTCACCCCACGGCCTCGCCCGCAGCCTGCTGGCCAATCTTGGCCTGCCAAGCAACGACTTTGCCGGTTATTTCGTGCATTTTTATCTGGTCGGCCTGGTCGGTTATCCGATCGGCTGGATGTTCATCTTCGCCCCCCTCTGGCAGCGCGTCTTCGGCACCACACACTGGCTGCTGCCCGCCGCCCTCTACGGCTTCGGCCTCTGGATCTTCGCCATCGGCGGCATCACCGCGCTCGCCGGCCTGCCCTTCTTCCTGAAATTCACCGGCATCACCTGGGTCGCCCTCGCCGGTCACGTCCTCTATGGCATCGTGCTGGTGGCAACGCTGAAGCTGATCGAGGGACGGCAGAGCGCCTGACGGCATAGGACAGCTGACAAAGGCATTTAACTCACGTAGTGATCCCGGCCAAGCGAAGCGCAAGCCGGGATCGGAGAGGCAAAACCCTTGGTGTTTTTCACTTGAAAACCGTTTGTCCCCGGCTCTCCGATCCAGGATCGTCGCTACGCTGCGTCCGGGATGACTGAACCAAGGTTTTTGAACACGCCAAGGCGCGCCGAGACCGGCGCGCTTACCAGATTTCGATCCCCAGTTGGTCCGCTTCTGCACGGACACCATTGCACAGTCTTTCAAAAAACAGTTCGAGACTTCCATCAACGGACTTCCGGACCGGACGAACGCGGATCGTGATGGTGCTATCGCCCTCATCCTGATCACGGAATACGGAAGAAACAGCTTTTGTATATTCGATCATCCCGATGCATCCGAACTCCTCGTCAACAAACTGTATTCCCGTTGCCCAATACGCTCCCTTGATGCCGTAGAACGGTCCGTGCACACAAATGATGGAACGGATGAGAGTTCTGGTCGACAAGTGCGAATGAAAAACTTTCACCCTCTCCTGCTTCTCGAAGATCTGGACTACAGTGCCAAAATCGTTGGAACCCGGCCAATTTTGCCGGACTTCATGGGGCGGCTCTTCCGGCAGGAATTCGGGCGCGATATAGACGCCGTCATGGACATGGAAGCAAATTCCGCAACTTTTCATCATCGCAAGGAAGAGCTGCTGATCCCCAAAGGAAAAATCCCTGTCCCACAACCACGTCCCGACATCGGCCGCCGTGAACCTGCCTTCCGCTTCCCGCAGGCGCGCTACGCAATGATCGCGATTGAAGAGCGCGTAGATGGCTTCAAGCGCCCAGTTCTGGTCCAGTACGATCCGATCGTGCAGCAGCCCTTCCTGCCAGAACACCACGCCTGCGTCGTGCAGGAATTTCAGGAAGAGATCCGGATCGCTGATCTGCCCCGCGTCCTCACACAATGATTTGAACTCCTCGACGGTCAGGGTGCGCAAGGCCTTCTCCACCTCGGGAAGGTCTCCGCCGTTCACTGCCTTCGCCTGTTCGATCCGGGCAAGGCGCTCCTCCAGAAGCCGTTTCACCTGTGCCCGTCCCGGGCCGATCAGAGGCGGATTGATGCCCGCGTAGGCTTCCTTGAGATCAGCGACCAACGCGTCCAATCCCAGGCCGGTGGCAGCACTTGTCTTGAGGTCATGACGCACGTAGCCACCGAGCCCTTTTAGCGCGTTCAAGGTTCCGTATGGCTCTTGTTCGCCGTCCCCTTCCCGATCACAGCGTGTTTGCGCCACCAGGACCGCGCCACTTCTATCCGCACAGTGCTGGACGTGTTTCAACCAATAGGGCAATTCGTGGTTCCGGCTTCGGAACCCGTCCAGATCGACCGTCTTCTCGTTCTCGAAATCCGGATGCCAGCAAATAAGAAAGATCGCCCGCGTCCGGTAAAAGAGGGCATGTGTCGCGTGATAGATATCCTGTCCGCCAAAGTCCCAGATCTTCACCGGCACGGTTTCACCGTCGTGTCCGATCGGCAGCGGCGTGGACTCGACCAAGATGCCATGGGTTGAATCGGAATTATCCTGATACGCACGTCCCTGAAGCCTGCGGACAAGCTGTGTCTTGCCGACACGCCCGTTGCCGAGCACCATCAGCTTGACGTCCGACAGCCGTTCCGGATTGTCGCCAAGATCGGCGCAATGTGCCGCCAGTTCATAAATGCAATTCTGCTCCGAGAGTACTTCGTCCGGAACGCCATGCAGCTTGGTTCCGAACAGCTCAACGTGTACCAGACTGGGCTTCAGCCAGAGTTCTGGAGAGGCGGAGAGCTGACCGCAATCTTCCGCGACCAGCCCTTTCAGCCTCTCGAGTGGCAAGAGCGGATCGAAGCTGGAGATCTTCGTATCAGAGCAATCGAGCCATTCAAGGGATTTCAGTCCTTCGACACCTTCAAGGCTCGTAAGCGGCGTTTCCTGACACTCCAGACTGATGAGCCGGGATAGTCCTTCGATACCCTCAAGACTGGTCACTCGGGTTTTCGAACAATCCAGGTAAGTCAAG
>NZ_JBNKYW010000140.1:0-46441 GCF_050301095.1 Roseibium sp.
AAGTGCCAGGTCAGTTCCTTCAGCGGCACCTTCAGTCCGTCGGCAACCGTCACCGGCGCGTCGTCGGCGATGATGTGACCGGCCTTGAAGCTGCGTGCGGCGTCGTCGGCCTGTTCCGGCTCCGCGGCGTAGATCTTCACCTCAGGCGCGAGATTGGACAGCGTCAGGCAGGTGCCGGACACCATGCCGCCGCCGCCGATCGGGGCGATCACGGCATCAAGACCGTCCGTCTGCTCCATCAGTTCCTTGGAGCATGTGCCCTGGCCGGCGATCACGCGCGGGTCGTTATAGGGGTGAACGAATTCCGCGCCGGTCTTGGCCTGAACCTCGGCGAACACGGCCTCGCGGCTGGAGGTGGACGGTTCGCACTCGGTGATGATGCCGCCGTAACCGCGCACGGCGTCCTTCTTGGCCTGCGGCGCCGTCCTCGGCATGACCACGTGGCAGGGAATGCCCCGGCGGCCGGCCGCATAGGACAGGCTCAGCGCGTGGTTGCCGGAAGAGTGCGTGGCAACGCCCGCCTTGGCGGTTTCCTCGTCAAGGCCGAAGACCGCGTTGGAGGCGCCGCGCACCTTGAAGGCACCGGCCTTCTGAAAGTTCTCGCATTTGAAGAACAGCTGGGCGCCGGTCAGGTTGTTCAGGAACGACGAGGTCAGCACCGGCGTGCGGTGGATATGGGGCTTGATGCGCTCATGCGCGACCAGCATGTCCTCGAGGGTCGGGATATACATATTCATGGCGTCGGTTTTCATGCTGCTTCCCTGGATGAAATGGCGTGTCCGCTGCGGTAGAACTCCTGGGCGGCGGCAACACCGGAACCGAGTTTGATGTCGAGACCGAGATCGGCCATGACCATTTCGGCGGTGGCCAGGCCCGACAGCGTCATGACGTCGGTCAGGCTGCCCAGGTGGCCGATGCGGAAGACCTTGCCGGCGACTTCGCCGAGGCCGACCCCGAAGGCAACGCCGTATTTCTGCGCTGCGTGGGTGACAACGTCGGTGGCATTGAAACCTTCCGGCGTACGGATCGCGCTGACCGTATCGGAATAGACGTCCGGCGTCTTGGCGCACAGTTCCAGACCCCAGGCCCGGACGGCTGCACGCACACCTTCGGCGATGCGGTGATGGCGGGCGAAGACGTTTTCCAGGCCTTCACCGAGCAGCATGTCGCAACTCTGCTTGAGACCGTTCAGCAGGCCGACCGCCGGCGTATAGGGATAGGCGTTGGATGCATAGGCCTTGGTCATGTCGCGGACGTCGAAGAAGGTGCGCGGCAGCTTGGCGCTTTCGATCGCGGCCTGTGCCTTCGGCGACAGGGCAACGATGGCCAGACCCGCCGGCAGCATGAAGCCTTTCTGGGAGCCGGTGACGGCGGCGTCGACCCCCCATTCGTCCATGCGGAAATCCATGGAGGCGATGGAGCTGACGCCGTCGACCAGCAGCAGGGCCGGATGCTGTGCCGCGTTCAGGGCGCGGCGGACGGCGGCGATGTCGGACTTGACGCCGGTGGCCGTTTCGTTGTGGGTCGCCAGAACCGCCTTGATCTCGTGGTTCTTGTCCGCGGTCAGGATCTCTTCATAGCGGTCCGCGGGAAGACCCGTGCCCCACTCGGCCTCGACGACTTCGACCTTCAGGCCGTGGCGTTGGCACATGTCGATCCAGCGGTGGGAAAACATGCCGTTGCGCGCGGCCAGGATCTTGTCTCCCGGGCTCAACGTGTTGGTCAGAACGGTTTCCCAGCCGCCCGTGCCGGTGGACGGGAAGATGAAGACTTCCGCGTTTTCCGTTTTCAGGACTTTTTTGACACCCGCCAGCGCGGGCTGAAGGATCTGTCCGAACAACGGGGAGCGGTGGTCCAGGGTCGGCATGTCGCAGGCCTTGCGGAGCGACTCGGGCATATTGGTCGGACCTGGAATGAAAACAGGGTTTTGAAAGCTCATGGCCGTTTCCTCTCGCATTTTTTAAAAGTGTAGCGAGGGTGTCCGGGAGTCTGCAATTTTTTTAAAATAATTTTTCAAAAACGCAACGAGCTAAAAAGATAAGTATTGTCAATAAGTTGAATTTTTCATATGATGAACACGTTTTTCAAAAACGAAAGTTTGTTTCATGGCAGAGACGAAAACCGACCCGTCGGGAGCTCGCCGGGCACGCGGAAGGCCGCGGGCCTGGGATGACAAGAGCGAACAGAACACCATCAAGTCGCTCGACCGGGCGATGGCGGTGTTCGAGCACCTGAGCACCCAGTCGGGGGTGTCGCTCTCAGCCCTGTCGGACCAGCTCGGCGAAAGCACGGCAACACTCTACCGGATCCTCTTTACCCTCGAAACGCGCGGGCTTGTGGAGTTCGACCAGGGGCAGCAGCTCTGGCACATCGGCCCCGGCGCCTTCATCATCGGGGCGCGGTTCTTAAGGCGCACGAGCCTGGTGGAGCGGGCACGTCCGATCCTCAGAAAGCTGATGGAAGATACCGGCGAAACCGCAAACCTCGGCGTTGCGCAGGGCGATCAGGTGCTCTTCGTCAGCCAGATAGAGACCCATGCGAATATCCGCGCCTTCTTTCCGCCCGGAACCCTGTCGCCGCTGCATGCATCCGGAATCGGCAAGGCCCTGCTTGCCTTCATGGAGCCGGCCCAGTGCGAGCGCATCCTGGCGCAGAACGCGCGCGAACGGTTTACCGAATACACCCTGTGCGACGCGGATCTCCTGAAAGAGAACCTCGCCAAGACCCGGGAGCGCGGCTATTCCATCGATGGCGAGGAAAAGAACCTCGGCATGCGCTGCATCGCAGCTCCCGTCTTCAACAACTACGGCGAGGCGGTGGCCGGCCTGTCGGTTTCCGGCCCGACGAGCCGTGTTTCTCCGGACATGGTCGGGGATCTGGCGGAGGCGGTACGGAAAGCTGCTGCCGCACTCACCTCCGCATTGGGTGGCGAAAACCCGCCCCAAATTCCAACCTCATCCTGAGGAAGCGCGTTTGCGCTGTCTCGAAGTATGGGCCGCTTGCTCTTGAGTATTCCCCCCGTCTTTCGAGGCAGACCTGAAGTCCCTCCTCGGGATGAGGCGAGGAGGACGGAGAGGGCAATCGCGACTATTCCGCCGCGGCCTTGAAGGAGCCCTGAGCGCCTGCGGTGAACCCGGAAGCGGCGTGTAGCTTCATGTGACGGTTGACGTCCTTGTAGAGCAGGTAGCGGAACGGTCCGGGACCGCCGGCGTAGCAGGCCTGCGGGCAGAAGGCTCTCAGCCACATGTAGTCTCCGGCTTCCACCTCGACCCAGTCCTGGTTCAGCCGGTAGACGGCCTTGCCCTGCAGCACGTAGAGCCCGTGTTCCATGACATGGGTTTCGGCAAAGGGAATGACGGCGCCCGGCTGGAAGGTCACGATGTTGACATGCATGTCGTGGCGCAGGTCCGACGGGTCGACGAAGCGGGTGGTCGCCCATTTGCCGTCGGTGCCGGGCATGGCGGCCGGGGCGATCTCGCTTTCATGGGTGACGAACAGCTCCGGCCAGTCGAGGCCGTCGACGGCTTCATAGGCCTTGCGCACCCAGTGGAAACGGACGTCTTCGGAGGAAACGTTCCTGATGGTCCAGTCGGTCCGCGGCGGCAGGAAGGCATAGCTGCCGGCCCGCAGGTCGTAGGTCTTGCCTTCGGCGGTCAGCACCGCCTCACCCTCGACCACGAAGATCACGCCTTCGGCCATCGGGTCGGTTTCCGGCCGGTCCGAGCCGCCCTCGGGGGCAACCTCGACGATGTACTGCGAAAAGGTTTCCGCGAAGCCTGACAGCGGCCGGGACAGCACCCAGACGCGCGTGCCGGTCCAGAAGGGAAGGGCGCTGGTCACGATATCCCGCATGGTGCCGCGCGGGATCACCGCGTAGGCGTCAGTGAACATCGCACGGTCGGTCAAAAGCGTTTCCTGGCCCGGGTGTCCCCCCTTGGGGGCGTAATAGGTCTGGCGGTCGGTGGTGTTGGACACGGGCAACCTTTCTGTTTCTCTTTCGAAGTTGCCTCAGACTATGCCGCCCCCCGGCCGGGGGAACCATCTGTGAAGTTGAAAGAGATCCTTTCGGAAATCCAAGAAAATGATCCCTTGATTTTTTGCTTCTTCCAGCCAATCGCCTCGCCTTGCGACTTGGGTTCGCACCTTGGGAAATCGAACGGTCAGAAGTAACAAGGACAATATAGTCATCAAGAAAACGAATGGATTCCCGAGGGTAAAAGCATTACTAAAAGATTAACTGATTTTATGGATTGATTTGAAAGTGAAGAATGTAATCAAGATTGGTTGAATTATTTGAAGTTCGTTACCCTGTCTCGAGGTAATCACGGTACAGATCTTCAAGAGGCCATTGATGAAAAGAAAATGCTTTGCACTTGCGTTCGCCCTGTCCCTGGTGTCTCAGGCAGCGATCGCGGAGACCATCACGCTGGGCACGGGCGACAGCCTGCCCTTTGCGGCCGTCGGCGCGGGAGATCTTCCCTCGGGGGTTCTGGGAGATGTCAGCATGTCGCTCCTGAAGGATATGGGCTTTGAGGCCAAGGCCTCTCCGCTGCCCTTCGCCCGCCTCTACAGCTCCGTCCACAGCGGCGAGATCGATGGTGCCGTCGGTGTTCTGCGCACCGAAAACCGGGCCACGCAGGCGCTCTACAGCGATCCTATCCTGACCGAATACAACATTCTGGCGGTGAAGAAGGGGGCGGCGTTCAACTTCATGGCGCTGGCGGAATTGAAAGACAAGCGGATCGGCGGCCGCCGCGGCTTCGCCTATCCGGGTCTGGAAGCTGCGGGCGTTTCCGTCGAACCGGCCAATGATGACGTCAACAACATCAAGAAGGTGATTGCGGGCCGGCTCGACGCGGCAATCATCTCCTCGATCGCCTATCTCTCCCAGCTGGATCAGAGCGAGCTGCGGGATGAGGTCGAGCTGCTGCCCCTGGCGGTTGGAGAAGTGCCGATCGGCATTGCGCTGGCCGACGAAAAATTCTCCGAAGGCGATATCGTAAGCTTCAACGGCAAGCTTGCCGAATTCAAGTCGTCGGAAGACTACGCGGCGGTTCTGGCCAAATACGGAATTTCCGACTACGTGAAGACCTGGCCGGTCGCGAATTAAGAAGAGCCTTCCACCTACGCCCTCATCCTTCGAGACAGGCCTTTGGCCTTCCTCAGGATGAGGCGTGCAGGGAGGCCCCTTCTGCTGGGTTACGCCTAGATCCCGACCCGGTCCCGCATCCGGTACACCATGACGGAGGGGGCCAGGAACCAGGGGTCGCCCTTGTAAAGCGGACGGGAGCGGAACGGAATGCGCTCGAAGGTCGAGGGAGACTTTTCAAGGCCCGCGACCTTGCGGCCGATGCGCATACCCAGATAACTCGCCATGCCGACGCCGGAGCCGCAATAGCCGCCGGCGAAATAAAGACCGTCGTCCTCGCCGCAGTGGGCGAGCGTGTCGAAGGTGTAGCCGACGAAGCCCATCCAGGCATGGGAAATCCGGACCCCGGAGAGTTCGGGAAAGAGCGCGCACATGTCCTGATGCAGCTGTGCCGCGCTGTTGCGCGGGTCCGTCTCGTTGAGCGACACGCGGCCGCCGAAGAGCACACGTTTCCGGTCGGGCGACAGGCGGTAGTAATAGACCAGCTTGCGCGTGTCGGAGAGAACCCGGTCGGTCGGAAAAAGCCGGTCGATGAGCTGCTCGGGAACTTCTTCCGTTGCAATCACATAAGAGCCGATCGGGATGATCCGACGCTGATGCCAGGGCGAAACCGGGCCGGTGTAGCCGTTGGTCGCCAGGATGACCTTGCCGGCTTTCACAGGGCCGTGGCTTGTCCTGACCTTGAAGCCCGCCCCTTGCCGCTCGATGGAAACGACGCGGCAGTTTTCCTTGACCATGGCCCCCAGTCTCAGGGCCATCCTGAGCAGGGACGGGTGGTACCTGGAAACATCGATGCTGCAGTGGCGGGGGTAGACGATGCCGCCGTGATAGGCTTCCGTTCCGAGTTCTGCCGGCATCTCCGCCTTCGGAACCATATAGGCGCCGGTCTTCCAGACCGGATGACCGGCGTCGCAGTCCTTCGCCAGCTTGTCGTAGAGATGCGGCTTGTGTGCCCCGTGAAACCGGCCGACTTCGCGCAGGCCCATGTCGATGCCGTCCACCTTGGAAAGCGCGTGCATGTAGTCGAGCGAGGCTTGTGCTTCCCGGCACAGGTTGGTGGCGATTTCCTCGCCGTACCGGCTCTTGAGCGTTGCAAACGAGGGCTTGATGCTGGTCGAAAGCTGTCCGCCGTTGCGCAGGCTGCAGCCCCATCCGGGGTGTTCCGCATCAACGACCAGCGTGCCGAGCCCTTCGCGCACGGCCGGGAGGGCCGCATTGAGACCCGTATAGCCCGCACCGACGATCAGTACGTCGACCTCATCCGGAAGATCGGTCGCCGGCAGCGGGACCTCGGGGGCGATATCCGCCCAGTAAGGCCTTGTTTTAAAAGTTTTCGTAAAGAGATCCGTACGCATCCGGCAGTATTACGCTCTCGGTTCAGACATCGTTCAGGATCAGGTCGGCACCCTTTTCACCCACCATGATTGCGGGCGCGTTGGTATTGCCGGACGTTACCGTAGGAAAGATGGAAGCGTCTACCACGCGAAGGCGCTCGGTGCCATAGACTTTCAGGTGGGCGTCGACGACATTTCCTTCCGGCGCCGGTCCCATCCGGCAGGTGCTGACCGGGTGAAACACGGTCGAACAGCGCTTGCGGACGTCCGCCAGCATGTCCTCGTCGCTCTCGACCCCCGGCCCCGGCAGGATTTCCTCATCGATCACCGTCTGCAGGGCGGGGCTCCCGGCGATCCTGCGCAATAGCCGGCTGCCCTCGATCATCTCCCGGCAATCCTTGTCTGTGCTGAGTGAATTCGGATGGATTTCGGGCGTGTCGAACGGGTCGTTCGAGCGCAGGCGGACTTGGCCCCGGCTTGTCGGACGGGTCGGCTGCATGCCGAGCAGGAAACCGGGAAAGGGGTCGGGGTTCATCAGCGGCCGCTTGCCCTTCGGTGCCTTGGTGTAGCTGACCGGTGAGAAATAGAGCTGCATGTTCGGCCGCTCGCAATCCGGCCGGGTCTTCACGAAGCCACCCGCCTGGTTGACGCTGAGCGATAGCGGCCCCTTGCGGGTCAGCACGTAGCGGATGCCCTGGAGCAGCTTCCCCCACCAGGGATAAAGCTGCTGGTTCAGCGTCGGCACGCGCGAGCGGTAGAGATAATCGAGACCAAGGTGATCCTGAAGGTTCCGGCCGACCGCCGGAAGGTCAACGACGGTCTCAATGCCCTTTGCCTGGAGCTCCGCCCCGTTGCCGATGCCCGACAGCATCAGGATCTGGGGCGAGTTGACCGCGCCGGCGCTCAGGATCACCTCCCGGCGCGCAGTCACTGTCTGGTCCGTGCCGCCCCGGCGGAAGGCAACGCCCGTGGCCCGGTTTCCCTCCATCAAGACCTTCGTGACATGAGCATTGGTCAGAACGCTGACGTTGCCACGCTTCCTGGCGCGCGACAGATAGGCCCTTGCCGTGGACATGCGCAAACCGTTCTTCGCGGTGATCTGATAAAGGCCGACGCCTTCCTGGGAAGCGCCGTTGAAATCCGGATTGCGCCGGAAACCGGCTTCTTCACAGGCGGTCAGGAAGGTTTTGCATAGGGGGTGGACGTCGCTCTCCATGGAAGACACGTAGAGCGGACCGTCCCCGCCGCGCCAGGCATCGGCCCCGTTGCAGTTGCTTTCCGAGCGCTTGAACAAGGGCAGCACGTCATCCCAGCCCCAGCCGGGATTGCCCATCGCCTTCCAGTCCTCGAAGTCCGCGTGCTGGCCGCGGATATAGACCATCGCGTTGATCGAGCTGGAGCCTCCCAGAACCTTGCCGCGCGGCCAGTAGCCGGTGCGGCCGTTGAGGCCGGGGTCCGGTTCCGTCTGGTACATCCAGTTGATGCGGCGGTTGTAGAAGGCCTTGCCGTAGCCGATCGGCATCCAGATCCAGAAATTCAGATCCGAGCCGCCGGCCTCCAGAACGCAGACGGAATACCGGCCGCTTTCGGACAACCGGTCGGCAAGCACCGCACCGGCGGAGCCTGCGCCGACGATAACGAAATCGAATTCCGGCATCATTGCACCTACCGGGAGGACTTGTCGCGCTGGATCAGGATCGACAGCAGGGCCAGCAGTCCGGACCCGACCATCAGGATGAAGGAGACGGCGTTGAGCACGGGCGTCGAGCCGACCTTGGCCATGCGGTCGTACATGGTGATGGTCAGTGGTGCCTCGGACCCGACCAGGAACAGTGTCGTGTTGAAGTTTTCGAACGAAACCAGAAACGCGACGATCCCGGCGGCAATCATCGCCGGCCGCAGGAAGGGCAGGGTGACCGTACGCAGGACCCGGGCCCGGCTGGCGCCGAGATTGAAGGCGGCCTCCTCCATGGTGGCGTCGAACTTCTTCAAGCGCGCCGTGATCACCAGAGAGGTGATGGTTGCGATGAAGGAGAACTGGCCCAGCACCACCAGCGCGAGTCCCGGCCGCAGGGTTTCCAGCTCCAGGTCGAAGCGGTTCTCCAGATAGTTCGCCGTGTCGCTGGCCAGCACCAGGATGGAGATACCGAGGATCACGCCCGGAATGACCAGAGGGATCACCATCAGGATGTAGAAGAAGTTTTTTGCCGGAAATTCGCCGCGGATGAAGAGGAAGGCGTTGGTCGTGCCGACAAAAACCGACAGCAGGGACACGAAGATGGCGATGACGAAGGAATAGTAGAGCCCCTGCAACAGCCGTCGGTCGTGGAACATGCCGAGCTTGGGCTCCGTGTCGCTGAAGAACCAGTCGAGCGTGAAGCCCTGCCACGGCAGCGCCGGAAACAGGCTGTCGTTGAAGGCAAACGCGCCGGCGGAAATCAGCGGCGCCGCCAGAAAGATGAAGAAGGCGGCGACATAAAGCCGGTAGCCGAAGAGGAACGGCGAGGTCTTCTTTGATGCAAGCATGATCGTCTCTCCTCAGCTCTTGGCAACGGTGTTGGCGAGCGTCTGGCCGGAGAGTTTCAGGCCGAGCCAGATGACGAGCGAGGTGAACAGCAGTAGCAGCATGCCGAAGGCCGCGCCCCCTTCCCAGTTGAAGCGGGTGATGAATTGGTTGTAGATCTGCTCGGTGAACCAGCTGGAATTCTTGCCGCCGAGCAGAACCGGCGTCAGATAGGCGCCCGCCGTCAGCATGAAGGTGACAATGCAGCCGGCGACGATGCCGGGCATGGCATAGGGGATGATGATCCGGCGCAGCACGGTGAAACCGCTTCCGCCGAGATTGTAGCCTGCCTCGATCATGGAATCGTCCATGCCGTCGAGGGTGGAGACCAGCGGAACGATCATGAAGAGGATGACGGTGTAGACGAGGCCGATGATCACCGCGACATCGTTGTAGAGCATCTCGATCGGCTGGCCGGTCAATCCGGTCCACATCAGGAAGCTGGAAATGACGCCGGTCTCCCGAAGCAGCAGGATCCACCCGAAGGAGCGGATCAGATCGCTGACCCAGAGCGGGATGAGGCAGAGCAGGAACAGCCCGCCACGGGACCTTGGGCCCGCCACCTTGGCAATGTAATAGGCGATCGGAAAACCGATCAGGAGCGCGAGGGCCGTCACCAGCAGCGACATGGAACCGGTTCTGAGCAACGTGTTCCAGTAGATCGGCTCGTTCACGAATTCCAGATAGTTCGCAAAACTGTACTCATAGACGCGTGGCGCGACCTTCTCCCGGAACGACAGCATCACCATGCCGATATGCGGCAGGATGATCAGAAGCAGGATCCAGAGCGCGAAAGGCGCGAACAGCAGGATCAGCGACAGGCGCCTGATGTCCTTGGTCTGCATCACGCACCCTCCCGGCGGGTAAAGCACATGGCCTGCCGGGCAGACCACATCAGCCGGACGGCTTCACCGGGCCTCAGGTCGTTGTCGCCGGTCAGCGTCACGTCGGATTCCACAAGTTCGCCGCTGCCGGTGCGCACGAGCACGCGGCTGTTGGCGCCGTTGAACAGCAGGCTGTCGATCACGCCGTCCATCTGGTTGTCGCCGTCGGTCCGGGATTGGTCTGCTTCCGACACGCGGACCGTTCTGATGAATTCGGGACGGACGAAGATTTCGACCTTGGCGCCTTCCGGAACGGCCTGACCGTCCGCGGCGTTGAAGGTCATCGGCAGGCCCTGGTCCGTCTCGACCTTGCCGCCGGTGCCGTCCGCGGACCTGACAATTCCGGTCCAGCGGTTGCTGTCGCCGACGAAACCGGCGACGAAGGCCGTGCTGGGCTGGTGATAAAGCTCCTGCGGCGTGCCGATCTGCTCGAAGATGCCCTGGTTCATGATGGCGACATGGTCGGACATGACCAGGGCTTCGGACTGGTCGTGGGTGATATAGACGAAGGTGGTGTTGAACTGGTGCTGAAGAAGTTTCAGTTCGATTTTCATCGCCTCGCGCAGTTTCAGGTCGAGCGCGCCGAGCGGCTCGTCGAGCAGCAGCACGTCCGGATCGAGCACCATGCAGCGGGCAATCGCGATGCGCTGTTTCTGGCCGCCCGAGAGCTGATGGATCTCGCGCTCGGCGACGTCGGGCAGGGCAATACGTTCCAGCACGTCCTGCACCTTGCGCTTGATGTCGGCGTTCCCGACGCCCGCGCACCTGAGGCCGTAGGCGATGTTCTCGTAAACGTTCATCATCGGAAACAGGGCAAGATGCTGGAACACCATCTTGACGTTGCGCCGGTTGGGCGGCGTGCCGAGCACCGACTTGCCCTTGATCCGGATGTCTCCGGCGGAGGGGTCCTCAAAGCCGGCGATCATGCGCATCAAGGTGGTCTTGCCGCAGCCGGATGGCCCGAGAATGGAAAAGAAAGAGCCGCTCGGAATGTTGAATGAGACGCCTTTCACGGCACGGACGGGACCGAAGTTCTTGGCAATGTCGAGGCATTCGAGATCGTAGGCCGGGGTATCTGTCATGAAGGAGCGCCAACTGCAAAGGTCAGAGAATTGGGGACGCCGGTTGTCCGCGGCATCCCCCGATCAGGAGTTGATGGTGAGACTGTTTGGATGGCTGACTGCCGGGACCAGCGGGTCCCGGCAGTGCCGATCCGGCAGATCTTCTGCCGAACTTAGCCGCCTGTGGCCGCCTTGATTTTCTCAAGGGTCTTGCCTTCCATGTCCTCCACGCCCGGAGGAATGTTGGCAAAGAACTTCAGATTGTCGATATCGGCCGGCGTGAAGGCCGCGTTGACGGCTGCCTTCTTGTCTTCCGGCAGAAGATCCAGGCCACCTTTCACAGCGGCGATCGCACCGGTGTTGCCGGACATGACGGTGACGTTCTCCGGCCGCAGCACGAAGTTGATCCACTTGTAGGCGGCGTCATCCGCCTTGCCCTTGCGCGGCAGGGCGAAGGTGTCGATCCATGCAAGCGCACCTGTTTCCGGCGGCACGAAGACGATGTTCTTGTTCTGGTCGTAGAGCTTGTAGGCCGTGGAATCCCAGGTCTCGGACGCAACGATTTCCCCGGAGAGCATCATGGCGGACAGATCGTCGCCACCCTTCCAGTAGGCCTTGATGTTGTCCTTGCAGGTGATCAGCTTGTCGGCGACCTTGTCCAGGATGCCCTGGTATTTTTCGAGGTCGGAATAGGCCGCGAACGGGTCTTCACCCATGGAGAAGGCGGTGCCGAGCAGGATCGTGCGCTTCAGGCGCATCGATGTCTTGCCCTTGTATTTGGGATCGCACAGGTCTGCCCAGCTCTTGAAATCAGGGGCCTTGGTCTTGTCGGCCATCAGGCCGGAAGTGCCCCACAGATGGGGAACCGCATAGACCTCGCCCTCGATGGTGGTGTTTGCCTTCACCCCCTCCAGGAGCGAGCCTTCCATGACACTGGTGTCCACCTTGGAAAGATCGAGCGGCTTGTAGATGTCATATTCCAGCTGGGCCGCATAGATGCGGTCGTGGCTCGGTTGCGCAAGATCGAAACCGGCGCCGCCGGTCGCCCGCAGCTTGGCGATCATTTCCTCGTTGTTCGAGAAAGTGACTTCGACGTCGATGTCCGGGTATTCCGCTTCAAATTTCTGGATCAATTCATCCGGAGCATAGGAGCCCCAGGTCAGGAGGCGCAGGGTTTCCGCTTGTGCGGAGCCGGCGCCGGCGAGCATGGTCGCGGCCAAGAGGCCTGTAAGTGTTGTTTTGAAATGCATGACTTCCTCCCTGAATACACGCAGCAATTCAGGATTGGGAGCCTAGGATTGAATTGGCCTGTCAAATATATCCATTGCAGATAATTTAGCAGTCCAATTCCGGGAGGGCATTCTCGGGGCCGAAATCTGTCGACAGGTCCTGACCCTAGCTGGTGCAGCACTTCGGGAGGACCGATTTCAACACCTGGATGCCCCTGCGGATCTCCTCAGGTGCGGCGCAACCGAAGCCGAACACGATCCCGCGCTGCCCAATCGGGGACAGCGTGTAGCGGGACAGCGGAGCCACCGTGACTTCCTTCTCGGCAGCCTTCCGCACGAGGCGGTTTTCGTCCAGCGAGGGAGCCAGCAGCCCGACCGCATGAAATCCGCTGCTGGTCGGCTGCAGGTTGATCTGACCCGCAAGGCTTTCCGCTTCCGCCAGCAGCGTGTCGTAGCGCTCCTTGTAGAGGTGGCGCATGGTGCGGATATGCGTTGCGAACATGCCCTCGTCCATGAACTCGGCGACGATGGCCTGGGTGACCGTCGGAACGCCGCTGAGCCAGGTCTGGCACACCCGCTCGAAACTCTCCACCAGTCCCTCCGGGACAAGGACGAAGCCAAGCCTCAGCGCCGGAAACAGCGATTTGGAAAAGGTGCCGACATAAATGACGCGGTCATGGGTATCGATGCTTTTCAGCGTCGGTTGCGGCCGGTCGCCATAGTAGAATTCGCCGTCGTAGTCGTCTTCCACGATGATGGCGTCGGCGTCATTGGCGGCTTTCAGCAGGGCCAGGCGCCGCGACAGGCTCATTACGTGGCCGAGCGGCTGCTGGTGAGAGGGAGTGACGAAGGCGAGGCGGAAATGCGGAGCTTTTTCAAGTCCGTCCTCCACGCGCAGACCTTCCGCGTCCACGTCGACCGGAACCGGGTTGGCGCCGATGGCGATAAAGGCATTGCGGGCGCCGATGGCTCCGGGATTTTCAAACCAGACCGGTTCCCCCGGGTTCACCAGCAGTCCGCCGACCAGGGAAAAGGCGCGCTGGGCGCCGTTGGTGATGAAGATCTGCTCCGGCGCGCATTTGATGCCGCGCGAGGCATTGAGCTGGCGCGCGATCGCCCGGCGCAGCGGCATGTAGCCGAAGGCTTCGCCGTATCCGGTGATCAGGTCCCGGTCCTTGCGCCAGTGGCGCGCCGACAGTTTTGCCCATTGCGCCATCGGAAAGGCATCGAGGGCTGGCAGGGCGGTGGCGAAGGCCTGCGACTTGTGCGGCAGGCGGGAGCGCGGAGCGAAATCCGGAATTGCATGGCGCGAGGCATGTGATAGCCGCGGCACCATTTTCACGGTGTTGCTTTCATTCGTCGCGGGTTTCGTGGCCAGCCGGGCGTTCAGCGCCTCGCTGACGAATGTTCCCGCGCCGACGCGGGCTTCCAGAAGGCCTTCCGAGATCAGCCGGTCGACCGCATCGATTACCGTGGTCCGCGAAACGCCGATTTCCCGCGCGAGCGTGCGGGTCGCCGGCAGCCGCGCACCTGGCGCGAGGGCTCCGGTCAGCAACAGGTCCCGCAAGGCCATGTAGAGCTGGATGGAAATTTTCTTTTCAGCGGTCTTGTCGATCGTGATGGATGACAGCACCGCGCCTGCATGCCGTTTCATGACGCCTCCCAATTGGTATGAGAGTTTGCGCAAAACGGACCTTCTATCAAGGCCAATTCCAAGTAGGTTCGTCCCGAAAGCCGCTGGCCGACTCTCCGGAAACGCCCCCTGCAGGGATTGGATGCAGACATGAAAATACAATCAATAGAAACATTTACAAACGAATTCGTGTGTTTCGTCCGGGTGACCGCCGACAGCGGGGCAAACGGGTGGGGACAGGTCGCGCCCTATTGCGCTGATATCACCGCTGAGGTGGTGCACCGGCAGGTCGCACCCTATGCGCTGGGGCAGGATGCGTACGATGTGGCGCATTTGATGGACATCATTCCTGACCGCGAGCACAAGTTTCCGGGGGCCTATCTGCGCCGGGCCATGGGCGGGCTCGACACCGCTCTCTTCGACCTGCGCGGCAAGCTGGAAGGCAAGCCGGTCTGCGAACTTCTCGGCGGCACGCCGGGCAGGGTCCGGGCCTACGGATCCTCCATGAAGCGGGACATCACGCCGGCAGACGAGGCGGACCGCCTGAAGCGGCAGCAGGACCTTTACGGCTTCGACGCCTTCAAGTTCCGTATCGGCTCCGAGTGCGGCCGCGACCGGGACGAGTGGCCGGGCCGCACGGAAGAAATCGTGCCGACCATGCGCCGCGCCTTCGACGACGGCACGGCGCTGCTTGTCGATGCCAATTCCTGCTACTCTCCGGCCAAGGCCATCGAGGTTGGGAAATTCCTGCAGGATCACGGTATTTCCCACTACGAGGAACCGTGCCCCTACTGGCACTACGACCAGACCAAGCAGGTGACGGACGCGCTGGAGATCGACGTGACCGGCGGCGAGCAGGACTGCTCGCTGGTCGACTGGCAGCGCATGATCGACGGCCGCATCGTAGACGTGATCCAGCCGGATATCTGCTATCTCGGCGGCATGGTGCGCACCATGAAGGTGGCGCGGATGGCGCATGAAGCCGGCATCCCCTGCACGCCGCATGCCGCCAATCTGTCGATGGTGACGCTGTTCACCATGCATCTTCTGCGCGCCATTCCGAACCCCGGCAAATATCTGGAGTTCTCCATCGAGGAGGCGGACTACTACCCCTGGCAATACGGCCTCTTCACGTCCTCGCCCTACGAGATCGTCGACGGCCATGCCACCGTCACCGACGCTCCCGGCTGGGGCGTGGAGGTCCATCCGGAATGGCTGGCGAAATCCAGCTACAAGATCAGTTCCCTGGAAGGCTGACATGCAGACGGCACGCGACCTCATCGCCGAATACACAAGCACGGGAACCCTGGAGGCTCTGCCGAAAGGTCACTTCATCGACGGGACCTTCATCCGGCCGTCCCACAACCGGACCATGGAAAGTTTCGACCCGGGCAGGGGCGAGGCTTTTTCCGGTTTCACGGCGGGCACCAGGGAAGATGTCGACCAGGCCGTCCGCTCCTCCCGAAGGGCCTTCGAAACGGTCTGGCGCGACACCGGCCCGGCCGAGCGCGGGCGTATCCTGCAAAAGGCCGCCGCGTTGATCCTGGAAAACCTCGATCTTCTTGCCGTCACAGAAACCCTCGACAGCGGCAAGCCGCTGCAGGAGGCCATGGGCGACGTGCGCGGGGCGGCGCGGGCCTTTGAGTATTACGCCGGTGCCTGCGACAAGCTGCAGGGCGACAGCTTCCCGCTCGGACCCGATCATATCGGCTATTCCATCCATGAACCGGTCGGGGTGACCGCGCATATCATCCCGTGGAACTTCCCCATCTCGACGGCCGCCCGCGGCTTCGCCCCGGCGCTGGCTGCCGGCTGCACTGTGGTTGCCAAGCCGGCGGAACAGACGCCGTTCACGGCCCTGCTCCTGGCAAAGCTTCTGAGCGATGCGGGTCTGCCGGACGGCGTTCTGAATGTCGTCACCGGAACCGGCATTGAAACCGGCGCGCCCCTGACGAGTCATGCGGGGGTCGACCACATCACCTTCACCGGGTCTGTCCAGACTGGGAAAGCGGTGATGAAGGCGGCGGCGGAAGAAGTCACAAGGGTCGTTCTGGAGCTCGGCGGCAAGTCGCCGGTAGTGGTGCTCAGCGATTGCGACAGGGAGCAGGCACTTAACGGGGTTCTCGGCGCGATCTACGAAAACGCCGGGCAGATCTGTTCTGCCGGGTCGCGTCTGGTGATCGAACGCTCCATTCACGCGGATTTCGTGGAGCAACTGGTGCGGCGGACCAAGGCACTGAAGCTGGGGCACGGGCTGGAAAACCCGGACGTCGGCCCGGTAAATTCGGCGGAACATCTGGCGAAGATCGCCGGATTTCTCGACCGTGCCAGGGCGCGCGGCGCTTCCATCGCCACCGGCGGCTCCGTCACGCAGGATCCGGCGACCGGCAAGGGCTGGTTCTTCGAGCCGACCATCGTCGACAGCGTTGCCGCCGATGACGAATTGGCAAGGGAGGAAATCTTCGGTCCCGTGCTGACGGTCCAGGTGGCCGAGGATGCCGAGCATGCGCTGGCGCTCGCCAACGAATGTCAATACGGCCTTGTTGCCGGCATCTACACCTCGGATTTTGCAAGGGCCCACAGGCTTGCCCGCCGCATCGACGCCGGCCAGATCTACATCAACGAATATTTCGCCGGCGGCATCGAGGTGCCGTTCGGAGGCAACAAGAAGTCCGGCTTCGGCAGGGAAAAGGGGCTGGAAGGCCTGAAAAGCTACTGCAAGACCAAGAGCATCGCTGCGCGGATCGCCTGAGCCGCCACGTGGGACCGGATGTGTATCAGAAGGGTTTCAGCGTGTCCGGGCGCCTTCCCCTGCAAGAACGGCAACCCGGCTTTTGCCGAGCCAGTCCGGGAAACTGGCCACGAGTTCGGACCGGCCTTCACGCCGGATCCGCCCGTTCGCAAGGCAGTCCTTCAAGGGCAGGTGACCCAGCCAGACATTGATGAAGTCCCTGACATGTCCGGAAACGACCAGATCCTCCTCGCCTCCGGGCGGCTTGATGCAAAGGTCGACCTGACCGTCGTCAAACAGCAGCCACCACCGGCGTTTGGCCGCAGGCACACCGGAAAAGTCGAAGCGGACCAGCGTTCGTCCGCCGAAGGGCAAGCTGGCCGGATCCAGGGAGCGGCGTATGTCCCACATCAGATAGCCGGGATCGAGTTCGCTTTCGCTCAGCTCGCGGCGCAGGTTCTTGTGTCCCCACAAGCCGAGAGCCTCGATGATCGGGCGTAGTTCCTCGCCTGCCTCGGTCAGTACATAGCGCTTCGCCCCGGATCCGGCGGTCGTCTCGTGACGAATGACGCCGGCAAACTCCAGCTCCCGCAGTCGCTTGGTGAGCTGGGTCGGCGAGATCAGCGAGAGGCCGGCACGCAGGTCGTTGAAGCGCGTGCTGCCGCACATGATTTCACGCAGGATGAGCGGCGTCCATTTCGAGGCGACAACTTCCGCCGCCTGGGCAACCGGACAGAACTGGCCATAGTTGGATTTCGGTGCCATGGATCCAGCCTAAGCACGGCCACAGAGTTGGACAAGTACAGTTTTTGTACTTGTTTCAAATCGGGCAAATTTCAATCTGGATGTCAGGAAACCCGAACTTCAGGAGCCTGACATGTTACCCAGGAAAATGCGCAATACACTCTTCGACAAGCTGTCGGGCGTAACGATGCGGCCGTTCTTTACTCCGATCTCCGCCAGGAATGTTTCGGGACTTGCGGCGCAGGTGCTGGAGCAATCCGAGCGGGACTTCTTCGTGAACGGCACCATCACCGGCCATGGGTCCTGCCCTGAATTGATGGCGGGTCTTTGGTCGGGCGGTCGTGAAGCCGCCCTCGTCGATGACAGGATGGAGGCGTGGCTGAAGATAGCCATGGGAGCGGCACTGTCCCAGGAAAACCGGTGCCCATACTGCGAGGACATGCTGCTCAGCCTCACACATGGCGCCAGGGAAGAACACGTTGCGACGGGCATTCGAACGCGGCAAGAGGGACGTATTGCAGACCCGGCCGTTCGCGCCAAACTGGATTGGGCGCGGTCGGCGGTCGAGGCGTC
Organism: Roseibium sp.; assembly: GCF_050301095.1. GTDB lineage: Bacteria > Pseudomonadota > Alphaproteobacteria > Rhizobiales > Stappiaceae > Roseibium. The sequence continues at coordinate 17,902 of NZ_JBNKYW010000140.1, forward strand.
AAACAGCGGTCTCAAGAGGCCTCTGTTTGCCGAGGAGGAACTGCCGGAGGCCATCGGAACGGTTCTTGTCTTCAGTTACACGAACAAGATTTCCGACTTCCTGCTGGACGGATCACCCGTTCCCGCGTTTGGCCGAGGTGCATCGTTGCGGGCCTTCGGAACGGAATTGAGGGAATCGGCCGGATTACGGCTGGAGCCCGGAGCCTCGATTGATCTTCTGCCTCCGGCGATGCAACCACGGGATCTTGATTGGGCATCCCCGTCTCCCCGGATCGCCGATTGCCTGTCTCGTTGGGCCCAGGTGGTCGACAGATACGCAGCGGATGTGCTTGATCCCGGGACGATCGCGCATGTCCGCAACCGTCTGGCGGTGTGGCATGGCGGTCACCCGCCGGCATCCCGCGCGTGGGTCGAAGCCGATCTGGAGGGGCTTTCCGGCAAGCAGCGGGACCTGGCACGCATAGCGATCCTTGTCGCCAAGGCCTCCTATCAGATCGACGACAAACTGTTGCAGGCCGTCGTGGATCAGGGTGCTTCAGAGGCGGACCTGGTGAAGCTTGGCGCTTTTGGCGCGTTCTCCGGCGCCAGACGCGTGGCCGCCTGGGTGGCCGGGGCGGCTGTGCCGGAGCCGCAGATACGGATTGCGGTTTCCGCGCTTTAGCGGTTCCGTCCGCAGTACGGCGAACGAAAAACCTCCGGTGCGAAAACGGTCGCTCCGGAGGTTTCCGGTGTCAGGTGCTGAGGCGCCCTAAGCACCCGAATGTTTGATCGGTGTCGAGCTGACCCAGAGCTCTTCGCTTTCCTCGTCCCCCAGGACAACGGAATAATGCGGCTTGGACGTGTCGTGGTGGATGCAGTCTCCGGCCGTCATGATGAAGACCTTGTCGCCGAGGTGATATTCCAGCCTGCCGGAGAGCAGATAGCAAAACACTTCGCCGTCATGCTGCATGTGTTCCGACACATGGCCGGGCGGGCGATGGATGATGCACGGGTAGGTCAGGGCGCCGGGAAAGCCTGGGCCAAGCTTCTCGTAAAGCCGTTTCGACTTGCCGAGCACATAGGTCTGCCTCTCGTCCTTCGACACATATTCCGAATAGGGCTCGGGCACCTTGATCAGCTGTTCCAGGCTGGTCTGGAGAGCGCCGGCGATGCGCTGGAAGGAAGACAGTGACGGCGAGCTGATGCCGCGTTCCACCTGGGACAGAAACCCGATGGTCAGGTTTGTGGCCTTGGCCACTTCCTCAAGGGTCATCCCCAGCGACTTGCGGCGCTGGCGGATCACCGGGCCGTAGTTCGGCGTCTCCTGATCGCTTTCCGAAACTGCTGTCGTCCCTTTGGTTGTCATTCAGCCCTCCACTCCGGCGTTCTTTATATCGCCCGATTCCGCATTTTGCCAGCCTCGGGCGAACTTAAAAGTTTATCAATACTAAAATTTTTTTTAGCGAAGCAAAAAAGATAAAGTATCAAAAATATACTGTAAAAACAACAAATTATAAAGGATCTGGAATTTTGGGACGGCTTCGAAATTGGATCCAATTCGAGATTTCACTAAAAAAATGCCTTGCGGCCCATGCCGGTTTGGATAATCTCCAGGGCCTCGAGACATGTGCATCTGGGAGGACACACAATGAAGGCAGCAGCGCTTGCCGCCGGGCTGGCCCTAACAACGGCCCTGACCGCATTCACCTATCAAACGGCGGATGCCGTGGAGCGTGGCGGAACCCTGAATTTCGCCAGATACGACGGCTCCAAGCTCGTCGATCCGATCTATGCGGACCGCAACCCGGACATCTGGATGGTCGGCAGCCTGTTTTCCACGCTTCTGGAAACCGACCCGGCCAGCGGAAACCTCGTCGGCGCGCTCGCGGAAAGCTACGAGGTGTCCGCCGACGGCAAGACGGTCTCGCTGGTGCTGCGCGACGGTCTGAAGTTTTCCGACGGCAGCCCGCTGACGGGCGAGGATGTGGTGTTTTCGCTGGACCGGGCCCGCAATCCCGATCTCGGGCCCTGGGCAGGACTGCTGTCTGCGATTTCCTCGGTGACGAGCGAGGGCCGCAACGTCACGCTCACGCTTGAAAAGCCGGACCCGGCGCTCCTGTCGATGCTGGCGACCTTCAACACCGCCATTGTGTCCAAGAAGGTGTTTGACGCCGCCCCGGGCGCGAACGATCAGGAAAAATCGGCGGCTATTTTCGCTGCAGGCGGGCCGGGTGTCGGCTCCGGGCCGTTTTACCTGAGCGGTTTCGAGCAGGGCGCCTCGATGACCTTTTCCGCCAATCCGAACTACTGGAAGGAAGGCGAGGACGGCAAGCCGCTGCCCTACATCGACAAGGTGCATTTCCAGGTCATTCCGGATGACGCAACCCGTGTCCTGAAGCTGACCGCCGGAGAAGTCGATGTCGCCGAGTTCATTCCCTTCTCGCGCGTTGCCGAACTCGATGCCGACCCGGCAATCGACATGAACCTCTACCCGTCCACACGGATCATCTATTCGCCGATCAACACGCGCGCGACGCGTGCCGACGGTTCGCCGAACCCGCTGGCCGACAAGCGTGTGCGCCAGGCGGTCAACTATGCCACCAACAAGGAAGCCCTCATCGGGTTGGTCCTGCAGGGCGCCGGCAAGCCGATGTCCTCGCCGCTGATGTCCTCGTCCACGCGGCTCGCCGCCGACATGAGCCCGCTCTACGGCTACGACATTGAAAAAGCCAAGGCGCTGGTGGCTGAAGCCGGACTGAAGCCGGGCACGGAAATTACCCTGACGACGCTCGCCGGCTCCGCCGACGATGCCACCGTCTTCGCAGCCCTTCAGCAGATGTGGGCGCCGCTCGGCATCAATCTGGTGGCCGAACAGGTGGACGGCCCGACACGCGGCGCCAAGAACCGCTCCGGCGAGTTCGACATCCACACCTATGGCTGGGTGGATGACGTCAGCGACCCGAGCCAGGTCTCCGGCTGGCTCGGGTATTATCCGACAAGCAAATCCGTCGGCACGGGTTGGAACAATGCCGAGTTCAACGCGCTCTACGAAGCCTCCTCGTCGGAAATGGATCCCGAAAAGCGGGCCGATCAGTACCGCCAGATGCAGGACCTCTATGCCGATGCGGCACCGCTGCTCTTCATGTATGAGACGCCCTTTGCCGTTGCCGTCTCCGCAAAGGTGAACGGCTACCTGCAGACGCCACTCGGAAACAACATCTTCGAGAACGTCTCCCTGGACCGCTAACGGTTCCTCCCAGGACCGGGGGGTGAAGGGCTGCGTGGGAGCCCCTTCGCCTCCCGGCCGTTTTCACGCAAGTGGCGGCAACTGACATGGCTGGTGTGCAGTACACCCTGAACCGTCTGGTTCTGATGATCCCGACCTTCCTGCTGGTCATGATCATCATCTTCCTCCTGGTCCGGCTGTTGCCGGGCGATCCGGCAATCGCGATCGCGGGCGACAAGGCCTCCGACGCCGACATTGCCGCGATCCGGGAAAAACTCGGCCTCACCGCTCCGCTCTGGACCCAGTTCTGGCTGTTCCTGACGAACACGCTTCAGGGCGATCTCGGACGCTCGATCCTGATGCGCGCCGAGGTTCTCGATGTGGTTCTCGCACGGCTGCCGACGACCATCTTCCTGGCGGTCTATGCGGTCACCCTGTCGATCCTGATCGCCGGGCCGCTGGCTTTTCTGGCCGCGGTCAACCGGGGCAGGTGGCAGGACAACCTGATCCGGGCGGTTTTCCAGGTCGGCCTTTCCATGCCGGTCTTTTACATCGGCCTGATCCTGCTGACCTTCCTGGCCGCGCAGCTGAGGCTCTTTCCGGTCGGCGGCTACGGCGAGACCTTCCTGGAACGGCTCTATCACCTGTTCCTGCCCGCCGTGACGGTCGCCCTTTACACCTCCGCCATCCTGATGCGGAACCTGAGGGCGGCGATCATCGAGGTTCTGGATGCCGAATATGTCCAGTTCGCCCGCGCCAAGGGCCTGCCGCCCCGGCTGATCCTCGGTCGCCACGTTCTGAAAAACGCCCTCATCTCCACAGTCACGCTGCTGGGGCTTTCCATCGGCCAGCTGATGAGCGGCACCCTGGTAACCGAGACCGTCTTCGCGGTTCCCGGGGTCGGCCGGCTGATGCTGGAAGCGATTTTCGCCCGCGACTATCCGCTCATCCAGGGGCTCACGCTGACATTTGCCGTGCTGGTGTCGCTGGTCTTCCTGATGACCGACATTTTTCAGAGCTGGCTTGATCCGAGGATGCGCCTGTCATGAGCGACGTCACCCTTTCTCCGGCCGCCGCTCCGCTCAAGAAACCGGGGCGCCTGAAACAGGCGTTGCAAAAGCCTGGTTTCATGACGGGTGTTGCCATTATCGGCGCCTCGCTGGTGCTGGCGCTTTTCCCGGGCCTTTTCGCCCCCTTTGATCCGAACCAGATCGACTATGTCGCCGTGCGCCAGCCGCCGAGCTGGTTGCATCCCTTCGGTACGGATCTGCTCGGGCGCGACACGCTCTCACGGGTCATCTGGGCCTATTCGGTCAACATGCAGATGGCGATCCTGGCGACAGTGTTCGCGCTCTCCATCGGCGTCGTGGTCGGCGCGCTGGTCGGCTACTACCGCGGCATCGCCGACATGATTTTCGGCCGGGTGGTCGATGCCATCATCACCTTTCCATTCCTGGTCCTGGTGATCGCTATTGTCGCCGTCCTCGGTCCCGGTCTCACCAACATGTACATCGCGATCACGCTGGTGAACTGGGTCTATTACGCCCGGCTGATGCGCGCGGAAGTCATCTCTCAGATGGGCAACGACTATGCCTCGGCCGGTATCGTCATGGGTTATTCGGACCTGCGCATCATCTTCCGTCACCTGCTGCCCAACGCCATCACGCCGATCATCGTCTACTGGATGACCGACATGGCGCTTGCCATCCTGCTCGGCTCCTCGCTCGGGTATCTCGGCCTCGGCGCGCAGCCGCCCCAGGCCGAATGGGGGGTCCTGATCGCGGAAGGGCGCAACTTCATCACCACCGCCTGGTGGCTGAGCCTGACGCCCGGCATCGCCATCGTGCTGACCGGGCTCGGCTTCTCGCTGATCGGGGACGGGCTGGCAGACTTGTTGAGGCCGCGCGGATGACCTTGAAAAGCATCAAGACACCTCTTCTGGAGGTCTCCGGCCTCTCGACCACCTTCGGCTCGGGCAGGGCGTCCATTCCGGCGGTCCGGGATGTCAGCTTCCGGCTTAACAAGGGCGAGGTTCTGGGACTTGTCGGCGAGAGCGGCTCGGGCAAGAGCGTCACATTGCGCTCGATCCTCGGCCTTTCCCGGCACTACGGAACGACCACCGGAACCGTGACCTGGCGCGGCGAGAACCTGGTGACCACACCGGAAGCAAAGATGCGCCGCATCCGCGGCGGCGAGATCGCCATGATCTTTCAGGAGCCGATGACCTCGCTCAACCCGCTCCTGACCGTCGGCCTTCAGATCGACGAAACCCTGAAGGCGCACACGGATCTCTCGGCCTCCGAGCGCCGGAAAAGGGCGGTCGAAATGCTCGATGTCGTCGGCATTCCGGCGGCAAGCTCCAGGTTGACTGAATATCCGCACCAGTTTTCGGGCGGCATGCGCCAGCGGGTGATGATCGCGATTGCGTTGGCCGCAAGGCCGAAGCTGCTTCTGGCGGACGAGCCGACGACGGCGCTGGACGTGACCATCCAGGCACAGATCCTCGACTTGATCCTGTCGCTCGCCCGCGACTTCGACATGGGCGTCATTCTCGTCACCCACGACCTCGGCGTCGTCGCGCAGACCTGCGACCAGGTGGCGGTGATGTACGCGGGCAGGATCGTGGAAGAAGGGCCGGTGCGTCCGGTCCTGCGCGATCCGCAGCATCCCTACACCGTCGGACTGATGCGCTCGGTGCCGCAGGACGTAGCCCCGCGTACGCCGCTCTATTCCATCCCGGGAACCCCGCCGAGCCTGCTGGCGCTGCCCGCCGGCTGCGCCTTTGCCGCGCGCTGCCCGCAAAAGAGCGATCAATGCGAGGCGGGACGTCCGGATCTCACCGGCGCCGGCCCGGAGCGGGCGGTCGCCTGTTTCAACCGCATCCGGAAAGAGGGAGGGGCCGCAGCATGAGCGAAACGGTGCTTGAAATCCGCGATGTCAGCCTCTCCTTTGCCGGCAAACGAACGGTCATCGACCTGCTCGCCCGGAGGCCGGTGCGCAACGTCAATGCCCTCAACGGCGTCAGCCTCGATCTGAAACGTGGCGAAACCCTCGGCGTCGTCGGCGAATCCGGCTGTGGCAAGTCCACCCTGGCCCGCTGCATCGTGCGCCTGCATGAGCCGGGTGGCGGCCGTGTGCTCTTTCACGGCAAGGATGTCTTTGCGGCGGGGGAACGCAAGGACCGGACCTATAATCGGCGGGTTCAGATGATGTTCCAGGACCCGTACTCCTCGCTCAATCCGCGCATGACCACCGGCCAGATTCTGACGGAGGCGCTGAAGGTTCACGAGATGTGCCAGGATGCGGAGGTTCCGGGCCGCCTCGCCGCTCTTATGGATCTGGTGCAGTTGCCGCAGGATGCGCTGGAAAAATATCCGCACGAGTTTTCCGGCGGCCAGCGCCAGCGGATCGCGATTGCCAGGGCCCTGGCGGTGGAGCCGGAGGTGCTGATTGCCGACGAGCTGGTCTCCGCGCTGGACGTCTCCGTTCAGGCGCAGATCGTCAACCTGCTCCTGGACCTTCAGGAACGGCTGGGCCTGACCATCCTTTTCGTCGCCCATGATCTGCGTCTGGTGCGCCATGTTTCCAACCGGGTCGCGGTCATTTACTTGGGCCGCATCGTGGAGCTGGGCGACAGCGAGACGCTGTTCGCCAGGCCTTCCCATCCCTATTCGCAGGCGCTGCTCAGCGCAGCGCCTTCGCTCGACCCGGACGACAAGGGCAGGAAGATCCATCTCGAAGGCGAGCTGCCGTCGCCGCTCGACATCCCGCCCGGTTGCCCCTTCCACGTCCGCTGCCGTCACAAGACCCCGAAATGCACCACCGAGCTACCCGAACTGCGCCATATCGAAAGGCGCGGTCAGGTCGCCTGTCACCATGCTGAAGAGATCGAGAATGCCTGAGAGCCGCCGCGCCATACTTCAAAACCGGCTGACCGCCCTGCGCGGGGAGATGAAATCCCTGGAGCTGGACGCCCTGATCGTACCGCGCTTCGACGCCCATCAGGGCGAATATATCGCTCCCCATGACGAGCGTCTCGGCTTTGTCACCGGCTTCACCGGTTCCGCCGGCGTTGCCATCGTGACGCGGGACCTCGTGCGCCTTTTTGTCGACGGCCGCTACACCGTTCAGGCCCGGAACCAGTGCCCGGCGGATCTGATCGACCGGGATCATATCTTTGAGCATCCGCCGGAAGTCTGGCTGGCCGAAACCGCTGAAAACGGCTGGGTCATCGGTTATGACGCCATGCTGCTGCCGCCGAACTGGGTCAGGCGCTACGCGGATTCCGCCGCTGAGGCCGGTGCCTCGCTGCAGCCCCTGACGGGCAATCCGGTCGACAGGATCTGGACGGACCAGCCCGCCGAGCCGTTCGGCGAAATCAGCGCTTTTCCGCTCCAGTTTGCAGGCGTCTCGGCGACGGACAAGCGCGCCGGGCTGCTCGAAACCATGCAGGAAGAAGGCGCGGACCTTCTTGTCGACACCCAGCCGGACAACATCGCCTGGCTTCTGAACGTACGCGGCGGCGACGTTGCCTATAACCCGATGCCGCAGTCCTTCTTCGTGCTGGAGAAATCCGGTGCCGGTCACTGGTTCGTCAACCGCCAGAAGTTCGAGGTCGGGCTGGAAGATACGCTTCCGGACTGGATCGAGGTCCATCCGAAAGAGACGTTTCTGGACGTGCTGGTGGAAAAGACCGGCGAAGGCGCGAAGGTGCTGCTCGACCCGGATTTCTCGCCGGCGGCGGTGACGCTTCTGGTCAAGCAGGCGAAGGCCGAACCGCTTCACAAGCTCAGTCCCGTCACCCTCAAGAAGGCGCAGAAGAACAGGACCGAGCTGGAAGGCCTGAGGGCTTGCCACATCGAGGATGCGGTGGCCTGGGCCGAATTCGGCGCCTGGCTGGAGACCCATGTTCCCGAACGCGCAGCAGTGGGCAATCCGGTAAGCGAATACGAGGCGGAGGAAAAAATCCTGTCTTTCCGCCGGGAGCGCCAGGGGTTTCTGAGTGAAAGTTTCCGGACGATATCCTGCGCGGGCGGCAATGCCGCCATGTGCCACTATGCCGCCGATCCGCAGGTCTCCGCCCCTATCCTGCCCGCGCATCCCTATTTGCTGGACAGCGGCGGCCAGTATGAGACCGGTACCACCGACGCGACCAGATCCTACAGCTTCGGCACGCTGCCGGACGGTTATGCGCGTGCCTATACCGCCGTCTTCCAGGCGCTTCATGCCCTTGCGACCCTCCGGTTTCCCAAGGGCACACAAGGACACCAGATCGACGCCATCTGCCGCCGGCCGCTCTGGGATCTGGGCCTCGACTACGACCACGGTACGGGCCATGGCATCGGCCACCGGCTCTCCGTTCACGAACAGCCGCAGCGCATCGGCAAACAGGTCAATCCCGTCGATCTGGTGCCGGGCATGGTGCTGTCGATCGAGCCCGGTTACTACCAGGCCGGCAGCTATGGCATCCGGCTGGAGAACCTGTTCGAGGTCCGGGAGGCGGAAGACGGGTTCCTTGAATTCTCCAACCTGACCTGGATCCCGATCCAGACAGCGCCTCTTTTGCGCGACCGGCTCGGCACTGCCGAGATCGCCTGGCTCGACGCCTATCATGCCGAAGTCGAAAAGCAGGTCGGCGACAAATGTTCAGACAAGGCAAGAGAGTGGCTCCAGGACGTGTGCCGTCCGATCGGCCAGCCGTCTCCCCACTGGCGGCAGGCGGTCTGACGGCGGCAGAGGCGGCACTCCGGCAACCCGGCGTGCCGCCTCGGCAAATGTGTTCCTGCCTGAAACCCTTCTGCGCCGGCAAGCTCCTGTGATAGACCTTGATTCCGGCCCGGTGAAGCAACCGCGCCGTGTCGCAGGATCAAGGAATACGAATGAGCGTGGACGAAATGCCGGCTTCAGGCGGCTTTCTGGCGGAGGGGCCGGTCGCCGGTGGCCCGGCCCTGATCACACCCGAGCGCGCCGCGCTCTGGTGGCTGCCTCTGGAGGCGGTCGAGGAAGCGGATTGGGCCGGTCTGGAAACGCTCCTGAGTGAAGAAGAGCAGGTGCGCTCGAAGCGGTTTCACTTCGAGCGCGACCGCCAGGTCTATGTTGCCGCGCATGCGATCTGCCGGGGACTGCTGACCTATTGCATCGGCGGCGCGCCTCAGGACTGGCGTTTTTCGGTCGAAGCCCACGGCAAGCCGGAGCTGGTATCTCCGCCCGGTGGTCCCCGTTTCCGGGTGAACATATCCCATACGCGTGACCTTGCAGCCGTCGCTCTGACCGCCCACCACGATATCGGCGTTGATGTCGAGTGGCTGCAGCGCAATGCGCCGACGGAGAAACTGGCCAGGCGCGTTTTTGCCGAACGGGAACAGGAAACCCTCGCCGCCACGCCGGACGATCTCAAGATCGATACGTTTCTGACCTTCTGGACCTTGAAGGAAGCCTATGTGAAGGCTATCGGCAAGGGCCTGTCGCAGCCGCTCGGCGCCTTTTCCTTCGACCTGGAAACGCTTCGGATTCATTTCGACGACCGTTTGGCGGACGACCCGGAAACCTGGCACTTCGAGCGCTATCGCCTTGGACCCGACCACCTGATGGCCCTCGCCGTCAAGCATCCGGACAGGTCAAGGCTAGCCGTCGATACGACGAAAGCCCCGCTGGACTGGTTGCGGACGCTGGCAGCCGCATAGGCTTCACCCTGGCCGCTTCTATTCGGCAAGACCGGCGCGCCGCAGTCCCTCTTCGTATTTCGACCGGTAACCGGCGTCCTGAAAGATGGGATTGGTGGAAATCGCATCCCGAATGGTGGTGGGAGCCCCCAGTGCGGCGGCTTCCTCCAGCTGCCACTCCGCGTCCTCGCCGCGGTCTGCCTGCGCGTAGGCGGCTGCCAGCCACAAACGTGTAAAGGAAGCCGTCGGGTTCTTCTCGGCCGCGCGTTCGAAATCCGATACCGCGGCGGTCATGTCGCCGTCCATAAAGGAGATGATGCCCCGGTTCTGGACATACCAGGAGGGGGCTTCCGGGTTCAGTCGGAAGGCCGTTTCAATGGTCCGCTTTGCCTCCGCCGGCCGACCGCTGCCGATGTGGAGCAGGCTGATGAAGGCATAGGCATCCGCATTCTTCGGGTCGAGTTCGATCGCCCGGCTGACCGAGCCGAGGGCCCTGGAGAGCGTTTCCGGATCTCCGTCCTGCTGGCGTGCCAGAATGCGGCCGAGCGTCCAATGGGCAAACGGATTTTGCGGGGCCACCCGGACGGCGGTTTCCGCCGTTGTCAGCGCCAGTTTGCGGTCGATCACACCGGCATCGTTCCAACCGAAACGCGCGGCGAAATCATACATGTTGGCCAGCCGTGCATAGGCATCGCCGTACTCCGGATCGGCGGCGATGGCCTGCTTGTAGAAGGAGATCGCGCGCGTTACCCCTTCGCGGGTCAGTGCGGTCTCTTCGTGGCGCCCCTTCAGCAGGAGATCGTAGGCGGAAACCTTGACGGTGTTGCCGGAGGCGATGCGATCGGCTTCCCCGGGGACAAGCCTGACGGCGAGGGCCGTGATGATCTGGCTGCGAACGTCGTCCTGGATCGCAAAGAGGTCGCCCAGCTCGCGGTCATAGCGTTCGGCCCACAGGCTGGCGCCGGTTTGTGCATCCACCAGCTGCACGCTGATCCTGAGGCGGTCACCTTCCCTGCGGACACTGCCGTCGACCAGATGGCTTGCTCCGAGACTTGTCGCCATGTCCTTGGCGCTTTCCTCGGGACTGCGCGAATGGAACGTGGCGGACCTGGAAAGCACGGTGAGCGCGTTGATCTTCGACAGGTCGGTCAGGAGATCTTCAGCCAGGCCCGTTGAAAAATAATCCTGTTCGCCGTCGCCGCTCATGTTGACGAAGGGAAGAACGGCGACGGTTTTCACCTGGCGTGAGACGGGCTCGCTCAGAAACCAGGTTGCCCAGAGAAACAGGACAGCCAGTGCCAGCGTGAGCACGGCGACCCAGGGCTTCCCCGGAAGCATGCCGAGCCGCTCTTCAAGCGAGGCTCTGCGGAGTTCTGCCGGGGCAAGCATGTAGCCTTTTTTGGGAATGGTCTTGAGCAGCCGGCTGTTGGCCGGTCCGAGGACCTTCCGTATTTCCGAAATGCACTGGACGAGGCTGTCGTCCGTGACATGCGTTTCCGGCCAGACCGCCTCCATCAGCTCGCTTTTCGACACCATTTCCCCGCGCCGGGACAGCAGCACGGAGAGGACCTGCAGCGATTGCGCCCGCAGGCGCACGGGCTTTCCGAAGTTGTCCCGCAACTCTCCGATGTCGGCATCAAATGTGAAGGATCCGATGCTCTGCATGTCAGATTTCGGAAGTTTTCGGAGGCGATTTCGTGACTTTCGTCGCCATTCTGCGGTTCCTCGGGGCAATGGCACAGCTTGTTTCAGCGCCTGTTCCGGCGCCGGTTGGAGCATTGGGCCGAATGAAATCAGCCTTGGAGGATATTATGATCAGAACCGCTCTCATTTCCACACTCGCGGCTGCCGCAATCCTCGCGGGCGCCAACGTTCCGCAAAGCCGGGCAGGCGACAATCCGGCGGGCACTGCAGAAAAGAACCCGGTGCAGCTCACAACGGCGGCCCGATCCCAATCGCCTGTTTCCGGAGAAGACAGGCTGGACCTCCGGCGTTACGGCAAACGCTTCGAAAAAGCGCTCCGCCTGATCGAAAAGGAGGCTGCAAAACCGGACTGGGGCTGGTCCAGCGAGTGAAGGCGCTTAGGCCATGAATGCGGCATTGCCAGCTGCCGGTACTCTTGAGGTCAGGCCCCGGACTTGTCTTCCGGTTTGCGGACACTTGCCGGCAGAAGGTCGGTCGGCAGTGGAAACACGATCGTGCTGGTCCTGTCGTTTGCAATGTCGCTGAGCGCCGTGAAATACCGCAGCTTCATGGCGTTGGGCTGCCTGGAGAGCATCTCCCCGGCCTCGACCAGCTTGGCTGCCGCCTGCTGCTCGCCTTCCGCGTTGATCACCCGGGCCCGCCGCAGACGTTCGGCTTCCGCCTGTTTGGCGATCGCCCGGACCATGCTTTCGTCGATGTCGACATGCTTGATCTCCACGTTGGCCACCTTGATACCCCAGGCGTCGGTCTGGCGATCGAGGATTTCCTGGATATCGGCATTCAGCTTGTCGCGCTCTGCCAGCATCTCGTCCAGTTCGTGCTTGCCGAGGACCGAGCGCAGGGTCGTCTGGGACAACTGGCTGACCGCGGCACTGAAGTCGGCGACATTGATGATGGCGCGCTGCGGATCGACGATCCGGAAATAGATCACCGCATTGACCTTCACCGAAACGTTGTCCCGGCTGATGACGTCCTGGCTGGGCACGTCCTCCACGAACATGCGCAGGTCGGTGCGCACCACCTGCTGGACGAAGGGGATCAGAAGTACGAAACCCGGTCCGCTGACCCGCGTGAACCGGCCGAGCGTAAAGACGACACCACGTTCGTATTCGCGGAAAATATAGATGGCATAATAAAGGACAAAGACCACGAACCCTGCCAGCAGCAAGGGGACGATTGAGTCGAAAACCGGGAATTCCATGGTTAGGACCTTTCCTGCGGCACGTCTGAAGGTGCATCCACAATCAGCGTGAGTCCGTCGACATTGTGAACAAGAACCGTCTCGCCGGCGTTCAGGTCGCTGGCACCGGTCGCATGCCAGCGTTCGCCTTCCACCCAGACAAATCCTTCGTTGCCGCGCCATTCGAGCACATTGGCAGCGGTGCCGATCATCCGCGCCCGACCGCTGACCGGTGCGCGCCGGTAAGTGCGGATGGCAAAGCCGAGGACCAGGATCAGGACCGCGCCCGTCAGCACCGCCAGCGTGCCGACCAGCCACCAGGAGATCTGGAAACCAGGCGCGTCCGTGTCGATCAGCATTGAAGCCCCGAGCACGAAGGCTATGAGACCGCCGAACCCGAGCACGCCGATGGTTGGTGTCATGGCCTCCACGACCATGAAAGCGATGCCGAGACCGATCAGGGCAAGCCCGGCATAGGTGAAGGGCAGCATGTTGAGCGCGTAAAGGCCGAGCGTCAGGCAGATCGCACCGACGACGCCGGGCACGATCGCCCCCGGGTTCCAGAACTCGAAAATCAGCCCGTAGACGCCGATCATCATCAGGATCAGCGCGACATTCGGGTTGGACAAGACACTCAGGAGACGGGTGACCGTGTCCATCTCGATTGTTTCGACCGGCAGGCCTGCAATATCGAGCGTCCGCTTGACCCGGCCGATCTCGACGGTGCGGCCAGCCACGGCCTCCTGAAGTTCGGCAAGGTCGCGGGCAACGATGTCAATCACATTCATCTCCAGCGCCTTGCCGGATGGCAGGCTGGCTGCCTCGCGCACCGCTTTTTCCGCCCAGTCGGCATTGCGGCCGTGCAGGTCGGCCAGCCCCCGGATCAGGGCAACGGAATCATTGGTGATCTTGGCCGTCATGGCGTCCTCTGGGGCTAATGTGCCGGGTTGGCCTTCGCCCCCGTCTGCTCCTTTGCCTTTGGTGTCCGTGTCTTTCTCCTTGTTGTCACGGCCCGGAAGGCCGCCCGGGAAACCCCCGATCTGGACCGGGGTGGCCGCGCCGAGATTGGTGGCCGGAGCCATAGCCGCGACATGGGTGGCATAGAGAATATAGGTGCCCGCGCTTGCCGCGTGGGCGCCCGCCGGAGCCACATAGCCGATGACCGGCACTTTTGAGGCGATGATCTCCGAGATGATTTCCCGCATGGCGTCCGCGAGACCGCCCGGTGTGTTGAGACGCAGGACCAGGGCAGGCGCTTGCCGCTCCTCGGCAAGTGCTATGACACGCTTGACGTGCCTGACCGTCGCAGGGCCGATGGGACCTTCGATGGCGGCCATGACAAGCGCCGGTCCGGCGCTTGCGGATGTGTCAGTCTGCGTCGCCGCAGGCACGGTCGCCGCAGCCAGGGCTGCAGCCGCTGCGATGAGACGACGCAATTGTTTGAAAACGCTCACATTCGCCTCCCTATGATCATTATAGGGCCCGCAGTGGCGTTCAACAATGAAATGGCGCGCGCGAACGGGTCTTGAAGCCTCTTGCGGCCTGACAAGCCGTCCTGCATGTGTCACGATCCTTGATCGCCGCTGCCGCGGGCCTGGGAGGTAAGCGCAACCGCAGGCGCTTCGTGTGCCGGCGCTTATGTCCCGCCGGTCCGGCCGGGAGAGGCGGGCCCAACTTCGACGTTCAAGGGAGAGGAAAATGGATCACGTCTACCCGGTAACAGAAGTCTACGGTTCATCGCCGGATTCCATCGACCAGGCGGTCCGCAACGCCATCGGTGCGGCCAGCAAGAGCATTCGCAACCTCGAATGGTTCGAGGTGACCGAAATCCGCGGCCACGTGAACAGCGACGGCTCGGTCGGTCACTTTCAGGTGGGCGTCAAGCTCGGTTTCCGCCTCGACAGGGACGGTTAGGTCCAATCCGGAAAGTCGACTGTCCGGTGGAGCGCACTACAACGCTCCCCGCTATCCGGACAGAATTGACCTCAAATAAAAGGCCATGCCCTTTTGCTGATCCCATTGGCGCGGGTAGCCGAGGGAGACCTCCTCGAAGCGCGCGCCGTCGCGCCAGTCGGTGCGGCGGGTGTGGAGGTGGCCGGAGACGACGACGCTGGCATTGAAGCGCAAATGCCAGTCTTCGGTCCGGCGCGTGCCGCACCAGGGTGTGAAGCGGGGGGCCCTTGGAATGTGGATCAGGTCGCGGCGCAGCGGATAGTGGTTGACGAGAACGGTTCTGGTGCCTTCCGGCAGGGCGGCCAGCCGGGCTTCGGTCTCCTCAAGACGGGCTTCGCACCAATGCTCGCGGCTTTCGTATGGCGCCGGGCTCAGGAAATATTCGTCTGCGCAGACGGCGCCCTGTTCCCGTGCCCAGCCGACGACCTCTTCGCGGCCGACATGGTCGGGCCGGAAACTGTAGTCGTACAGCAGGAAGAGCGGGGCGATGACATGGGGGCCGGTGCGGCTTTCCCAGGTCTGAAACGGGTCTTCGGGTGTGAGGACGCCGAATTCGCGGGCACAGGCGACAAGCGCCCTGTAACGGTCTTCTCCCGAAAGGGCCGGCGTCTCCCTGTTGTCCGGAAGCGACCAGAGGTCGTGGTTTCCCGGAACCCAGAAGACCCGGGCGAACTTGCCGGTCAGCGTCTCGAAAGCCAGGCGGACATGGTCTAACCGTTCACCGATGTCTCCGGCGACGATCAGCCAGTCGTCCCCGAAGGACGGCAGTTCGGCAAGGGCTTCACGGTTGGCGGCGCTGGCAAGATGCAGGTCGCTGATCGCCCTGAGTGTGCGGACTTGGGAGATCTAGGCCTCCCGCGCGGAAAAAATAGTGGATTTCATGGTCCGGACCGGAGCTGGATCTGCTCCGGAAACTTCCTTTCATAGATAGAAATACCTACCCCAAAAGAGGTGTTTTGGGGTGTTTTCCGGCAACGGGCCGCATCGGGATCTAGCCGGGCCGATTTCTTAAGTAGTCAACCCGACTTCACCGGAAAAGATGTACTGGCATTATCTTTAGGTAACACGAAATGTGCACTCCCATCGAAACCAAAAACATCCCGCCCGGGCCGTAAGCCCGGGCGGGATTTGTTTTCGAAGTGGGTGGTGGCGTTTGCGCTGGGTTGAAAGGGTCGGCTCAGGATGTCCGGCTCTCCCCGGCCTTCGGGACAAGGATTGTTCCCTCCACGACATTGCCGGGCTCTTCATATCGCAGGGTATCGAAGCAGAACTGCTGCGCGATCTTGATCCCGCGGCCGTTGGGGCCGTCGACCGGAAAATCCGCTGAAAGATAGGTCTCGAAATCGAAGCCCTTGCCCTGATCAGTGACTTTCAGGGTCACGCGATCCGGGCCACGGCTGAACTCGGCAATCGCAAACCGGTCCCGGTAAGGCGATTGCGTATGGCGGCGGCGGATTTCATCCTGAAACGCGTCCTGCATCAACAGGTCGGCCTTCAATTCCATGTCGATTTCAAGGTTGCCGTGTTCGATCGCATTCGACAGCAGTTCCCAGATGCCCATGGCCGCCCTTTCCGGATCCGGCGTGTTCAGCGCCAGCAAGGCCGACAGGCGTTCGGCCTCCTCATGGGTCGTGAACTGAAATGCGCCCTGAAGCAGGCAGCCGAAGGAAGACGAGGATTGGGCAATATACTCCCTGATACCTTCGGGGTCCGGAAATCGTATCCGGCTGGTCTGATCGTCCAGGTCATCTTGTTCAATTGTTGCGGAGGGACAGGTCACGCTCATCGGTCATCACTCCCAAATTCTCGATTCAAATAGGTCAGGCAAAATATGGTTGCGTCGTCTTCGAAGGTCGTAACATTGCCTTCGGAGAGTTTTCCGAGAACCGATGCAACCCGGTCCGCGCAGGTTTTGCCCGCGTGAGGACCGTTGAGAAACCCGGCAAGGCTATCGTAGGTGAAAACGGAATTGGGCGGGTCGGGGGTTTCAACCAGCGCGTCGCTGTAGAGAAACAGGCTGCTGCCCGGGGGGAAACCTTGGATCTTGTCCTCGTAGTCCGCGTTCGCCGTGATCCCCAGGGGAAAACCGGTGCCGTCCAGGGGAAGGAACCCCGCCTCGCCGTCTTCCGGTCGCAGCAGGGCGGGTGGTGCACCTGCGGATGAATAGGTCAGTTCCCCGCACTCGAAATCGATGATTGCGCAGAACATCGTTGCAAACTGGCCGACCGGAAGAATGCCGCTCAGAAAGGAGTTCAGCTGATTCAGAACCTGGCCGGGCGTGTCGATGTCGCGCAGAGAGTTGTAATAGGCCTGAAACCGGAATGTGTTGATCGCGGCACCGACGCCATGACCTGAAAAGTCTAGGATATAGACAAACAGCCGGTTCGGACAAAGTGGCCTGAGCCCCCACAGATCGCCTCCAAGACCGATGGAGGGCTGGTAATGGGAGGCCATGTCAACCGGGTAGGTTTCCAGCACCTCGCTGACGAGCATCCTGTCCGGCAGCATGTCGGCCTGCATCGTCCGCGCCTGGTCCAGTTCCAGGGCGATGCGCTCCTTGTATTCGGTCAGCCGCCTGATCAGCTGGCTGCGTTCCAGATGCACCTGCAACCGTCCTGCCAGCTCAAGGTGATAGACGGGTTTGCTGATGAGGTCGGTGGCGCCGGCCTCGAACACGGCCGTTCGTTCCTCGTGGTTCTCGATGCCGGTCAGCACGAGGACCGGCACGTCGTCCAGTGCCCGGCCGGCCCGTATGCTGCGGCAGAACTCGACCCCGTCCATGACGGGCATGTACAGATCGGTGATAATGAGATCCGGCAGCCATTCGGCCGCGATTTCAAGTGCTTCGAGCCCGTTTCGCGCAGGCCTGATCTGGCGCAGGCCGTAGTGGTTGAGAAATCTTGTAATCAGGGTGAGTACGACGGAATTGTCTTCAACGACGAGGATCCTGCTGTTGGCAAACCTGGCAAGGCAGTTTTCAACCGCACGTGACTGCTGTTCCTGCAAACGTCGGTAGACTGCGGCTGTTCTGCCCATTTACGCCTCTTGCAGGGTTAGGATCCTGTCGAACTTTCCGAGTTTCAACAGCGCCTCGACATGGCCGCTCGCGCCCCGGATCACCAGGGACCAGCCATTCGCGGCCCCTTCATTATGGGCGACCATGAACATGCCGAGCCCGGCGGAATCGATGGATGTGAGGGAGGTCAGGTCGAACACGCAAGTCCTGGCACCCGACTGGGTCACCGTTTGAATAAGGTCGCGAAAGGCCTTGTGGTCGGAAAAGGCAAGCCGGTCGGCGATCCTGGCATGGAAGGTGCTGCCGTCTTTTGTCGTGGTCAGATTCATGCTGAAGGCCCGTCCTAAAAGAGTTCGATGTCGTCGTCGCCGAATTCTCCGCCTGTCTTGGCGGTCTCAACGGCTTCCGGTGGCGGGGTATCGGCGGGGGCGGTGTCCGGTACCTCGAACAGGTCCACATCCGGATCATCGAACGCGGGAACGGCCTGAATGCCCTGCATCGGCACGCTGCCGGGATAAAAGCGCGCCTGAAACCGTTGCGACATTTCGTTGAGCGAGAAGCATCCGATCAGTTCGTCCCTGAAAGCGCCGGTTCCGGTGCTTGCCGTTTCGTCGGCGGAACAAAAGTGCCGGCCGCGGTCTTCCAGGGTCTCAAGATTGCCGGCGACCACATTCAGGGCGGTGTTGATGTTCTGGAACATCTGCTTGGTGCGGTCGTGAAACTGGAGGCTGACCACTGCCATGGAGATGTCGCGGGTGATCTCTTTTGATGATGTCACGGAGTGCTGAAGGACCTCGCCCACCTGTTCGTTCTGTGCGATCAGGCAATCGACCATCTTGCTGAACCCGGCGTTGATTTCCAGGTTTTGCTCCGACAGGTCCATCGTGGCGATTTCCTCCACCAGCTGGTAGGCCCCGCCGAGCCCGGCGGTGATCGAGCCGATCTGTGCCTTCAGGTCCGTCGACAGCGTGTCCACCGTCTTGGCCAGCTCGCGGACCTCGTCGGCGACGACGGCAAAGCCGCGTCCGGCCTCGCCTGCCCGCGCTGCCTCGATTTTCGCATTCAGCGCCAGGAGGTTGGTCTGGCTGTTGATGCGCTCGATCTGGCCGATGCTGCTCTCCACATGAACCAGCTCGTCGTTGATGTCGTTGAGCTTGTAGACCATCGACATGCCACGTGAGGAAAGCTGGACGATCTTTTCGATGAGATCGGCGAGAATGTTTTTCAGATCCGTGGCCAGATCTGCCATGTCGCGCTTTTCGCCGTCGATCTCGATTTCCTGCGAGAGATCCGCCAGATGCTGGATCTGGTTGGTCTGGTCCTGGGAGCGGCCGGCGATGTTGTTGAAACTGGAGCTGATCCCCTCGATGTTGGTGTCGATCAGGCCGCAGGCCCGGTCGATCTCCTCCATCAGCGCAGTGAGTGCTTCCCGCTGGTCCGCTGAAAAGGCCTGCCAGTCCCGCAGAAGGTTGTCGGCCGTTTCATCGGTATTACTTACATCTTCCGCAAAAGATGCCGCAGAGGAAGGTTCTTCAATTTCCTCTGTATCAGTGATTTCGCTATCTATAAACGCTCTCAACATGAAGATAATCTACCGCTCTAAAGTTGATAACTGGTATACGTTCCTGTTGTTGATGGTAAGAATATGTATGTATTGTCATACTCTTATGGCTTTTCCTTTTTCGGAAACGCAGATATCGAGTATCCGTCTGGGAATCTGCGAGAGTGATAGCTGCTCTTCGACGGCGCCGATCTCCTGTGCCACGCGTGGCATGCCGTAGACGACCGACGATGCCTCGTTCTGTCCGAGGGTCCTCGCACCAGCCTGACGCATCGCCAGCAGACCTTTCGCTCCATCCTTGCCCATGCCGGTCAGGATGACGCCGATTGCGTTGTTTCCGGCGCAGTCGGCGACTGAGCGGAACAGCACGTCGACCGAGGGGCAGTGACCCGAAACCCGCTCCTGTCCGCCGATCCGGCAGATATAGTTCGCGCCGCTGCGCGACAGTTGCAGTTGCTGGTCGCCGGGGGCCAGATAGGCATGGCCCGGCAGGACCCGGACACCGTCGCGGGCTTCGGTGACATTGATTGCGCAGATCCCGTCCAACCGCCTGGCGAAGCTGCGCGTAAAGGAAGCGGGCATGTGCTGGGTCACCAGAATGGCGGGACTGTCGGGCGGCAACACCGTCAGCACGTTGGTCAGGGCTTCGACACCGCCGGTGGAGGCTCCGATGGCGACCACGGTTTCCGTCGACCTGTAGCCGGGGGCGGAGGAAAGCCGCTGGATCCGAGCAGGTTTGCCTCCGGGTCTGCTCTGCACCCGCGCTGCCGCTGCCGCCTTGACCTTGGAGGTGATCTCCTCGCATTTTTCCGCCAGACCGTGTTGCAGGTCCTGTGTCGGTTTGGCGACATAGTCGACGGCGCCGATTTCCAGCGCATGCAGGGTTGCGTCCGCGCCCTGCTGGGTCAGGGAGGACACCATGAGAACGGGCATCGGCCGCAGTTTCATGATTTTTTTCAGGAACTCGATACCGTCCATCTTGGGCATCTCGATATCGAGCGTGATCACGTCCGGATTGAGGCTCTTGATCTTCTCGCGTGCCACATAGGGGTCCTGCGCGGTGCCGATTACCTCGATGTCCGGATCGCGGGAAAGCATCTCCGTGAGCATTTTCCGGATAAGGGCGCTATCGTCCACGATCAGGACCCGCACTGGATTTGAAGCCATCACGTCCTCCTATCCGAACAACTCGATTTCGCCTTCAATGTCGGCGCGGCGCAGATCCGAGATGTAGCTGCATTCCGCATTGACGACCTTCTGCTCGACGTTCTGTTTCAGGAGCAGCCGTTGAACCCGGCCGGTGGCCGGCTCGTAGTGGATGCGGCGTCCTCTCGGTCCGCCGAGGTCTTCGGCGGTGATCGCAAGGCCTTCCCGCTCAAGGTAGGCTCGGGCGAATTCCGCGTTCTTGTCTCCCACCAGAGCGACGCCCTGATAGAGATTGGCTCCGCCGAACAGTTTGATCTCAAGGTCGTGTCGCGCGCAGCCGGACTTGAGAACGGCGTTGATGAGCGCTTCCATGGCGTGATTGCCGTACCGCAGGGCGGAACTGACCCCGTTCCAGTCGCCGGTCTCGTGCTCGGGCAGCATGAAATGGTTCATGCCGCCGAAACCGGTGATCGGATTGCGGATGCAGGCGGCGACGCACGACCCCAGGACGGTAACAATGACTTCGTCCGCCGCCGACGTGGTGTAGGAGGCGCCGGGCAGAAGACGCACGGCATATTTGTGCTGCTTGTGGTCGTAGCTACGCACGATCTGAGGTGCCCGTACGTCTGCTTTCGCAGCGGACGGGCTGCAGGCTACGGTTTCCGGCCCTTGAAGTGCCAACTCCGCCATCACGCGTCTCTCCGCCGATAGATCGTGCGGCCCATCAGCTGAAACTTGCCCCCCGTATCGAGGAGCGTTTCGGAATGGCCGATATAGAGCCAGCCTCCGGGTTTGAGCATCGTGGCGAAGCGGTCGATCAGTCCGGTTTTGGTCGCCTCGTCGAAATAGATCATCACGTTGCGGCAGAAGATCGCGTCGAACGGTCCTGTCATCGGCCAGGAAGAAAGGAGATTGAGCTGCTTGAAGGTGATGAGCGCGCGCAGGTCGTCGCTGGCGGCGGTTTCGCCAGCGGACGTGCTGCCGCTGAAATAGCGCTTGCGCAGTGATGCGGGGACGTTTTCCAGGTCGCGGTCCGCGTAACGGCCGGCCCTGCCGCGTGCGACCATGGCGGTGTCCAGGTCGGTCGCGAGGATTTTTGCGTTCCATTCGCGCAGCCGCGGAAAGCGGCTGAGCAGCGTCATGGCGATTGAATAGGGTTCTTCGCCCGACGAGCAGCCGGCGGACCAGATCCTGAGACGGCGCAGCCCGGTGCGGGACGCGGCCGCAGCCGCCTCCTTCAGGGCAACGTCGGCCAGATGCTCAAAGTGGTGGTTTTCCCGGAAGAACTTGGTCAGGTTGGTCGTGATGGCGTTGATCAGGAAGCCGGTTTCCTCCGTGCCCCGTTCGCTTTCCAGAAGCCGGCAATAGTCGTTGAAGGAGGTCAGGCCCAGTTCGCGCAGGCGGCGGGCGAGGCGGGAATAGACCATGTTGATCTTGTGGTCCTTCAGGACGATGCCCGTCTGATCGTAGACCACGGAAGACAGGTATCTGAAGTCCGCCAGCGAGAGCGGAAATTCCTTGTCTTCCGTGCTCCTTGTTGCAAGCGCCTTCATCTGGGGTACCCGGGTTTGGAGGGACTGCGCCCGGCGGGAGCCGGGCGCAAGCGGTTCTTGGGGATGCGGTGACCGGCGGTCAGAATTCCTTCCAGTCGTCATCGGCATCGAAGGCGGTCTGGATGTCCGCCTGCATGGAGGCAACGGCGCCGCCGCCGGCAACCTTGCGCATCTCCTGGCGCGGTGCCGCTTCAACCATCTTGCGGCTGGACTTCTTGCCCGGTCCACTCGATGCCGCCGGAGCCTCGACGCTGAAGAAGGACATGCGCTGGTGCATGTTGCCGGCCTGATCCTGCAGCAGCCGGCAGGCCGCCGCGTTTTCTTCCACAAGCGCGGAGTTCTGCTGGGTCATCTCGTCCATCTGGCTGATGGCCTTGTTGATCTCCTCCACGCCGGTCGCCTGTTCGGTGCTGGCCGCGGCGATCTCCGAGACGATGTCGGTGACGCGTTTCACCGAGTCGACGATTTCCGTCAGCGACTTGCCGGCATCATTGACCAGCGTGACGCCGTCCTTGACCTGCGAGCCGCTTTCCACGATCAGCGACTTGATGTCCTTGGCCGCTTCCGAGGACCGCTGTGCCAGCGAGCGCACTTCCGAGGCGACGACCGCGAAGCCCTTGCCGGCGTCGCCCGCACGGGCGGCCTCGACGGCGGCGTTCAGTGCCAGGAGGTTGGTCTGGAAGGCGATTTCGTCGATCACGCCGGTAATGTCGGAGATTTTCTGCGAGGAGGCTTCGATCTCGGACATGGCGGTGACGGCCTTGCCGACCACTTCGCCGCCGGTGGAGGCAACCGTGCGGGCGCTGATGGCAAGCTGGTTGGCCTGCTGCGCATTATCCGCGTTCTGCTTGATGGTCGAGGCGATCTCTTCCATGGAAGCGGCGGTTTCTTCAAGGTTGGAGGCCTGCTGCTCCGTGCGTTGCGACAGGTCGTTGGTGCCGGTGGTGATTTCCGAGGCGGCGTTGCGCACCTCGTTGGCGCTGACGACCACTTCCGTGACGATTTCGCCAAGCCGTTCCGCGGTTTCGTTCAGCTTGTTCTTCAGATCGTCGAAGCTGCCCGAATAGGAGCGGGTGATCCGGGTGTCGAGGTCGCCCTCCGCGATGGCGCCAAGGTTCGCGTTGACGTCGTCAAGCGCCTCGCCGGTGGTTTCGCACAGCCGGTTCATGGCTTCGGCAAGGTTGCGCATGAAGCCCTTCTTGCCTTCCAGCGGAATGCGCTCGGCGAAATTGCCGTTCACCGCGGCGCCGACCATGGTGTTGATTTCCTCCTCGACGGCGCGCTCCTGCGTCACGTCCTTCCATTCGACGACGGAACCGAGTCGGTTGCCGTTGCTGTCCATCACCGGGTTGGCAATCAGCTCGAAGATCCGGCCGGCGACCTGGATGCTGGTCTGGTAGGTGGAGCTCAGGCGCTCCAGCATGGAACGCTGGTGAGAGGGGTTCTTGTGGAAGATGTCGATGTTGGCACCGACCAGCTTCTTGGCGTCGAACTGCGTCAGTTCCTTGCGCAGGTCCGCTTCGGCTTCGTTCATCATCTCGGTGACGCTGTCGTTCATGTAGACGATGTTGAAGTTGTTGTCGGCAACCATCACGTTGGTGCTGCAGTTGTCGAGGGCGACCTTGATGCGCATGTTGTCTTCGAACACGGTCTTCATTTCGCGGTCGCGGGCGTCTTCCTTGGTCCGGTCCGCCCATTCCACGACGGTGCCGATCCGTGCGCCGTGATCGTCAAAGACCGGTGTGGCGATGAGGTCGAAGACCAGGGTGCCGATATTGAGCGACGTCTTGTATGGCTCGCGCAGATTGTCGAGCAGGCCGCGCTGATGCGCCGGGTTCTTGTGGAAGATGTCGATGTTGGCACCCATCAGCGCCTTGGAGTTGAACTGTGGCAGTTCCTTGCGCAGTTCGTCTTCCGCTTCGCCGAGCATTTCGCCCAGGGACTGGTTGAGATAAGCGATATTGTAGTGTTCGTCGGCGACCATGACATTTGTCGTGCAGTTGTCGAGAGCCACCTTGATGCGTTCATAAGCGGTGCCGCGCTGGTAAAGCGCTTGGACGCTGCGTGCCACGTCACCGAACTCGTCCTTGCGCTCAAGACCGGGAACTTCAATCCGGGAACCGCCCTCCGAAAGCTGTGTGATCGCGGCGGAAAGGTCGTTCAGCGGACCGGTGACCGATCGGATGACGGCATAGCCGATGGCTCCGGCGATCAGCAGTTCGACCGCCAGGACGCCGAGTTCACCGGCGAGGCCGGCGTTGTCGGCACCGCCCAGAAAAGTCTTTCCGATTGTCGAGGCTGCCAGGATGGCAGCAATTGCGCCGAAACCCAGAACAAGGCGACCTCTGATTTGCATTTCCGAGAATTTGATGGACATTGTCCAATCCTCCAGTTTGTCGGACCGGCACCGGCCGGCCTGTCGCCTTAGGCGGCCAGTTCTGCGGCGTTCGCCACGTCTCCGCGATGAAAGAGTTTTTCGAGCGAAAGCAGGACGACCATGCTTTCCTCGATGGTGATGATGCCGGACAGGAATTCGGCGGCCGTCATGCGTTCCATATCCGGGACGGGCCGGATCTGGTCTTCGTTGACGGTCAGAATGTCGGAAACGGCATCGACGAGCAGGCCGATGGTCCGTTCCTGAACGGTCGCGATGATCACGACGTGATAGGGCGTCGTCTGCGTGCGTCCCATGCCGAAGCGGCATCGGAGGTCGAAGGTCGGCACGATGGTGCCGCGCAGGTTGAGGACGCCGAGATTGTAGTCCGGCTGGTTGGGCAACGGAGCGGTTTCCGTCCAGCCCTTGATTTCGCGAACCGCCATGATGTCGATTGCAAATTCCTCGTTTCCGACCTTGAAACTGATGAACTGGTGGAAATGTCCGTTTTGCGCCGACGTTGGCTCTCCCGAAACCTCCTCCTGTACGGGACTCTCAACATGATCGTTCATTGTGTTCTCCCAGGGTGAAAGGTCATACCGTTGCCGGCACTTGCGTGCCGTCCGGCTCGGTCATGGATTCCGGGGCAAAGGAACGCTGCCCGGAACTGTCTTGATGCTTGGCCGCGCTGGTCACCGGCGCTGAAACATGTTTGCGCCCGGCTTCCACCGGCATGGCCTTGAGCTGCTCGATGTCCAGGATGAGGGCAACGCGGCCGTTGCCCAGGATGGTTGCGCCGGAGACGCCGGGCACCGGGTCAAAGTTTTCCTGAATGCTCTTGATCACCACCTGCTGCTGACCGATCAGTTCGTCGACCAGCAGGCCGACCTTGCCGCCATTCGCGGTTTCGGTGACCACCACCAGGCCCTGGCACGGATCGGCCACGGCACCGGGTACGTTGAAGAGCTGGTGCACGCGGATCAGCCGGATGTATTCGCCGCGCATGGAAACGACTTCGCCGCCGCCTGCCAGCGCACGGATCTGTTCGCCGACCGGACGGAAGCTTTCCACGATGCTCGCAAGCGGCAGAATGTATTTCTCGTGCCCGATCGCGACGAGCATTCCGTCGAGCACTGCCAGCGTCAGCGGAATGGTAAGGGTGAAGCAGGTGCCCTTGCCCTGGACCGACTGCACGGAAATGCGGCCGCCGAGCTTGTTGATGTTGCGCCGGACGACATCCATTCCGACCCCGCGGCCGGAGACGTCGGTGACGGTCTGCGCAGTGGAGAAGCCGGGGGAGAAGATCAGTTCCTCGATCTCCTCGTCGGACAGTTTCGCGTCCTCGGCGACAATGCCCTTGGCAATCGCTTTTTTGAGGAGCGCGTCCTTGTTGATGCCCGCGCCGTTGTCGATCACCTGGATGATGATGTTGCCGCCGGCATGGCGTGCCGTGAGCTTGATAGAGCCCATCGGCTTCTTGCCCGCCTGCTCCCGTTCCCCGGGGCTTTCGATGCCGTGATCGATGGCGTTGCGGATCATGTGGGTCAGCGGATCGGCGAGTTCCTCGATGACCGTCTTGTCGACTTCGGTCTGCTCGCCTTCGGTCAGGAGGCGGACCTGCTTGTCAAGTTTCGCCGACACCTCCCGGACCAGGCGGGGCATGCGGGAGAACACGGATTTGACCGGCTGCATGCGGATGGCCATCACGCATTCCTGCAGCTCGCGGATGATCCGGGCCATGTCCTCATGGCCCTGCCCGGAAAGATGGTCGTGCCCGTCCTGGCGGTCGAAGGACTGCTGCGCGAACATGGACTGGGCAATTACCAGTTCGCCGACCACGTTGACGAGGCGGTCGACGCGGTCGAGATCCACCCGGATCGAACTGACGCCGCTGCCGGCTGGGGCCGTGGGAGCCGCCCCGGACCTGACCGGGGCGGGCTCGTCCGGTTTTTGCGGGGCAGCGTTGGGCGATGGGGCCTCTTTTTCCGTAGCTGGTACTGCTTGTCCGGCAGCTTCTTCGAGAGTTTCCGCGCGCCCGGAAGCTGTGGCCTCTTCAGCCGCGGTTTCCGGCGCCGCAGCGGTCTCCGGCGCCTCGTCCGGCTCTGACAGGAGGGAGATCGACAGATCGCAGTCGTCTTCGACGAATTCGAAAACCTCCCGGATGTCTGCTTCCGGCTGGTCCGTCGTCACGACCAGCGTCCAGCGCAGATAGGCGTCTTCCGGCTCCATCGCATTGAGGGCCGGAAGGTGCTCAAGGTCGCATTCGACGTCGACGTGCCCCAGTCCGCGCAATTCCCGGAACAACAGCAAGGGCTCGTTGGCGTGGCGGAAGAGTTCGTCCTTGGGGGCGAATTCGATGCGGTACCGTTTCCCTGTGCCGCCTTCGTTTCCTTTTCCGGCACCTGCATCTGCACCGGTTTCGCCGTCAGGGTCTTGCTCCGGTTCGCTCGCGCTGTCCGGCGTGTCCACCGTCGGGGTGTCAGCAGGCGACAGGACCGATTCCAGCCCGTCGATCTCGGCGAGCAGCAGATCGATGTCGCCACTGACATCGGCGCCATAGGCGGCATCGAGGTCCTCGCCCGTCTGGGCGGCCTCCACCAGACCGGCCAGAACGTCTCCGGCGCGGATCAGAACATCCACCACCCTGTCGGTCTGCTGGACGAGGCCGTCTCGCATACGGTCGAGCAAAGCCTCGTAGCGGTGGGCGAACTGGACGAGTTGTGTGAAGCCGAAGGCTCCGGCACCGGCCTTGATCGAATGAACGGCCCTGAAGATTGCATTCAACGCTTCCGAATCGGCAGGCTCGCTTTGCATCTGTGCGAGCCGTTCTTCCAGATCCGCCAGAAGTTCCACGCATTCGTCGAAGAACGTCTGTTTGAATTGAGCCAAATCGTCTGCGTTGAATGAAGATCCGGTCATTCGGAAAGTCCTTGGATGCGGTTCAGGGGCAAACCTTGTTGACCACCTGAACCAGCTTGTCGGGTGTGAAGGGTTTCACGATCCAGCCGGTGGCACCTGCCGCCTTGCCGTCCGCTTTTTTGGCATCGCCGCCCTCGGTGGTCAGAACGAGGATGGGAATGCCGCGATGACTGCCGCCGCCACGCACGCGCTTGACCAGCGTGACGCCGTCCATGTTCGGCATGTTGATATCGGTGATGATCAGGTCGACGCTGGTCCGGTCGAGAACCGAGAGGGCCTGCACGCCATCCTCGGCCTCGACCACGTCGAAACCGGCGCTGCTCAACGTGAATTTGACCATGTCGCGCATGGTCTTTGAATCATCCACGGTCAGAACCTTCTTTGCCATTAGGAGGCGCTCCATTTCGAGTACTGCTCACTCAACCCGAGATCGGCAAAGGCCGACCGAAACGGTTCCGATGCTTTCTGAATGACGAGGGGTCGGTCTTCGGCTGCAAGGGCCCGGCTGGCCGCCAGAAGGACCTGCACCGCGGGCGTGCCAATGCGTTCCACCTGGCTCGCGTCGATCGAGACAGTGTTTTGTTCGGCTATGGCAGTTGCCAGGCGCTCGCGCAGGTGGTGAACGGTCCCCAGATCCAGGATCACCGGCAATTCAACCTGTCCTTGCATGTTTGACAATTTCAGCCCCTCAGAATCAGAAATCTTTTAAAAATCTCAAGGATTTCTGCCCATTTCCCCGCTCAACTTACGTTAAGGGAGATGGGAATCATTAAAGGTCTGCAGGGTTTATAATTAGTTAATCCGGAGCTGTTGGTTGTGGCGTTGCTTAACGATATGTAGAAACGGTCGAGCAAAAAAGGTGAAAGATCATAGCTATTCTCGCTGATATTTTTATCTATTGATAAAAATTACGGTGATTTGGAAGAGTTGCGTATTTTTAACGCACCTTCCCAAGATCGCTTGATTTCGTACGCGGAAGCTTGTGTCCATGAAATTCAATTTAGAATCAAAGATTTAGAAAAATATAAAGTGTCACACTCCCGGTGAGGCGGACAGTTCTCGCGAATGAGCCGGGACGTGACCGAAAGTGTTTCGACGACCGAGCCCGGTTCAAATTTTCATTCAACTTAAAATTGCCTCAAAGTGCGAAGCTTAATAGTTGTATTTGAAGGGCGTTCGGCGGGAAGGTCAGTGTGGATCACGCTTAACAATTTAGGCGTGTCCATGGAAAAGGGAGTATATAAGGTATTATAAGGTTCAATTCTGA
>NZ_JBNKYW010000141.1:0-6290 GCF_050301095.1 Roseibium sp.
GATGCGCCGTCCTTTATCCAGGGCCATGACGAGGTGATGACCTTCCTCGGCTATCACCTGGATCCGCATTCGGCGATGACCATCGTCTGCCTGCTTCTGTTCATGGGCGCAATGGGCAAGTCGGCGCAGTTCCTGCTGCACACCTGGCTGCCGGACGCGATGGAAGACCCGACGCCGGTTTCCGCGCTTATCCACGCCGCAACCATGGTGACCGCGGGCGTCTTCATGGTCGCGCGCCTGTCGCCGCTGATGGAACTGTCGCACACGGCCCTGAACGTGATCGTCTTCTTCGGTGCGACCACGGCCTTCTTCGCCGCGACGGTCGGTCTCGTGCAGAACGACATAAAGCGCGTGATTGCCTATTCGACCTGTTCGCAGCTGGGCTACATGTTCGTCGCGCTCGGGGTCGGGGCCTATTCGATCGGCATCTTCCACCTGTTCACACACGCCTTCTTCAAGGCGCTGCTGTTCCTGTGCGCCGGCTCCGTTATCCACGCGGTGTCGGACGAACAGGACATGCGCAAGATGGGCGGACTTCGCAAGCACATCCCGATCACCTACTGGACCATGATGATCGGTACGCTGGCGCTCACCGGTGTCGGTATTCCGTTCACCCATATCGGCTTTGCCGGCTTCATCTCCAAGGATGCCATCATCGAGGCGGCGTTCGGCGGCTCCATGGGCGAGCACGCCAACCCGATGGCGCTCTACGGCTTCTGGCTGACGGTGATTGCCGCCGCCCTGACGTCATTCTATTCCTGGCGCCTGACCTTCATGACCTTCCACGGCAAGCCGCGTGCGCCTGTCGACGTCATGAAGCACGTCCATGAAAGTCCGCTGGTCATGACCGTACCGCTGTTCATTCTGGCTGTCGGTGCGACCCTTGCCGGGATGATGTTCTACGGCTCCTTCTACGGTGAAGGCTACGATGCCTTCTGGAACACGGAGCTTACCGGGGCATTTCCGTCTCTCGAAAGCAGCCATGTCCTGCACGCCATGCATGACGTGCCGGGCTGGGTGAAGGTTTCGCCCTTTGTGATGATGGTTCTCGGCTTCCTGGTCGCCTACCAGTTCTACATCCGCTCGCCGGAAACCCCGAAGCAGCTGGCGGAGCGCCATTCCGGGCTCTATCAGTTCCTGCTCAACAAGTGGTACTTCGACGAGCTTTACGACTTCATCTTCGTCCGTCCTGCCATGTGGCTCGGCCGGGTCCTCTGGAAGAAGGGTGATGGCACCGTGATCGACGGCTTCGGGCCGAACGGTGTTGCCGCGCGCGTCCAGAACGTGACCGCCTGGGTCGTCCGCCTGCAGACCGGATATCTCTATCACTATGCATTTGCGATGCTGATCGGTGTGGCTGCGCTCATCACGTGGTCGATGTTTACCGGTGCGGGCACCGGCGGGGGTGCACACTAATGATTGACTGGCCTATTCTGTCACTCACAACCTTTATGCCGCTGCTTGGCGTGCTCTTCATCTTGCTGGTTCCCGGCGACGATGAAGGCAGCAAGAGGAACATCCGGATGGTCGCCCTGGTGACCACCTCGGTCACCTTCCTGCTGTCGCTCTTCATCTGGGGCAGCTTCGACTACGACAATCCCGGGTTCCAGTTCATCGAGCAGCGTGACTGGCTCGGCAGCAACATCAGCTACCGGATGGGGGTCGACGGTATTTCGGTGCTGTTCGTCATCCTGACCACCTTCCTGATGCCGTTCTGCGTCCTGGCGTCCTGGGAGAGCGTGCAGAAACGCGTCAAGGAATACATGATCGCGTTCCTGGTGCTGGAAACGATGATGATCGGCGTGTTCTGCGCGCTCGATCTGGTCGTGTTCTACGTTTTCTTCGAAGCCGGCCTCATTCCGATGTTCCTGATCATCGGCGTGTGGGGTGGTGCGCGGCGCGTCTATGCGTCCTACAAGTTCTTCCTCTACACGCTGCTCGGGTCGGTTCTGATGCTGATCGCGATCATGGCGATGTACTGGAACGCGGGCACCACGGATATCGAGCAACTGCTCGTCCATGGCTTCCCGGCAGAGATGCAGACCTGGCTGTGGCTTGCCTTCTTTGCCTCCTTCGCGGTGAAGATGCCGATGTGGCCGGTGCATACCTGGTTGCCGGACGCGCACGTGGAAGCTCCGACCGCAGGGTCGGTCATCCTGGCCGGCGTGCTCCTGAAGCTTGGCGGTTACGGCTTCCTGCGGTTCTCGCTGCCGATGTTCCCGATCGCGTCCGATATGTTCGCGCCGTTCATCTTCACGCTTTCCGTCGTCGCGATCATCTACACCTCGCTGGTGGCGCTCGCGCAGGAAGACATCAAGAAGCTGATTGCCTATTCGTCGGTGGCGCACATGGGCTATGTCACCATGGGCATGTTCACCATGACCCAGCAAGGCGTGCAGGGCGGCATCTTCCAGATGCTGTCTCACGGCATCGTCTCCGGCGCACTCTTCCTGTGTGTCGGTGTGATCTACGACCGGATGCATACGCGTGAAATCACCGCATATGGCGGCCTGGTGAACCGCATGCCGAAATATGCGGTTGTGTTCCTGATCTTTACGATGGCCAACGTCGGCCTTCCGGGTACTTCCGGGTTCGTCGGGGAAATCCTGACGCTCATGGGCGCGTTCCAGGTCAACACCTGGGTGGCCTTCTTTGCCACCACCGGTGTGATCCTGTCGGCAGCCTACGCGCTTTATCTCTACCGCCGGGTCGTTTTCGGCGCGCTGGAGAAGGAAAGCCTCAAGTCGATCCTCGATCTGGATCTCCGCGAGAAGGTCATTCTGGTACCAATGGTTTTGCTCACGATCTTCTTCGGGTTCTATCCGATGGCGATCCTGGACGTGACCCAGGGAGCGGTCGACAATCTCATCAATCAGTACACTGCGGCGCTTGACGCGGCTGGCTTGACCCAGCATGCAGCAGCGGCCGCCGTGGCGCACTAAGGTTTCGAGGACGAGACAGAGCTATGTCAGACTTGACCCAACTGCCAGATCTGAGGCCGGTCCTGCCGGAGATCATCCTGGCCCTCGGAGCCATGGTCCTCCTGATGATGGGAGCATTCGGCGGAAAGCGCGTGACCTACGCCGTTTTCGGTGTCGCCATGGGCTTGCTCGGCGGTGCCTTCCTGGTGCTGCTGCTTGCGCCGACCTTCAGCCAGACTTTCGGCGGTTCCTTCATTCTCGATGATTTTGCCCATCTCCTGAAACTGCTGGTTCTGGTGGGCTCGTTCTTTGCCATCGCCATGTCCTGGGCCTATGCAAAAAGCCAGTCCTTCGACCAGTTCGAGTATCCGGTCCTGATCGTGCTTGCGACGCTCGGCATGATGCTGATGCTGTCGGCAAACGACTTGATCGCTCTCTACCTCGGTCTGGAACTGCAGAGCCTTGCGCTCTACGTCGTTGCGGCGATCAACCGCGACAGCGTCCGGTCCACGGAAGCCGGCCTGAAGTATTTTGTTCTGGGTTCGTTGTCCTCCGGCATGCTGCTTTACGGCATGTCGCTGACCTATGGTTTTACCGGCCATGTCGGGTTTGCCGAGATCGCCGAAGTGCTGTCGCATGAAGGCGCGTCCATCGGTCTTATCATCGGCCTGACCTTCATCCTCGCCGGCCTTGCCTTCAAGATTTCCGCGGTGCCGTTCCACATGTGGACCCCGGATGTCTACGAGGGCGCGCCGACACCGGTCACCGCCTTCCTGGCAGCTGCGCCGAAAGTGGCCGCCATGGGCATGCTGGTGCGGATCGTCATCGAAGCCTTCCAGCCGGTTACCAGCGACTGGCAACAGATCGTCGTCTTCGTCTCGATCGCGTCCATGGCACTCGGTGCCTTTGCCGCCATCGGGCAGCGCAACCTGAAACGACTGATGGCCTATTCCTCCATCGGTCACATGGGGTATGCGCTGGTCGGTCTTGCCGCCGGAACCCAGACCGGTGTGGAAGGCGTGATCTTTTACATGATGGCCTATCTCGCCATGACCCTCGGCGTTTTTGCCTGCATTCTGTCCATGCGCCGCAAGGACGGAATGGTTGAGGAAATCAGCGATCTTGCCGGCCTGTCGCAGACCAATCTGCCGATGGCGATCCTGCTCGGTCTTCTGATGTTCTCTCTTGCCGGTATCCCGCCGCTGGTCGGCTTCTTCGGCAAGTGGTACGTCTTTGTCGCCGCTGTCGAAGCAGGTCTCTATCCGCTTGCCATCATCGGCGTTCTGATGTCGGTGGTTGGAGCCTACTATTACCTGCGCATCGTCAAGGTAATGTTCTTCGACGAACCGGTTGAGGCCTTTGAAAAGATGCCGATGGAGCTGAGGGTCGTTCTGGGCCTGTCCAGCCTCTTCGTCATCTTCTTCTGGCTGGCACCCGGCTACGTGGTGAACGCGGCGAGTGCGGCAGCACAGTCGCTGTTCTGATCAGCCGGATGAGCGATCAGCCCCATGAACGTCCGGCGCCCGGTGCGCCGGACTTTCGCGTTGAAGAACATGAAAGTGTCGGTTCGACGAACTCGCTGTGTTTCGACAGGGCGCGCGGCGGCCACTCCGGCAACCTGTGGATTCGCGCGGGCATGCAGACCGAGGGGCGGGGCCGACGGGGGCGAGACTGGGAATCTCCTTCCGGAAATCTCTTCGCCAGTCTGCTGCTGATCGACCCGCAACCCTCGGAGCGGATCGGCGAACTTCCGCTCGCGGCGGCCGTCGCCCTGGCTGATGCCGTTGACAAGGCGGCCGGAACACTGCAACTGGTTTCGTTGAAGTGGCCGAACGATCTTCTGGTCGACGGCGCAAAGCTCTCCGGAATTCTGCTGGAAGCGGAAATACTGTCCGACGGACGACAGGCGGTTGTTCTCGGTTTCGGTGTGAATTGCGTGTCTCATCCGCCCCTGTCGCTTTATCCGGCTACGGATCTCAGAAGCCTCGGGTTTCAGGTTTCCGCAGAGAGGCTGTTCGACGTTCTGCCCGGCATTCTGGCGGATCTGCTGGCGGCGTGGCGGCAACCGGGCGGTTTTGGCACCATCCGCCGTTCCTGGCTCAGCAGGGCGGCGCATCTGGGCAAACCGATCACGGTCAAGACGGCCCAGGAAGACATATCGGGCATTTTTGCCGATTTGGACGAACGCGGCCATCTGGTATTGAAACAGGACGACGGACGCCAGCGGACGATCTATGCAGGCGATGTGTTTCTGTCCGGAAACTAGGGTGGGTTCGGCCGGTCTGGCGTGTGCCAGGTCGAAACGCCGGTCGCACGCGAGGAAGTCGACGCAGAACAACGCCGGCACAACGTTTTGAAGGAGCAATCCATGGCTTCGGCCAAAAAGGATAATAACGACATCGTATTTCTGCCGTTGGGCGGTGTGGGTGAAATCGGAATGAACCTCGGTCTCTACGGCTACGGTCCGGAAGGGAACCGGACGTGGCTGATCGTGGACTGCGGCGTAAAATTTGCCGGCCCCGAGTTGCCCGGAATCGATGTCATCGTTCCCGACATCAAGTTCCTGGAAGACGAGGTCGACAACATTGCCGGTATGGTCATCACCCATGCCCATGAAGACCATTACGGCGGCATATTGCATCTGTGGCCTTATCTGAAGGTTCCGGTCTATGCCACGGCCTTCACTGCGGGACTGCTCGCGGCCAAGGCGGAAAGCGAAGCGGGCTCGGAGGATGTGCCCGTTACGGTCGTCAAACAGGGTGAGCGGCACAAGATCGGGCCCTTCGATGTCGAATTCGTTGCCATGGCCCATTCGATCCCCGAACCCTGCGCGCTGGCGATCCGTACGCCTGCCGGCATGGTTCTGCATACGGGCGACTGGAAGGTCGACCTGACGCCCGGTGTCGGTCTGCCGATCGACATGGATCGGCTGGCCGAACTTGGCCGGGAAGGGGTGATGGCACTCGTGTGCGACAGCACCAATGCCATTCGCGACGGCGTCAGTCCGAGCGAAGCGGATGTTGCGGAAGAGCTGAAAAAAGTGATGGCAGGTGCCCGTCACAGGGTGGCCGTGACGACCTTTGCGTCCAACGTTGCCCGCATCAGGGCGATCGCGGAAGCCGCCGCCGCCAACAAGCGCGACATCGTGGTGGTCGGACGGTCCATGCACCGTGTCATCGAGGTGGCGGGAGAACTCGGTTATCTGGAAGGGCTGCCACCGTTCCACGACGAGGAAGCCTACGGGTACCTGCCACGGGAAAAGACCGTTTTGCTCTGCACCGGGTCGCAAGGCGAAGCAAGAGCCGCGCTGGCCCGTATCGCAGCCGGGGATCACCGAAATATCGCACTTGCGCAGGGCGACATGGTGAT
>NZ_JBNKYW010000142.1:0-22943 GCF_050301095.1 Roseibium sp.
ACCTGCTCACCGGAACAAAATGAAAATGCGGCGTCAAGAAAAGGGGGAAGTCATGAAATTGCGTAAGGTTGGAACTGGATTGATCAGCGTGCTGGCGCTGGTTGCCGGAATGGGGATGGCGCAGGCAAAGAGCGACCTGACGCTTGCCATCACGCTGGAGCCTCCGCATCTGGACCCGACCAGCGCGGCTGCCGGTGCGATCGATTCCGTTCTTTATTCCAATGTCTTCGAAGGCCTGACTCGCTTCGGACCCGACGGGTCCGTCAATCCGGGGCTTGCCGAAAGCTGGACCATTTCCGACGACGGCAAGACCTATACCTTCAAGCTGCATTCCGGGGTGAAGTTTCATGACGGCACCGATCTGACCGCCGACGACGTCAAGTTCAGTCTCGACCGCGCGCGGGCCGACGACAGCCAGAACGCGCAGAAGGCGCTCTTTGCCGGTATCGAAAGTGTCGAGGTTGTCGACCCGCTGACGGTGAAGGTGACGCTCTCCGCTCCGAACGGCAGCTTCCTGTTCAACATGGCCTGGGGGGACGCGGTGATCGTGGCTCCCGAGTCCATCGCCGACATCAAGACCAATCCGGTCGGCACCGGCGCGTTCAAGTTCGCCGACTGGGTCCAGGGCGACAAGATCGATCTGGTAAAGAACCCCGATTACTGGGGCACGCCCGCCAAGCTCGATAAGGCGACCTTCAAGTTCATCTCCGACCCGACCGCCGCCTTTGCCGCCGTGATGGCCGAGGACGTCGATGCCTTCGCCCTTTTCCCGGCACCGGAGAACCTGCCGCAGTTCGAAGCCGATCCGCGCTTCCAGGTGCTGGTCGGTTCCACCGAAGGCGAGACGATCCTGTCCACCAACAACAAGATGCCGCCGCTCGACAACGTCAAGGTGCGAGAGGCGATTGCCCATGCCATCGACCGGCAGGCGATCATCGACGGCGCCATGTTCGGCTACGGCACGCCGATCGGCACCCATTTCGCGCCGCATAACCCGGACTATGTCGATCTGACCGGCAACAGCCAGTATGACCCGGACCTGTCGAAGAAGCTGCTGGCGGAAGCAGGCTTCCCGGACGGCTTCAAGACCACGCTGAAGCTGCCGCCGCCGTCTTACGCCCGCCGTGGCGGGGAGATCATCGCCGCCCAGCTCAGAGCGGTCGGCATCGAAACCGAGATCACCAACCTGGAATGGGCCCAGTGGCTGGAACAGGTCTTCAAGGGCAAGGACTTTGGCCTGACCATCGTCAGCCACACCGAACCGATGGACATCGGCATCTATGCCCGCCCGGACTATTACTTCCAGTATGACAATCCGGCCTTCAACAAGGTGATCGAGGACCTGACGGCGGAAAACGATCCGGAGAAGCGCTCCTCGCTGCTGAAGCAGGCGCAGGAGATCATCTCCAAGGACTACGTCAACGGCTATCTGTTCCAGCTCGCCTATCCGACGGTTGCCAACGCCAAGATCAAGGGGCTGTGGCTGAACCAGCCGACCCAGGCGAACGACCTGACGGCCGTTTCCTGGGAAGAGTAATCGCACTAACGATTGGGGCGTCCGCGACAAAAACGCGAACGCCCCGTCTCATCTCCTTGTTGTTCCTCTTATCCGGACCCGGGCTGCCCTCAGGCGCGTAATAGGCTCATGCTGCGGTATTTTCTGAAAAGATTGCTGTCCCTCGGACTGAGCCTGGTGGCTGCTTCCGTCGTGATTTTCCTGGCGCTGGAAGTGGTGCCCGGCGATCCGGCCGCCTATATGCTTGGCCTCAATGCCCAGGAGGATACGCTGGCGGCGCTGCGCAACGAGCTCGGCCTGAACGGGTCGATCTACGCGCGCTATCTCTCCTGGGCGGGCGGCATGCTGACCGGTGACTTCGGCATCTCCTACACCTACCGCACCCCGGTTGCGGAGATGATCGGCGAGCGTCTCTGGATTTCGCTGCCGCTGGCGCTCTACGCCCTGACCTTGAGCACGCTGATCGCGTTTCCCGCAGGCATCTGGGCGGCCTCAAGGCGCGGGTCCTATGCCGATGCCGGGGTCATGGGCGTCACCCAGCTCGGCGTCGCCATCCCTAATTTCTGGTTCGCCATGCTGATGGTGCTGGTATTTGCCATCAATCTGCGCTGGTTCTCCGCCGGTGGTTTTCCCGGTTGGGATGCCGGCTTCTTTACCGCCCTGAAAGCCCTGACCCTGCCGGCGATTGCGCTGGCCTTGCCTCAGGCCAGCATCCTGACCCGCGTCATGCGCTCCAGCCTGCTCGACACGCTCGGCGAGGATTTCATCCGCACGGCGCGCGCCAAGGGGCTGAACCGGGGGCAGGCGCTCTGGCGCCACGCGCTGCGCAATGCGCTGATCCCTGTGCTGACCATCATGGGTCTGCAGTTTTCCTTCCTGCTTGCGGGAGCGATCATCATCGAGAACGTCTTCTTCCTGCCCGGCCTCGGCCGCCTTGTGTTCCAGTCGATCAGCGCGCGCGACCTGATCGTTGTCGAGAGCGTCGTCATGCTGCTGGTCTTCGCGGTCATCGTGGTCAACTTCACGGTCGACATGGCCTATGCGCTGGTCGACCCGCGACTGAGGAGCCGGCGTTAGATGGGGTTCCTGTTCCACAGCCGGACGCTCATGCCGGGGGCCGTCCTCACGTTTCTCTTCGCCGCGGCCGCCGTCGTCAGCTTCGTTTGGGTGCCCTATGACACCACCGTTCTGGAGATCGCCAACCGGATGAAGCCGCCGAGCTGGCTGCATCCCTTCGGCACCGACCAGTTCGGCCGGGATATCCTGAGCATGATCATGGTGGGCGCACGCACGTCCATCGCCGTGGCGCTCGTTGCCGTCGGCATCGGCATGCTCGCCGGAGTGCCGCTCGGACTGGCCGCCGCCGCGAAGAAGGGCGGGTTCCTGGACGAGTTCATCATGCGGGCGAACGATCTGGTGTTCGCCTTTCCGAGCCTGCTTATTGCCGTGATGATCACCGCCGTTTTCGGTGCCTCGGCGCTGAACGCCATCATCGCCATCGGCATCTTCAACATACCGGTCTTCGCCCGCCTGACGCGCGGGGCGGCGCTGTCGCTGTGGAGTCGG
The DNA here is from genome assembly GCF_050301095.1 of Roseibium sp. Taxonomy (GTDB): domain Bacteria; phylum Pseudomonadota; class Alphaproteobacteria; order Rhizobiales; family Stappiaceae; genus Roseibium. Next base: position 3,083 of record NZ_JBNKYW010000142.1, read on the forward strand.
GACTACATTCTGGCAGCCCGCGTTGCCGGCAAGGGACCGGCCCGGATATCGCTGGAACACATCCTGCCCAATGTCGCCAACCTGCTGATCGTCCAGGGCACGATCCAGTTCTCGCTCGGCATCCTGGCCGAAGCCGGTCTCTCCTACGTCGGCCTCGGTGCGCAGCCTCCGACTGCCAGCTGGGGCCGCATGCTGGCGGACAGCCAGACCATGATCTCGATCGCGCCGCATCTTGCCCTCTTCCCAGGGCTTGCCATCCTGTTGACCGTGCTCGGGCTCAACCTCATGGGCGACGGCCTGCGCGACCTTCTCGATCCGAAATTGCGGAGGGCGCGCACATGAGCCTTTTGCAGATCGAGAACCTGTCGCTTGCCATCCACGGGGTGCCGATCCTCAAAGGGGTATCGTTGGAGGTAACTCCGGGGCGGATCCTTGGCGTCATCGGGGAAAGCGGCTCCGGCAAGTCGATCACCGCTTTCAGCGCCATGCGGCTGCTGCCGAACGGGACGGACTGTTCCGGGCGGATCACCCTTGCCGGACAGGATATCCTGGCAAGGAGCGAAGCGGAGATGTGCGCCATTCGGGGGCGCGACGTCGGCATGGTGTTTCAGGAGCCGATGACGGCGCTCAATCCCTTGAAGACCATCGGGGCGCAGGTCGCCGAAACCATCCTGATCCACGAAAAGGTTTCAAAGGCGCAAGCGCTGGAGCGGGCCGCCGAGGCGCTGCGCCGGGCCGAGCTGCCACAAGACCGGTTCCCGCTGTCGCGTTATCCGCACGAGCTTTCCGGCGGCCAGCGTCAGCGGGTGGTGATCGCCATGGCAATTGCCCTTCGCCCGAAGCTGCTGATTGCCGACGAGCCGACGACGGCTCTCGATGTGACCACGCAGGCGCAGATCCTCAAGCTGCTCAAGCGGCTGGTGGTCGAGGACGGCATGGGCCTGATGCTGATCAGCCATGACCTTGCCGTCGTCGCCGACCTTGCCGACGACCTGGTCATCATGCGCAAGGGCGAAGTGGTGGAGGCCGGCCCCGCCAAAAGCCTCTTCCGCACCATGAAGCACCCCTATTCCAAAGCCCTTCTGGAGGCTTCCGGCCATGTGCCGGACCGGGCAGGGGAGGCCGCAGACATGTCTCTCCTGGAAGTGCGCAAGGTCGTCCGCGACTATGTCACCCATACGCACGGGTGGTGGGGCAAGACCGGCCACTACAGGGCGGTGAACGAGGTCAGTTTCGAGATCCGGAAGGGCGAAAGCCTGGGGCTCGTCGGCGAGTCCGGCTGCGGCAAGTCCACCCTGACCCGGGCGATACTGGGGCTTGAAGAGGTACAGGGCGGCGAGATCCTGTTTGACGGCCAGCCGGTCTTCACCCATCACCACGCCAACAAGGCGGTGCGGCGGCGCATGCAGGTGGTCTTCCAGGACCCCTACGGCAGCTTCAATCCGCGCTGGCGCGTCGACCGGCTCGTCACCGAACCGTTCCATTTGCTTGACAATCCGCCGAAAGGCGCGGAGCGGGACAACGCGGTGGCAGAGGCGCTGGAAAGCGTCGGCCTGACCGCGGACGACCGGTACAAATACATCCACGAGTTCAGTGGCGGCCAGCGTCAGCGCATCGCAATTGCCCGTGCGCTCATCATCAAGCCGGACCTGATCATTCTGGACGAGGCGGTGTCCGCGCTCGACGTTTCGGTGCGCGCGCAGGTGCTCGATCTGCTGGCAGCGCTCAGCGACCGCTTAGGCCTGACCTATCTGTTCATCAGCCACGACCTTTCCGTCGTCCGCTCGATCACCGACCGCGTGCTGGTCATGAAGGCGGGCGAAATCGTCGAAGAAGGCCCGACGGGCGCCGTCTTCGACGCGCCGAAACACGATTACACAAGACAATTGGTCGCCGCGGCGCCGGTCCTGCCGGCGGATGTGGTGGCATAGGGAGACGTTATGAGCCAGGACCTGAACCTTTGGTACGACCCGGAAAAATGCCTGATCGGCGGCAAGTGGGTCGAGTCGTCCAGCGGCGAGACCCTGCCGCTGCAGGACCCTTCCACCGGGGAACGTATCGGCTCGATTGCCCGTGGCAACGCGGATGACATCGAGGCCGCCGTTGCCGCTGCCGAGGCCGCGCGCGTGGGCGAGTGGGGCAGGCTGACGGCCGCCGAGCGCGGACGGCTGCTTTTCAAGATCGGCCAGAAGGTGCTGGAACGGGTCGAGGATCTTGCCAGGATCGAGGCGCTTGACGTCGGCAAGCCGTTGAAACAGGCCCGCGCCGATGCCATCGCGCTCGCGCGTTACCTGGAATTTTACGGCGGCTCCGCCGACAAGCTCCACGGCGAGACCATTCCCTATCTCGACGGTTATACGGTCTATACGCTTCGTGAACCGCACGGGGTGACCGGCCATATCGTGCCATGGAACTATCCGATGCAGATCATCGGCCGCTCGGTCGGGGCGGCGCTCGCGACCGGCAATGCCTGCGTCCTGAAACCCGCCGAAGACGCCTGCCTGACCGCGCTCGCCTTCGCCGACATCGCACGCGAAGCCGGTCTGCCGGATGGGGCGCTCAACGTGGTGCCGGGTCTCGGATCGGAAGCCGGCGCCGCACTCACCGCCCATCCGCGCGTCCACCACATCTCCTTTACCGGCTCGGTTGCGACCGGCGTGCATGTGCAAATGGCGGCGGCGAAGAATGTCGTGCCCGTCACTCTGGAACTTGGCGGCAAGTCGCCCCAGCTCGTCTTTGAGGATGCCGACCTCGACGCGGCCCTGCCGTTTCTGGTCAACGCCGGCATCCAGAACGCCGGTCAGACCTGCTCGGCGTCCTCGCGCATTCTCGTCCATCGCTCGCTGCACGATCAGGTGGTCGAGCGCATGGCGGCGCGCTACTCCGGCCTGCAGGTTGGACCGGCGCTTGCTGATCTCGATGTCGGGCCACTGATTTCTGCCAAGCAGAAGACGCTTGTTTCCGGTTTTCTGGACCAGGGGAAGGATCTTGAGATCGCCGCCGAAGGGGTTCTTCGCGAGGCGCCTGAGGGCGGCAACTACGTCAAGCCGACGCTCTTTACCGGCGTGACGCCGGAGCACGCGCTGGCGCGGGACGAGATCTTCGGACCGGTTCAGGTGGTCATTCCCTTCGAGGACGAAGCGGAAGCCGTCGCCATTGCCAACGGCACCGATTACGGCCTCGTTGCCAGTATCTGGAGCAGGGATGGCGCGCGGCAGATGCGGGTGGCCAAAAAGATCCGCACGGGTCAGGTCTTCATCAACAACTACGGTGCCGGCGGCGGCGTCGAACTGCCCTTCGGCGGCATGGGCAAATCCGGCCACGGTCGCGAGAAAGGCTTCGAGGCGCTCTACGGCTTCACGACATTGAAGACGGTCGCCGCCTATCACGGGTGAGGGCCTGGAATTGGTGCCGCCCCGACCCTGAGCCGGGGCCTCATCCGCGGCCGCAGCTCACGTCCCGCCTCAAGGCCGGGACGGCGATAGAAAGACAATTTTGGGGAGTGGGTTAGCGCCTCTGGCAAGCTCTCACTCCCACGACCTCATCCTGAGGAAGGCCGCAGGCCTGTCTCGAAGGATGGACGGCAGACTCCAGAGCAAGCGGCCCATCCTTCGAGACAGCGCATTTGCGCTTCCTCAGGATGAGGGTTTTGGGGATGGTTGCCCGACCTCAAGGACGAGTTGGATCAACCACCTCGATGACGATGGACAAGACTATTGAACGGGAGACAAACATGAGATTGCAGGGAAAAACGGCCATCGTCACGGGTGGCGCGTCGGGTTTCGGGGCGGGGATCGTGCGCAAGTTCGCCGCTGAGGGTGCCAAGGTGCTGATCGCGGATTTGAACATGGCGCTTGCCGAAGAGATCGCCGCCGAAGTGGACGGCATCGCAGTCAAGGTGGATGTCGCCTCCGACGAGAGTGTCAAGGCCCTTGCCGACACGGCGGCCTCGTCTCTCGGTAGCATTGATATTCTGGTCAACAATGCCGGCATCACCCATCTGCCGAAGCCGATGCAGGAGGTGACCGAGGACGAGTTCGACCGGGTGATGGCGGTCAACTGCAAGTCCGTCTATCTGACGGCCAAACATTTCGTGCCGACCATGACGGCGACCGGCAAGGGCGCCATCCTGAATGTGGCGTCCACCGCAGGCCTCAGCCCGCGTCCGAAGCTCAACTGGTACAATGCCTCCAAGGGCTGGATGATCACCGCGACAAAGACCATGGCGGTCGAGCTGGCACCTCAAGGCGTCCGCGTCAACGCCATCTGCCCGGTGGCGGGCGAAACGCCGCTTCTGAAAAGCTTCATGGGCGAGGACACGCCGGAAGTCCGCGCCAAGTTCCTGTCCACCATCCCGATCGGCCGCTTCTCGACGCCGGAAGACATGGGCAACGCCGCCTGTTTCCTGTGCTCCGACGAGGCAAGCATGGTCACGGGTGTTGCGATGGAAGTGGACGGCGGGCGCTGCATCTAAGGCCGCAGGAAATTGCACCGCCCTTATCGGTCATTGTAAGAATCCCTTGTGTTTGGTTCGTCAGGGAGACCGGAAATGGAGCGGGTCACAGGCGGGTGCCTTTGCGGCAAGGTTCGGATCGAGGCGAGGGGACACCCCTTTAGGGTTGGGGTCTGTCACTGCCTCGACTGCCGCAAGCACCATGGGGCGATCTTTCATGCCTCCGCGATCTTTCCGCAGGACGCCGTGACCATCGAAGGCGAAACCCGTGACTTCAAGGGGCGGCATTTCTGCCCCGCCTGCGGGTCGCCGGTTTTCGGGCGGACGGGGGACGAGGTCGAAGTGAACCTCGGCTCGCTCGATGCGCCCGACCGGTTCGTGCCCACCTATGAATTGTGGACCGTGCGGCGTGAAGCCTGGCTGCCGCCGTTTCCGGTCAGGAATCGCTACGAGCGCGACCGCGACGAAAGCAGCCGTTTCGAGGACTAGGGTCGCTCTGCATCGGCACGTCTTGCACTGCCAAATCAACATTTATCAAGCCGGAAATGGCCCCAAAGTTCGCCGGAGCCACCGCTTCGACGCATTATTTTTGAAATTAATTTCAGGCGGAAACAGCTGAAACAAAACGGTATTTTTACCGATGAAATGAATGCATTCAAAAAAATGAAACGTTTCATATTGACGTTGAGCGAGGGCCGTGCTTTCAATAATTAAACCTGATCACGCCCTTGGTGAGGCGTGGGAGGTGGAGCCTTTTCGGGAGGAAAATCATGAAGTTATTGAAAATCGCCGCCGCCGCGGCGACCGGTATCGCTTTGCTTGCCGGAACCGCACAGGCCGATGAAAAGCCTGTCGTCGGCCTCATCATGAAATCGCTGGCAAACGAGTTTTTCCAGAACATGATGACCGGGGCAGAAGCCCACGAGAAGAAGCGCGGCGACTACAAGCTGCTGGCCGTCGGCATGCAGAACGAAACCGACTTCGAAAGCCAGATCAACGCGGTCGAGAATTTCATCACGCAGGGCGTCGATGCCATCGTCGTCGCTCCGGCGGACTCGCGCGCCATGGTCCGGCCGCTGAAGAAGGCGATGGATGCCGGCATTGTCGTCGTCAACTTCGACGTTGCGCTCGACGAGGAAGCCAAGAAGCAACAGGGCGTGGAACTTGCCTTTGTCGGTCCGGACAACCGGGGCGGGGCGAAGCTTGCCGGCGACGCGCTCGGCAAGAAGCTCGGCGAAGGCGGCAAGGTCGTGATCATCGAAGGCAACCCGGGCGCGGATAATGCCAATCAGCGCCGCATGGGCTTTGAAGACTCGGTCGCCGAATTCAAGCTCGACCTGCTCGACAGCCGCACGGCCCATTGGGAAACGGAAGAAGCCAACTCCGTCTTCTCCACCATGCTAACTGCACATCCGGATGTTCAGGGTGTCATGGCGGCGAATGATTCCATGGCCATCGGTGTGGTCAAGGCGCTCGAAAACGCAGGCCGCACTGACATTCTCGTCGTCGGCTTCGACAATATCCCGGCTGTCGGTCCGATGATCGAGGATGGCCGCATGCTGGCAACCGTCGACCAGTTCGGCACAGATATGGCGGCCAATGCCATCGATCTTGCCCTTGAGGTTCTCGTCAGCGGTGAGCCGCTTGAAGGCTGGGTCAAGACGCCGATCGAGTTGGTGACCGCCAGGTAATCCGGTCTCCATCAGCCCCCATCCGGTCAGCCTTGGGATGGGGGCCCCTCTTTTTCAATCGACCATCCCACACGACAACGACTGGACGCATGATGGCAGCAGCATCGCTTTCCGCGGCGCCCGTAACCGTGCCGGCCGAGCCCTTCCTTTCCGTGGAAGGCCTGAAAAAACATTTCGGGGGCGTCAGGGCGCTCGACGGGGTCAGCTTTTCACTGGATCGGGGGGAAGTTCACGCCCTGGTCGGCGAGAACGGCGCGGGCAAATCCACCCTCATCAAGATCCTTTCCGGCGTCTTTGCCCATGATGGCGGCACCATTCGCCTGGAGGGGAACGACTACCGGCCGTCAACTCCGCACCAGGCAAAGGAAAACGGCATTCAGGTGGTTCACCAGGAATTCAACCTGCTGGATCAGCTCTCCATCGCGGAGAACATTTCCATCGAGCACATGCCCCGGACGCGCGTCGGATTGCTCGACCGGCAGGAAATGAACCTGAGAGCGCGCCGGGCACTCGATGCGATCGGCCTGGCGGACATCGATGTCAAGGCGCCGGTCGGCTCGCTCGGCATTGCCCACAAGCAGCTCGTCGAAATCGCAAGGGCCCTGCAGTCGAAAAGCCGGATCCTCATCCTGGACGAGCCGACCGCGACCTTGACGGAAAGGGAAACACGGCGCCTGTTCGACATCGTTCGCGGTATCAAGGCGGAAGGCGTGACCGTCGTCTTCGTATCGCATCATCTGGAGGAAGTTTTTGCCCTTTGTGACCGGGTCACCGTGTTCCGGAACGGCAAGACCATCGCAACGGATCTGATTTCGCAGACGACACCTGATGGCGTGGTGCAAAGGATGGTCGGCCGCGAGCTCGCGGCGGAAATGACGCAGGAGATCCCGGCCCATTCCCGCGGAGAGGTCGCGCTGCGTATCGACAATATGCTGACAACGGCAAATCCACGAGACACGGGTGTCTCCCTTGACCTCCACTATGGCGAGATCGTCGGTATTGCCGGTCTTGTCGGCGCCGGGCGCACGGAAATTCTGCGCGGAATATTCGGCATCGATCCCGTCCGGGCCGGACGCATCTTTCGCGGCGGCAGGGAAGTCCGTTTCAGCGGCCCCCGTGATGCGATTGCGGAAGGTATCGGCTTCGTCACGGAAAACCGCAAGGACGAAGGCCTGATCCTGGACATGGCCATTGCCGCCAATGTGTCCCTGGCCAACATGGGCGCCGTGTCGAAGTCGGGCCTCCTGCAATTTTCCGCCGAAACCCGCCAGGCAAAGGCAAGCGGGGCGAGGCTGAAGCTCAAGTACGGCAGGACCGCCGATCCGGCATCGAGCCTGTCAGGCGGAAACCAGCAGAAGGTGGTGCTGGCCAAGTGGCTGGCGCGCAACCCGAAGATCCTGCTGCTGGACGAACCGACGCGCGGTGTCGATGTCGGCGCGAAGGCGGAGATCTACTCCATCCTGAAGGACCTGGCGCGGGAAGGGGTGGCTCTCCTGGTGGTCTCCTCCGAAATTCCCGAACTCATGACCCTGGCGGACCGCATTCTCGTGCTCGCCGGTCACGAGATCCAGGGGGAACTTCAGCGCGCGGACTTCTCTGAAGAAAACATCCTCAAACTGGCTTACGGGCAGACGCAGCCTTCCGGAGCAACGAAACCATGACAACAGAGACCCTTACCGAAGCAGCGCAGCACACGCCAAAAATCTCGCTGCGCGGCATTCTGCACAATGCCGGGATCGGCCTTGCCCTTCTGGTGCTCATCCTGTTTTTCTCGGTCTTTACCGAACACTTCCTGACCGCCAACAACATCACCAACATCCTGACCCAAATCACCATCAACCTGGTGCTCGCGGTCGGCATGACCTTCGTCATCCTGATCGGCGGCATTGATCTGTCGGTGGGTTCGGTGATGGCCTTTGCGGCGGTCGTCGCCGGCAAGGCCATCACGCTGCCTGGCTTCGGACCGGCGGAGGCCATAGCGCTTGCGGTCGTCGCGGCGACACTGACCGGCGTTGTCTGCGGTCTCTTCAACGGTGTCGTCAGTGCCTACTGGTCGCTGCCGTCCTTCATCATTACGCTCGGCATGCTCAACATTGCCCGGGGTGCGGCACTACAGGTATCCGAGGCCCAGACGATCTATTCGTTCCCCTTTGCGTTCGAGGAATTCGGATCGGCCATGGTCTACGGCGTGCCGGTGGTGTTCCTGGTTGCGCTGCTGCTGGTGCTGATCGCCTGGTTCGTGCTGAATTTCACCGTATTCGGCCGCCTGATCTACGGCATCGGCAACAATGAGGAAGCCGTCCGGCTCGCGGGGCACTCCGTCTTCCGCTACAAGGTCGCCGCCTTCACAATCTGCGGACTGACCGCCGGCATCGCCGCCATCGTCTATATGGCCCGGCTCAACATCTCCAGCCCCATTGCCGGGATCGGCTTCGAGCTGAATGCCATCGCCGCCGTCATCATCGGTGGAACCAGCCTCAGCGGTGGCCGCGGCTCGGTCATCGGCACGCTTCTCGGGGCCTTCATCATCGGTGTTCTGGCAAACGGCCTGATCCTGATCGGCTTGAGCGATTTCATGCGCCAGATGATTACCGGCGTCGTGATCGTCGTTGCCGTCGTTCTGGACTACTACCGGGCAAGGTACACGGCACGATGAAACGCACCGCACTCCTGAACCGTCACCTCAGCCAGCTGGTTGCTTCCCTGGGGCATCTGGACGAGATCGTTCTCGCGGACGCAGGCCTGCCCGTGCCGGACGGGGTCAGGGTGATCGACCTTGCGGTCTCTGCCGGTATTCCGGGTTTCCGGGACGTTCTTCACGCACTGCGCTCCGAACTCGTCATTGAGGGAGCGGTCTGGGCGGAAGAAGCGCGGCCTGATGTGGCTGCCATGATGCGGAAAGAAATCGAGATCTGGGCGCTGGAGACGAATTGCGACGTTGCCGTCTCGACCCTGTCCCATGCCCGCTTCAAGCAGCGTTCCGCGGCCGCGCGGGCCATCATCCGCACCGGCGAGACAACGCCTTATGCCAATATCATTCTGATCAGCGGAGTTGCGTTTTGAAGTCCGTCATCGTTATCGGCAGCATCAATATCGACCTGACCAGCTACCTGGATCGCTGGCCCCGGATCGGGGAGACGATCGCGGTGCGCGAAACAATCCGGTCCCTTGGTGGCAAGGGGGCAAACCAGGCCGTCGCGGCAGCGCGTCTTGGGGCTGACGTCACCTTGATTGGCGCCATTGGCGGCGATGCGTTTGGTCTGGAAGCCGCGGAAGAGTTGCGCAGGCAGAACGTCAAACCGGAACTTGCCGAGATCGGCGAAGCTTCGACGGGCATGGCCTTTATCGACGTCGGCCCTGAGGGCGGCAACGTGATCCGGCTGTCGAGCGGTGCCAATGGCTTCCTCACGGCTGCCCGTGTCCTCTTCAGCGCGCGGTCCATCTCGGCAAGCGGGGCGGTGTTGCTGCAAAACGAAGTCGGCTTGCCTGCCTCCTTCGAGGCCGCCCGGCTGGCGCGGAACGCGGGCGTGCCCGTCATCATGGATCCGGCTCCCGCGCCGGAAACGCCCTGGACCCCGGAGATCTATTCCGCATTCGATATCCTGACGCCCAATGCCCATGAAGCCGGTGCCATTCTCGGGCAGGTGCCGTCAAACCTGAACGAGGGCGTCGAAGCGGCGCGGTCGTTGCAGTCGCTCGGATTGCGCGGGGCAATCGTCACGATGGGGGAACTTGGTGTCGCCTGGGCCTTCGACGGCACGCGCGGCAAGCTGCCCGCGCCGGACGTGAACAGTATCGATACGGTTGCCGCCGGCGATTGTTTCAACGGTGCCCTCGCATCACGAATGGTTCGGGGGGATCACTTTGAAGATGCAGTCCGATTCGCTGTCCGTGCCGCTGCAATTACCACCACCCGGAAGGGGGCCTCGTTGTCTTTGCCGACCCTTCAGGAAATGGAGAACTTCGCACACCCCGTTTCAGCTTGAGGAAATCGGCTGCTTGATCCGGTTGGCCAACAATGGTTCAAGTGCGGCACTCACCGGAGCCGCCGCGCCCTGCCGGAGGTCGAGTCGCTGCTCCGTTTTTCTGAAACCGGTCAGCTTTGCTGATCTGGAGCGTGTTGGGTCGGGCCGCTGGTCCTGCGTCAGGATGCTTCGCGAGGAGACACGCCGGAAATGCCAACGATCAAAGACGTCGCCAGGAAGGCCGGTGTGTCCGTTGGTACCGTGTCCCGCGTGCTTGCAAAGAACGAAACCGTCAAGCATCCGCTGAAACTGCGGGTTCAGGCGGCCATGGAAGAGCTCGACTACAAGCCGAATCTGGCAGCGCGTGCCCTGCGCACCAACAGTATCGACGTGATCGGGCTGCTCGTTCCGGACATCACCAATCCGTTCTTTGCCCAGTTGGCGAAGAACATAGAGATGGAAGCCGCCAAGCGCGGACATTCCGTGATGCTCGCCAATTCCCATGACGATCCGGAAACGGAGCGGTTGCAACTGTCCGCGCTTCTCGACCGGGCGGTTTGCGGGATCATCGTCGTTGCGACTTCGGACGGCAGTGAGACCAAGCCCACGGACGTCCCGATCGTCTCCCTTGACCGGCGTTTCGGCAGCTATCCGCTTCTTGCCACCGATCATTTCGACGGGTCGCAAAAGATTGCCGACCATCTTTATAGCCTCGGCCACAGGCGGATTGCCTATATTGCCGGTCCCCAGACGATGGAAGTCGCCCGCCAGCGGCGGGAGGGGTTCGTATCGCGGATGGAAGCGCTTTCCAATGCTCAGGATCCTATCGGGCTGACCGTGGTCGAAGGACAGTTCGACTATGATTCGGGTGAGGAAATTGGCCGATCTCTTCTCGCCGGCAGGCCGGCGGACAAAAGGCCGACGGCAATCGCGGCAGCCAGCGATCAGCAGGCCATTGGTGTGTTGCGCAGTGCGCGCGACCTGAAAATCGCGGTCCCGGTGGAGCTTTCCGTTACCGGCTTCGACGACATTACTCTGGCCTCGCTCGTCGTGCCGCGCCTGACAACGGTTCGCCAGCCGATCGAAAGCCTTGCCGCTTCGGCGGTCTCACGCATTTTCAAAGACGATACCACTGCGGCCGACGAGGCCATTGCGGGTGAAATCGTGGTCCGCGAGTCGACCGCCCCTGCCTGACGGACATCCCGCCTCAGGCGAATAGAACCTGCCTTTGCGGTGAAAAACAACTGGCCCGTCAGACGGAGCCGGAGACGGTCCTACGCGCCGCTTTCGCAATGCAGACTTCCTGGAAATTCCTCCCAAGACGCACGGAAATCTCCGGATGGGTTTTGTGAATCAAGAATAAAGCCTTTTAAAAACAATAATTTATTTTGATTTTTTGAATCTTGAAAACATTGTCAGACAAAGTATTTACATTGTCAGACAAAGTGGTATCGTACATCGGCAGACACGGAGGTCGATGGCGGTCCATGGTGGAAAGTCCAAATCGGAAAGAGCCGGAAGCGGAGCAGGAAGATGCCCCGCGGGATGTACCGCACGCTCTCATCAAGCTGATCGAGGAGGAGGGGCTGCAGGTCGGTGACCGCTTGCCGCCGGAACTGGAACTGGTCCAGCGTCTGGGCTTTGGCCGTTCGACCATCCGCGAAACCCTGAAGACCTGGGAAAGCATGGGGGTTGTCAGCCGCAACAAGGGAGCCGGGACAAGGCTCACTGCGGAGGTGTCCCGCTCCACCACCCGTGTCGCATTGACCATCAAGCATGAAGCCGAAAGCCTGCTGCGCATGCAGCAGGTGCGCCGGCCGCTGGAAATCGAGGCGGTTCGCTTCGCCACGCGCCTGGCGACGCCCGAGCAGCGCAAGCTCATCAATGCCAGGGCGGCCGAGCTGATCGCTGTTTATGAGGCAGGGGAAGACTGGCGGCCGGCCGACCACCGCTTCCACAGGGCGGTGCACGAGGCGACCGGAAATCTCCTGTTCGAACAGATCATCGATCAGATCCTGAAGTGCTTTCACGACATTTACGAAACGCCGTTTGGCAAGCCCCATCTAGGCCAGGCGACCATCCCGCTGCACCGTCCGCTCGCGGACGCGATCATCGCGGGCGATGAAGAAAAAGCTGAAGAACTCACCGGAAAAATCATCGACATGGTCTGCGCAGAAACCCAACAAATCTCTGAGGAATATAATGGCTGACGTCACGCCGGATCCCTTTTCGATCGACACTTTGCTGGCTGCCGCGTCTACCGAATTCGGCGGCTCGGTAACGCCGCCGATCGTGCAGACGTCTCTCTTCACCTTCGACAGCTATCAGGCCTTTGCCGACCGGATGGCCGGCCGTTCGAACGATCCGCTTTATACCCGCGTGCAGAACCCGACCGTTGCCGCTTTTGAAAAGCTGGTTGCCGCGGCCGAGGAGGGTGAGGCGGCCGTCGGCTTTGCCTCCGGGATGGCCGCCATCTCTTCCACTATCCTGGCCTTCGTCCGGCCTGGTGACCGCATTGCCTGCGTCGAACATGTCTATCCGGATGCCTTTCGCCTGTTTGAGCGGATGATCCGCCCGTTCGGTATCGACGTGACCTATCACTCCGTCGAGGCGTTCGAGAACGATCCGGATCTCCTGAAGGGCGTAAAGCTCGCTTATCTTGAAAGCCCGAATTCGGTCGTTTTCGAGACCATGGATCTTGCCAGGGTCGCCGAAAACGCAAGGCGACACGGAACCTTGACGGCGATCGACAATTCCTGGGCGACCCCCGTGTTCCAGCGTCCGCTGACGCTCGGCATCGATATTGTCATCCATTCGGCCTCCAAGTACCTGTCCGGCCATTCGGACACGGTGGCCGGTGTCGTTGTTTCAAGCAATGCACTGATCGAAGTTATCCGTGACCTGACCCTGCCGCTTCTCGGCGGAAAGCTGGCGCCCTTCGAGGCATTCCTGCTGACACGGGGCCTGCGCACGCTGACCGCCCGCATGCGCCAGCATCAGGAAACCGCCAATTTCTTTGTCGACAGGCTATCCGCGCACCCGCATGTGGTGCGTGTCAATTCGCCGGGTCCGAACATGGCGCCGGGCCTGACCGGAAGGTCGGGCCTCCTGTCCGTCGAATTCAGCGAAGCCGTCGACATTCCTCGCCTTGCCGACTGCCTGAACCTGTTCCGGCTGGGCGTGAGCTGGGGCGGATTTGAAAGCCTGATCCTGCCGACGCGGATCGCACTCGGGCAGGCGGGCGAACAGAATTCCCTGCAACGTTTTGGCGTTTCCGAAAGAGCGGTGCGCCTGAGCCTGGGTCTTGAAGACCCGAACGACCTTTGGGCCGATTTCGATGCGGCCCTCAGCGCAAGCATCCGGCCATAACGGCTGCTTGCAGAACCAAACCGAAAGAAGAGTGGAGGAGACTATGAGGGGATTGATAGGAGCCATCAGCGCGGTGGCGCTGCTCGCGGGATCGGCGGCACATGCCGAGACCCTGAAGCTTGTGGAAGTCATCACCAGCCCCGAGCGGACCAAGGTGCTGCAGCAGCAGGTTGACGCTTTCGAGGCGGCCAACCCGGGAACGGAAGTCGAGATCGTCTCGCTGCCCTGGGGCCAGGCCTTTGAAAAATTCGCCACCATGGTCGCCGGTGGCGATATTCCCGACGTGGTGGAAATGCCGGACCGCTGGGCCGGTATCTACAAGGACAAGCTGGTCGATCTGAACGGCCACATCGCTGATTGGGAATACGGCAAGACGCTGACCCAGAAGACCCTGGACATGGGCCGCCAGACCGACGGCAAGACCGCCCGGATGCTGCCTTACGGCTTCTATCTGCGCGCCATGTTCTACAACAAGAAGCTCCTGCAGGAAGCCGGTGTCGAACAGCCGCCGAAGACCATGGAAGAGTTCATGGCAGCCTCCAAGGCAGTGTCTCAGCTTGACGGCAAATACGGTTACTGCCTGCGTGGCGGTCCGGGTGGCCTGAACGGCTGGATCATGATGGCCGCGACCATGAACGGCAACAACACCTTCTTCGACGAGGACGGCAAGAGCACGCTCAACCAGCCGGGTTCCGTAGAAGGCATCCAGTTCCTGATCGACATGTACCAGAAGGGTTATGCCCCGAAGGACTCCGTCAGCTGGGGCTTCAATGAAATCGTTGCCGGTTTCTATTCGGGTACCTGCGCGTTCCTCGACCAGGATCCGGATGCGTTGATCGCCGTTGCCGAGCGTATGGATGCCGAGGACTTCGCCGTTGTGCCGATGCCGGTCGGACCGTCCGGCAAGGCTTTCCCGACCATCGGTTTCGCCGGCTGGGCGATGTTCGACAGCACCAAGAACGAAGACCTTTCCTGGAAGCTGATCGCGCATCTGTCGAGCCCGGAAGCCAACAAGGACTGGGCGAAACGCGTCGGTGTCATTCCGATCCACGAAGGCGCGGAGCAGGATCCGTACTTCAAGACCGAACAGTTCAAGGGCTGGTTCGACACCCTGAACGGCGATCAGTACATCCCGACGGTGATGCCGACCTACCTCGAGCAATTCGGCTATTTCGCCGATTCCATCGCGCTTGAATCCAGCCAGGAAGCCTTGCTTGGCCAGGTGAGCGCACAGGACGTGGCCAATCAGTGGGCCGAGTTCCTGACGGATGAATATGCCCGCTGGAAAGCCGCACAATGACCGCCATCGAAACCACTGCGCCCGGGACTTCCCGGGCGCGGCCCTCCTTTTACTTCCGCTACATGGTGGAGCCCTATCTCTACCTGTCGCCCGCGATCGTGCTGATCGCGCTGGTGATGCTGGTTCCGCTGGTGATCGGCATTTCCTATGCGTTCCAGTCGGTCAACCTGCTGCGTCCCTTCAATTCGGGATGGATCGGTTTCGACAATTTCGCGGCGCTCTGGAACGACCGCAAGTTCTGGCTGGCGCTGACGAACACCTTCTGGTGGACGCTCGGATCCATCTTCTTCCAGTTCTTCCTCGGGCTTGGCCTCGCGCTTCTGCTCAACACGCAGTTCCATGGCAAGCGGCTGGTCCAGGCGCTGGTGTTTCTGCCATGGGCCGTGCCGACCTTCCTGTCCGCGCTGACCTGGGCCTGGCTCTTCAACCCGACCATCGGTCCGCTGCCCCACTGGCTGGCGGCGCTGGGCATCCTGTCCGAACCCTACAATATCCTGGGCGATCCGAACCTTGCCATGTGGGGGCCGGTCGTTGCCAATGTCTGGTTCGGCATTCCGTTTTTCGCCATCACCCTGCTGGCCGCCCTGCAGTCGATCCCGTCCGAGCTTTATGAAGCCGCGGAAATCGACGGTGCCACGGCCTGGCAGACGTTCACCAAGATCACGCTGCCGTTCCTGGCGCCGATGATCGCCATCACGGTCATGCTGAGGACGATCTGGATCGCGAACTTCGCCGATCTCATCTTCGTCATGACGGGCGGTGGCCCCGCCAATTCGACACAGATCCTGTCGACTTACATCTTCACAACCGCTTTCCGGAAACTCGACTTCGGCTATGCCTCCGCAATCGCGGTGGCGCTGCTTGGACTGCTGCTGATCTATGCGGCGATCCTGCTCGTGTTGCGCCGGAAACTGGTCAAGATCTGAGGTGTGTCATGAGTGCGCTTCGTAATAGCCCGCCTTTGGCCGTCACCGGCAAATACCTGGCCCTCGGCCTCTATGTGGCCTTCGCTCTGTTCCCGCTCTACTGGCTGGCGAAGATCGCCATCACGCCGGACAAGATGATTTTCTCCGAAGGCACCGCGCTGTTCCCGAGCAAGGTCACCTTCGAGAACTTCAAGACCGTTCTGGTGGCGACGGATTTCCTTGCCTATTTCAAGAACAGCCTGATCGTGTCGCTGGGAACGGCGGCGATCACTACCTGTGTCGCCGCGGCGGCGGGGTATGCCTTTTCCCGCTTCGATTTCCACGGCAAGCGGCTGGTGATCGCCCTGATGCTGATCACCCAGATGTTCCCGCTGCTGATGATCATTGCGCCGATTTACAAGATCGTTGCCGCTGTCGGCCTGCTCAACTCGCTGACCAGCCTGATCATCGTCTACACGGCCTTCAACATCCCATTCGCCACCTTCCTGATGCAGTCCTTCTTCGACGGCATCCCGAAGGATCTTGAAGAGGCCGGCATGATCGACGGCTGCACCCGGTTCCAGGCGCTCCGGCAGATCATCCTGCCGCTGACCTTGCCCGGCCTCGGCGCGACGCTCGGCTTCATCTTCACCGCGGCCTGGAGCGAACTGCTGTTCGCACTGATGCTGATCAATTCCAACGACACGATGACTTTCC
Organism: Roseibium sp.; assembly: GCF_050301095.1. Classification (GTDB taxonomy): domain Bacteria; phylum Pseudomonadota; class Alphaproteobacteria; order Rhizobiales; family Stappiaceae; genus Roseibium. Next base: position 19,483 of record NZ_JBNKYW010000142.1, read on the forward strand.
CGGTCGGCCTTCTGACGTTCGTCTCGAAGTTCTCCGTCGACTGGGGGCAGATGATGGCCGCCGGAGTCCTGGCGCTCGTGCCGTCCTGTCTCTTCTTCATCTTCATCCAGCGGTATCTGGTCCAGGGGCTGACCTCTGGTGCCGTCAAAGGGTAGGAACTTCGTAATATGGCACGCATCGAGTTGCAAAACATCGCCAAGGCTTACGGGTCCGTGGAGGTCATGCGCGACATTAACCTGACGATCGAGGACGGTGAGTTCATCGTCCTGGTCGGACCGTCCGGCTGCGGAAAGTCGACGCTTCTGCGTATGATCGCCGGTCTGGAGCCGATCACCGGCGGCGATTTCACCATCGACGGCCGGCGCATGAACGATGTGCCGCCGCGGGACCGGGACATGGCGATGGTCTTTCAGTCCTACGCGCTCTATCCGCATATGGACGTTTCCCGGAACATGGGTTTCTCGATGGAAATCCGCAAGGCGCCGGAAGGCGAGCGCACCAGCAAGGTGCAGGAAGCTGCCAAGACGCTCGGCCTGACCAAGCTGACCGGCCGTCTGCCGAGACAGCTGTCCGGTGGCCAGCGCCAGCGTGTGGCGATGGGCCGGGCGATTGTCCGCGACCCGAGCGCCTTCCTCTTCGATGAGCCGCTGTCCAACCTCGATGCGGCGCTTCGTGTGGAAATGCGCCTTGAAATCGCCCGGCTGCATCAGCGTCTGAAGTCCACGATGATCTATGTGACCCACGATCAGGTCGAGGCCTTGACACTCGCCGATCGCATCGTGGTTCTCAACGCCGGCGATATCCAGCAGGTCGGAACGCCCCTGGACCTCTATGAACGTCCGTCCAACAAGTTCGTCGCCCAGTTCATCGGCTCGCCGACCATGAACATCCTCGAGGTCGACCAGACGGAAGGCGGTATTCGCCTGAAGGACGGTTCGGTGCTGCAACTGGACGTGAGCGGAAGCCGGCAGCAGGCCAGCGAACTCGGCGTGCGGCCGGAACATCTTCACATCGTCTCAACCGGCGAGGCACATATGTCCGGCACCGCGGAGCTCGTCGAACACCTGGGGTCGGACACGAATATTCACGCGAGCGTTCCCGGTATCGGACCGGTGCTCGTCCGACAGCACGGCCACTTCCCGCTGAAAGCGGGTGAGAGTGTCGGGATCGCCGTGGATCTGGAAAAGGCCCATCTTTTTGGCCCGGACGGCCGCCGCCTGGCAGCCTGAGGAGAGCAAAAGCGCCACCCATCGCTCTGCCTGGCCACTGAAGTCCTCCCGGACAGGCAGAGCAAGAGCCGGGACCGGAGTGCAAAAGGTTCTGACCTGAGCGTTACCCTCATGTCAGGACCACTCCGGTCCCGGATCTTTTTTGACGGACTTTTGTGTGTGCCCACACTTCTCTGATCTGTCATCCCGGTTCGACGCGCCAGCGGCAAGGCTGCGATCCGGTACTCCAGGGCGCCGGCGGTAGATAGTTAACTGCCCGAACGGATTGCTGGATCCCTGCCTGCGCAGGGATGACAACGGTTTGAGGGCACCAGGGCCAGGAAAGCCGTCAGCCGAAATCAATCCAGCGCCGGAAAGACCGCCGTCTTCTTCACCGTGCCGTAGACGAAACTCGTGTCGATTGAGGCGATGCCGCCGATCGGGTGGATGCGGTTGCGGATGAAGGTCTCATAGGCTTCAAGATCCGAGACGACCACGCGCAGCTGATAGTCCATGGCGCCAGTCAGGACATGGCATTCCAGCACTTCCTCGATCGTCTGCATCCGGCTTTCAAACCGGCGGACATCCTCTTCGTTGTGCCGCTCCAGCCGGATGCGGACGAAGACGGTGATCGGCAGGCCGTAGGCGGCCGCATCCACGTCCACCGCGAAGCCGCGGATGGCCCCGGAGCTTTCCAGATTGCGCAGGCGTCGCAGGCACGGCGAGGGCGACAGGTTGACGGCCTCGGCAAGGTCCTGGTTGGTCATGCGGCCGTCCCGTTGCAGGGCGCGGATGATCTGGCGGTCTTTGTTGTCCATCAGTGTCTCGATTGGCAGATTCTGCTAATTTGTTATTTATCACTGACAGATTTTGAAATCTATCACCCTGTAAATTAGATCATATTGCTCCCAATGACATTTGGGAGATAGCCATGAACACGTACAAGGGTTTTGCCAGCCGCGCCATCCATCACGCTTATGAGCCTCTGGAGAATGAAAATTCGCTGACGCCACCGCTGCACCTGTCATCGACCTTCGTGTTCGAGACGGCGGAAGCGGGCGGGGAGATGTTCGCGGGCGAGCGGGCAGGCCATATCTACAGCCGCATCTCCAACCCGACGCTCGATCTTCTGGAACAGCGGATCGCTGATCTGGAAGGGGCCGAAGCCGGCCTTGCGCTTTCCTCCGGCATGGGCGCGATCACCGCGACGCTCTGGACCCTGGTTGCCCCCGGTGACGAGATCATCGTCGACGAAACGCTCTACGGCTGCACATTTGCCTTCATGCGCCACGGCCTCACCAAGTTCGGCATCAAGATCACCCATGTCGACATGACCGACCCGGAAAACCTGCGCGGCGCCATCTCCGACAAGACCCGTGTGGTCTATTTCGAGACCCCGGCCAACCCGAACATGCGCCTCGTCGACATAAGGCATGTTGCCGAAATCGCACATGAGGCCGGAGCAACCGTGATCGTCGACAACACCTATGCGACGCCTTACCTGACCCGTCCGATTGAACTCGGTGCCGATATCGTCCTGCACTCGGCGACCAAATATCTCGGCGGTCACGGCGACGTCGTTGCCGGTCTCGTAGCGGGACGCGCCGAACAGATCCAGGAAATCCGCCTCGTCGGCATGAAGGACATGACCGGCGCCGTCATGGCGCCGTTCAATGCGCTTCTGATCCTGCGTGGCCTGAAGACCCTGGCATTGCGCATGGACCGTCACTGCTCTTCCGCCCTGAAGGTTGCTGAATGGCTGGAAGCACATCCCGCCGTCTCGAAGGTCTATTATCCGGGGCTGGAAAGCTTTGAGCAGCACGAGCTTGCCAGGAAGCAGATGGCTCAGCCCGGCGGCATGATCGCCTTTGAACTGAAAGGCGGGCTGGAAGCGGGCGTTTCCATGATGAACGCCCTGAAGATGATCCAGCGGGCGGTGTCCCTGGGCGATGCGGAAACCCTCATCCAGCACCCGGCTTCGATGACCCACTCGACCTACACGCCGGAAGAACGCGCCGCTCATGGCATCAGCGACGGTCTGGTGCGCCTGTCCGTCGGTCTTGAGGATCTCGACGACATTCTGGAAGACATGGCGCAGGCCATGCCGCAGAAGCCGGTGGCGGTTGCCGCCTGATTTCAGGCTCTCGACAATCCGCTAGCCTGATCCTGAGGCGCCTGACACCCCCTCCCACCTCATCCTGAGGAGCCGCGTCAGCGGCGTCTCGAAGGATGGGCGGCACGCTCCGGAGCAAG
>NZ_JBNKYW010000143.1:0-9821 GCF_050301095.1 Roseibium sp.
GCGACAAGCTGACCCTCGATCAGCTGGTGAAGTTCGGTTCGATCACCCCGGAAGGGGCGACCATTCTTCAGATCATCGGCCGGTCCCGCTGTAACGTCCTGATTTCGGGCGGTACGGGTTCGGGCAAGACGACGCTGCTCAACTGTCTGACGGCCTATATCGACAACACCGAGCGCATCATCACCTGTGAAGACTCCGCCGAACTGCAGCTGCAGCAGCCGCACGTGGTCCGGCTGGAAACCCGGCCGCCGAACCTTGAAGGTGAAGGCGAGATCACCATGCGCGACCTTGTGAAGAACTGTCTGCGTATGCGCCCGGAACGGATCATCGTGGGCGAAGTGCGTGGCCCGGAAGCCTTCGACCTGTTGCAGGCGATGAACACGGGCCACGACGGTTCCATGGGAACGTTGCACGCCAACTCCCCGCGCGAAGCGCTTTCGCGTCTGGAATCCATGATCACCATGGGCGGCTTCTCGCTGCCGTCCAGAACCCTTCGCGAGATGATCGTCTCCTCGATCGACGTCGTCGTTCAGGCCGCCCGCCTTCGTGACGGCTCCCGCCGCATCACCCATGTGACCGAGGTGATGGGGATGGAAGGCGACATCATCACGACCCAGGACGTCTTCCTCTACGACATGATCGGAGAGGATCCGAACGGACGGATCATCGGCCGCCACCGGTCCACCGGCATCGGCCGTCCGAAGTTCTGGGAACGGGCAAGATACTTCGGCGAGGAATCGCGTCTGGCCGAGGCCCTGGATGCTGCAGAAGTTCCCGATTACGTAGCGGATTGAGATCAAGATGTCCGGTTTTGAAGACTTCCTTACCCCACAGGTCACCGGCATTGCCGTTGCCGTCCTGGTCATGCTCGCGGTTGGAGGGATCATCTACAGTCTTTTTCAGCCAACGCTGTCGGGCACCAAACGCCGCGACCAGCGGCTGAGCGCCGTCTCCGCACGTCCGCAGAACGAAAACCAGCGCAAGCAGCTGCGTGACAACGACCGCCGGAAACGCTCCATTCAGGATCAGCTCAAGGAATTCGAGGAACGGCAGAAGGCCAAGCATGACAAGCAGGCAAAATTGAGCCTGAAGGCCCGGATGGAACAGGCCGGGCTGAATTGGGAGATGAAGCATTTCGCGTTCTTCAGTGCCATTTCCGGAGTGGTCTTCCTGCTGTTGGGTTTCATTCTCAGCGGCAATCTTCTGATCGCCGCCGGTTTCGCCTTTGCCGGTTGTTTCGGCTTTCCGCGCTGGTACATTTCGAACAAGCGCAAGCGCCGCTTCAACGCCTTTCTGGATGAGCTGCCCAACGGTGTTGACATCATCGTCCGCGGCGTCAAGGCCGGCCTTCCCTTGAGCGACTACATCAAGGTGGTTGCCCGCGAGGCTCGCGAGCCGGTAGCAACCGAGTTCCGCAAGATCACCGAAACGCAGATCATGGGGATCTCACTCGGCGATGCGGTCGCCAAGATGCCCGAGCGGGTTCCGGTGCCCGAAGCAAACTTCTTCGCGATCGTCGTTTCGATCCAGCAAAAGGCCGGCGGCGGTCTCGCCGAGGCACTTGGAAACCTGTCCAAGGTCTTGCGCGGCCGCAAGGCCATGAAGGGGAAGATCAAGGCGCTCAGCGCGGAAGCCAAGTCCTCCGCCGGCATCATCGGCGCCATGCCGTTCGGCGTGGGCACGATTATCTTCTTCATCGCTCCCAATTACATCATGCTGCTTTTCACGACGACGGCAGGAAACATCATTATCGGCGGATGCCTGTTCTGGATGTTCATCGGCGTCCTGGTCATGCGGCAAATGATCAACTTCGACTTCTAGGAGGCAACATGGATCTCGAAACGCTTGCCTCGAGCCAGTTTCTCGCCGCCTTCCTGGCAATGGTCGCCGTATCCGGCACCATCTACACGCTGGTGATGCCGCTGCTGAGCCGGGACGTGCTGAAATCCCGCATGAAGTCGGTCGCTCTTGAAAGGGACAAGCTGCGTGCCAGGGAAAGGGCCCGGCTGCAGGCCAACCAGTCCGACCCGAGAGCTGCCTTGCGCAACCAGCCCAAAGCTCAGATGAAGAGCTTTGTCGACAGGCTGAACCTCAAGGAAACGCTTGCGGACGACAACACGGTCGAACGCCTTCGCATGGCGGGTTACCGTGGTTCGGCGCCGCTTTACTACTTCCTGACGGCACGTATTGCCGTGCCGATCATCCTGCTGGTGTTCACCACGCTCTATGCGTTCCTGATCCTGCCGCCGACGCTGCCGGCCTTTTCCAAGATCTGCTTCTGTATCGCCATTTCAGGTCTCGGCGCCTTCCTGCCGAACATCATCCTGAAGAACAAGATCGACAAGCGCCAGATCGCCATTCAGCGGGCCTGGCCGGACGCTCTTGACCTGATGCTGATCTGTGTGGAGTCCGGCATGTCGATCGAAGGGGCCTTTCACAAGGTTGCCGAAGAAGTCGGCATCCAGTCCATCCCTCTCGCCGAAGAGCTTTCCCTGACCACAGCCGAGCTGAGCTATCTCAGCGAGCGGCGCCAGGCCTATGAAAACCTCGCAAAACGCACAGGTGTCGAAGGCGTCAAGAACGTCATGATGGCGTTGATCCAGGCCGAACGGTACGGAACGCCGGTGGGGACCGCCATCCGGACGATGGCCGACGATACCCGTGAACAGCGCATGCAGATGGCCGAACACAAGGCAGCTTCCCTGCCGCCGAAACTGACCGTGCCGATGATCCTGTTCTTCCTGCCGGTCCTGTTCTTCATCATCATGGGCCCGGCCGTCATGCAGGTGATCGACACCTTCGGCAGCCCGGGTTGAGGCCGGGGAGGGGACGCGCCCTCCCGCCGCCGGTCCTGGCCGTCAATCTGGTTCAGCCTGCCTTTCCGTGATCACGCGGGACGGCAGGCTTTTTTGCATTGAGCGGAAGGAAGGACCGGGTCTTTCGAACAATCTTGCGGCCAAGCGGACCCTTGTGCGTTACCTGCCTGACATATGACACCTGACATCCGGCGCATGGCGAAAAGGCTTTGACGCACTGGTTTCCGTTCTTTCCCGAGAGACCTGAACGGACAATCCTGCAGGACGCGCGCGTGACGGCTTCAAGAGCGGGAACTGCGGCATGCGCCGATTGCTCGACGGGTTCGCACGCGCGTGCATGCACGCCGATACGGACGCGGAAACACAAACGCCGGGCGACTGGAGCACCCGGCGTTTGTGATTGAAGCGGTTTGCGTGAAGCGGAAGAATTCAGCCCCGGCGTTTTTCCATCATCGTCTTGAGGTAGGCAATGTTGGCCTGGGCCTGCTGCGGGTCGAGCTCCGCCTGTGCCACCTGGATGGCTTCGTCGTACTTGCCCTGAATCCCGAGGACGAGCGCCAGGTTCTGGCGGACACGGCTGTCGGCTCCCGGCAGCGACGCCGCCCGGCGGAGCGTATACTCGGCATCGGGCAGCTCGTTCGACAGCAGATAGGACAGGCCCAGGTTGTTCAAAAGGCTCGGATCGTCCGGAGCGATCTTCAGCGCCTGCTTGTAGAGGCTGCGAGCCTTGGCATTGTTGCCCAGCTGGTCGTAGATGGCCGCCTCCGCGGACATCAGCCTCCAGTCCGGCGTGTCGGCCTGCTGGGCGCGCTGAAGCACGTTGAGGGCTTCCTCGAAACGCCCGTTCATCGCCAGAACCTTGCCGTAGGCGGACGCGATCTCGCGGTCCTTTGGATGGGCGATCACACCGGCGCGCAGCACCGCCATGGACTGCGGCATCTGGCCGTTCTGGCTGAGCGCATTGGCATAACCGAGGATCGCCGTGCGGCTCTTCCGGTCTTTCTCGTAGGACTTCGACCACTTTGACACCGCCATCATGGCCTGGTTCGAGCCGGGGGTGGTATAGCCATTGGCCGGAGAATGGGTGCCGGTGTTGCTGTTGTTGGAGGCACAGCCCGCGACCAGAACAAGTGCGGTCATGGCCATCAGCGTCGAGACGACACGTTTGCGGCTAGGGACAGATCGGGTTCCGGGGGCTTGCATCTTCAACATCCTTGTTGTCCGCAGCTCTTTTCCCAAGGACCTTTGTTCCTGACCCTTGGTATTTTGCTTTCCCTCGATAAATAGACAATTAACCCTAATGCTTGGTTAAGCGCCCTTGCGGAATGCAAAAAGCCCGGGGCCAAGCGCAGTGCATGGTCCCGGGTCCCGCTTGCGTCCGTTTGCGGCCCGGCTAATGTGTTGCACAGCGAATCCCCTTCAACGGAGTATTTCCCGTGCGTGAATGCCTTGTCCGCAAAAGCGACATTTCCGCTTCCACCGCCATCATCGCCGTTACCGAAGCCACGCTGCCCGAGGTCCTTGCCGGGCTCGGGGCTGCCGCAGCCAACTGGTGCGCTCTGAACGCCTTCACCGGCAAGGCGTCCAGCTTTCTGCTGGTGCCGGGCGAGGGCGGTGAAGGGGCCGCCGTCCTGTTCGGGGTTGAGGAAGGCGATGCCGCAAATCCGTTTGCGCTTGGCGGCCTCGTCAAATCCCTGCCCGAAGGCGACTACCATCTTGCCGACGGTTTTCCCGACGCGGAACAGGCGGCGCTTGGCTTTGCGCTGTCTGCCTACAGCTTCACGCGCTACGTCGAGCAACCGGACAAGAAACGCCGACTGGCAATAGGCGGCGAGACCGGTCTCGACAGGCTCCGGATCATCCTGGACGGGGTCCGGCTTGCCCGTGATCTCATCAACACGCCAGCCAACGACATGGGTCCCGAAGAACTGGCAACCGCCATTTCGGATACCTTCGCGGCCCATGGCGGCAGCGGCCGCGTGATTGTCGGCGAGGACCTGCTGGAACAGAATTTCCCCATGGTTCACGCGGTCGGCCGCGCCAGCAGCCGGGCACCGCGTCTGGCGGACTTTACCTGGGGAGCGGAAGACGCCCCGAAGGTGACGCTTGTCGGCAAGGGCGTCATCTTCGATACCGGCGGGCTCAACCTGAAGCCCGGCTCTTCAATGGCCCTCATGAAGAAGGACATGGGCGGGGCGGCCAATGTGCTCGGCCTTGCGTCCATGATCATGGCGGCGAAGCTGCCGGTGCGCCTCCGGGTGATTGTGCCGTGTGTCGAAAATGCGGTTTCCGGCAATTCCTTCCGTCCGGGCGACATTCTCTCCAGCCGCAAGGGTCTCAGCGTGGAGATCGGCAACACGGATGCGGAAGGGCGGCTGGTGCTGGGCGATGCGCTGGCACTGGCCGACGAGGAAAGCCCCGATCTGCTGATCGACATGGCGACCCTCACTGGGGCCGCGCGTGTCGCGCTCGGACCGGACCTGCCGCCCTATTACACCCACGACGAGGAGCTTGCCGAAGACATTGCGGTCATGGCCGAGGCCGCCAACGATCCCCTGTGGCGCATGCCGCTCTGGCAGCCCTACATGAAATACCTCGACAGCAAGGTGGCGGACCTTAACCACATCAACACCATTGGTGCCGGTTTTGCCGGGTCCGTGACCGCGGCCCTGTTCCTGTCCCGATTTGTCGAGAACACCCAAAGCTGGGCGCATTTCGACATCTTCGGCTGGACGCCGATCGAAAAGCCCGGCAAGCCCGCCGGCGGCGAGGCGCAAGCGATCCGCTGCCTTTTCGACCTGGTCACGGAGCGCTTTGAAGCCAAAAAATAACGGCTCCGAAACGTTTTTGTGCTTCACTGTCCGCGGACTGGAGCGGTTCAAGCGAACCGTTCCCGGATGGGATTCTGGAGAAACATGGCGGTCGACATACGCGCCTCCCAGGCGCTGAAACTGATGCACGAGGTAAATCTGGCGCTGGTTCGGGACAGCGAGCAGGACCTGTCCGCGCGCCAGCTCACGATTCTCCTGACGGTCTACCTGGAGCCGCCGCCCCATACGGTGCGGGGGCTTGCATCCAAGCTGAACGTCACCAAACCCGCGATCACCCGCGCTCTCGACACGCTCGGCGGCATGCGTCTGCTGTCGCGCAAGCGCGACGAGGCCGACAAGCGCAACGTGATCATCACCCGGACGGTTGAAGGCGCGCTGTATCTGGAGCATCTTGGCGACCTCGTGGTCGAAAAGGCCAAAGAACTGCCGCGCTGACTGCCCGCGCATTTTCTGGAACGGAACTTCATGAGCCAAGATTTTGACCGCCGCCGACATCCGGTCCGGCCCGACCTTGCCGCCATTGATTATGAAGGCCGGGTGGAAGCTGCCCGTTTTGTCGAGGGGGAGGTCTTTCAGGTGACCGCCGACCGGCTGGCCATCAGGCCCGATCCGCGTCCCGACCAGCCGATAGATACCGAAGCACTGTGCGGGGAATGGATCACCGTCTATGAGCAGACGCCGGAAGGCTGGGCCTGGGGGCAGCTCGACACGGACGGTTATGTCGGCTGGTTTTCCTCCGATGGCCTTGGGGCGGTGACGACGGCCACCCACAGGGTGCGTGCGCTCCGAACCTACCGCTATCCGGGTGCGGACCTGAAGTATCCGCCGCGCGGCCTCCTGTCACTCGGTTCCAAGGTGACTGTCGCTGGCGAACGGGAAACGCGCGGCCTGACGTACGCGATCCTCAGCGACGGCTCGGCTGTCGTTGCAAAACATCTGGTGCCGCTGGAAGCCTGCGACGACGACTGGGTCGGCGTTGCCGAGGAACTGCTGGGCACGCCTTACCTGTGGGGCGGGCGTTCCAGCGTCGGGCTCGACTGTTCGGCGTTGATCCAGCTTGCCGCCCAGGCCGGCGGCATAGACATTCCGCGCGATACCTACATGCAGGAAGCGGAAGCCGGCGAGGAAATCCCGCATGACGATCTCTCCGAACTCACGCGCGGCGACCTGATCTTCTGGAAGGGCCATGTCGCCATCGTCACCGGTTCCAACCGGCTGATCCATGCCAACGGCCACACCATGACAGTTGCCTATGAGGCGCTCGATCAGGCGGTTGCGCGGATCGCGGCGACGGAATGGGGAGAGATTACCAGGGCAAGGCGGCTGCGGCCGGTCGTGGATTAGGACTTCGTTGCCAGGGACAATTGCGGCTCCGGCGGCGAAACCTCCTTGCCGTCGCCCTGGTTATCTCCGAGTTCCAGATCCTCGATCTTTCGGCTGCGCTTGGAGATCTTGTCCGACGAGATCAGGATCTGGTCGATATCCTTGTTGGCTTGCGCGAAGTGGGACTGCAGCTTGCCGACCCGGTCGTTGAGCCGGGCGACGTCGGCGACGAGATGGCCGACCTCGGCCTGGATGAGATGGGCCTGTTCGCGCATCTTGGCATCGCGCAGGACCGACTGGATCACCTGGATGGACAGCATCAGAAGCGACGGGGAGACGATGACCACCCGCGCCCTGTGACCCTTTTGAACGAGATCCTCGAAGCCCTCGTTGAGTTCGGCGAAGACGCTTTCGGAGGGTACGAACAGGAAGGCCGTGTCCTGCGTCTCGCCCGGCAGCAGGTATTTCTCGCTGATGTCCTGAATGTGCTTGGTAAAGTCCTTGCGGAATTGCGCCTGTGCGTATTTGAGCTGGTCTTCGGTTTCCGCTTTCTTGAGCAGATTGAACGCCTCGAGTGGAAACTTGGCGTCGATGGCAAGCGGCGGCGCGCCGTTCGGCATGTGGATCAGGCAATCCGGGCGGCTGTTGTTGGAAAGCGTCTCCTGGAAGGAGTAGGTGCTGGGCGCCATCTGGTCCTGGACGATGGCTTCCATCCGCCCCTGGCCAAAGGCGCCGCGGGTCTGCTTGTTGGAAAGGATCGCCTGAAGCTGGCCGACCTGTCCGGAGAGATCCGTGATGGTGCGCTGCGCCCGATCGATGACAGCGAGGCGCTCGTGCAGGTGCCGGAGCCCGTCCTGGGTGCGCTTGCTGGTGTCTGCCATGGACAGCCCGAGCTTGTGGCCCATGCCGTCGAGACGCTCGTTGACGGCGCGCATCATGTCCGACTGCCGCGAGCCGAAGACTTCCGCCATGGTCTGCATGCGGCCGGTCATTTCGCCCTGCGATTTCAGAAGTTGGGAGAGGTGGCTTTCCAGTTCATGGATACGCTCCGCCGACGCCGTGTCTGCTTCCGCGCGCAAGCGGATTTCGCGCACTGTCTTCAGGGCCAGCCAGAAAATCAGGGCCAGCAGAAACAGGCCACCGCCAATCGCGGTTTCAAGAACCGTCACCGGACGGCCACTCAACTCAAACAGGATCTCGTTCATGAAACAAACATAGAACGATTCGGGCCGGTCATGCATCAGCACGGTGAAGCAGAAGCGTTGAAAACCTAGGGGGACAGCGCACTTTCCGCGTTGACCGGCGCGGTTCGATTACTTATGTGAGGCACATGACTATACGACCGATCATCACCATTCCCGACCCGGTTCTGCGCGAAGTCTGTGCGCCGATCCAATCGGTCGACGACGACATCCGTACGCTTGCGGATGATATGCTTGAAACCATGTACGAAGCCCCCGGCATCGGCCTTGCGGCCAGCCAGATCGGCATTCTGCAGCGGCTCTTCGTGCTCGACGTTGCCAAGGAAGATGCGCCGAAGGAGCCGATGGTCTTCATCAACCCGAAGATCGTCTGGTCCAGCGAGGAAACCTCCGTCTACCAGGAAGGCTGCCTGTCGATCCCGGAGTATTTCGAGGATGTCGAGCGCCCGGCGGAAGTGACGGTCCAGTTCCTGAACCGGGAAGGCGCTGAACAGGAGATCAAGGCCGACGGCCTGCTTGCCACCTGCATTCAGCATGAGCTTGACCATCTCAACGGGAAATTGTTCATTGATTACCTGTCGAAGCTGAAGCGTGACCGGGTGGTCAAGAAGTTCACCAAACAGGCCAAGCTGGCGGGCAAGCTTTAAAGCCCGGGAAGCCGGCGCGCAAACATTGGGGGCGGCACATATGGATCAGGGACTTTTCCTGAAGCTTTTCGCCGCGCTCTTTGCGATCATGAACCCGATCGCCAACCTGCCGGTGTTCCTGTCGCTGACGGCGGACAAGGGCGCGGCCTTCGAACGCAAGGTCGCCTTCACGCTACTGATCAGCCTGTCCGTCGGCGCCGCCATCATCGGCCTGACCGGCGATACCATCCTGAAGGTCTTCGGCATCAGCCTCGATGCCTTCCGCCTTGCCGGCGGCTTCCTGATCCTGCTGATTGCGTTGAACCTCATTTCAGGTGAGCAGAGCAAGGCCCATCACGGCACGGACGAAGAGAAAGAGCATCATGGCGAGCAGGACAATCCGGCAATCTATCCGCTGACGGTGCCGATACTGCTCGGGCCGGGGTCGATTTCGACCATGATCATCTTCCGGGGTCAGGTGGGCGACCTGAAACAGGAAATCGCCTATGTCGCCGCCATTGCCGCTGCGATCGGCCTCCTGATCGTCACGTTTTTTGCCGCGCCCTTCCTGTCGCGTTTCCTCGGCCAGACCGCAACGAGCGTGATGAGCCGTCTCATGGGCATGATCCTGGCGGCAATCGCCATGGAAATGATGGTCGACAGCATCAAGGCCCTGCTCCCGGGGCTGGCTTAGAAATAACCTCGAGGCAAAACTCCGCCTCATCCTGAGGAAGCGCGAAGCGCTGTCTCGAAGGATGGGCCCCTTGCTCGGGAGTTCGCGGCCCATCCTTCGAGACGGACCTTGCGGTCCTCCTCAGGATGAGGGCGGGTTTGAGTTGGGTGCATGAAGCAATCCATGTTCGAGCAAAGACAGACGCACTTCCGCTCACCCCAAGCCGCCCCTTGCAAGGCCTCGTTGAAAGCGCAATAAGGGCGCAAAGCTTTCAAACCCTTCAGGAGCCTCATGCCTCTACGCGTTGTTTTCATGGGCACCCCCGACTTTTCGGTGCCGACCCTGATGGA
>NZ_JBNKYW010000144.1:0-19513 GCF_050301095.1 Roseibium sp.
CGATCTCGACGGCAAGCCTGTTTCCGATGCGATCACCGATGCGATTGCGACCATCGGCGAAAACATGACCCTGCGCCGCACGGCCGTTCTGTCGGTGAGCGAAGGTGTCGTGGCAAGCTACGTTCACGGCGCGGTCTCCGAAGGTCTCGGCAAGATCGGCGTTCTGGTGGCACTGGCATCTTCCGGCGACAAGGACAAGCTGAACGCCCTTGGCCGTCAGATCGCGATGCATGTTGCTGCGACCAGCCCGTTGGCGCTGAACACCGCTGAACTGGATCCGGCTGTTGTCGAGCGTGAGAAGGCTGTCTTCTCCGAACAGGCACGCGAATCCGGCAAGCCGGAAAACATCATTGAGAAAATGGTGGAAGGCCGTTTGCGCAAATTCTACGAGGAAGTTACCCTCGAGAAGCAGGCCTTCGTGATCAATCCGGACCAGACGGTTGAACAGGCCGTCGAGGCGCTGGCAAAAGAACTCGGCACCGAAGTCAAGCTTTCCGGTTTCGTCCGTTTCGCCCTGGGCGAGGGGATCGAAAAAGAGGAGCAAGACTTTGCCGCGGAGGTGGCGGCAGCCACCGGGCAGTAAGCTCAGGAAAAGCGCCGGCAAGTCCGGCGCTTTTTTTTTAGAAAGACAATTTTTAAAAGGGTGCACCCATGACGAATTCCTTGCGCTGGAAACGGATCCTTCTGAAACTTTCCGGTGAGGCCCTGATGGGCTCGCAGGCCTTCGGAATCGACCCGGCCATCGTGCAAAGGATCGCCAAGGAAATTGCCGACGCGGTGGCGCTCGGCGCTCAGGTCGGCGTTGTCGTCGGCGGTGGCAACATCTTTCGCGGCGTGGCTGTCGCCGCCAAGGGCGGCAATCGTGTGACGGGTGACCACATGGGCATGCTGGCCACCATCATGAACAGCCTGACCCTCGCCGACGCCCTCCGCCGCCTGAAAGTAAACGCACGTGTGCTCTCCGCGGTCGCGGTACCTTCAATCTGCGAAACCTTCTCGCAGCGCGTTGCTGACCGCTACATGGAAGATGGCGACGTCATCATCTTCGCCGGCGGTACGGGCAATCCCTTCTTCACCACAGACAGCGGAGCAGCCTTGCGCGCGGCCGAAATGAAATGCGATGCCTTCCTGAAAGGCACGCAGGTGGATGGCGTTTACTCCGAGGATCCCAAGATCAATCCTGATGCGGAGCGTTACGAGACGCTCGGCTATGAGGAGGTCATCACGCGCAATCTGAAGGTCATGGATACGACCGCCATTGCCCTGGCACGTGACAATTCCATACCGGTGATCGTATTTTCCATTCATTCGCCGGGAGCACTTGTCAGCGTGCTGCAGGAGACAGGCACCTACACAGTCGTGGGTGGCTGAAAGATTTAGATCTTTCCCCGGCACAAGCTCTTGTGTTTCGGCGCGTATATGCCATGTTGGCGCGCGCCAAGACTCTTTGTTTAGAGACGCAGAAAACTATAGTGAGGACAAAATGTCGGTAGAAGGTGTCGACCTCGACGATCTGAAGCGCCGTATGCAAGGGGCTCTTTCCGTTTTGAAGACGGAGTTCGCAGGCCTTCGGACCGGACGTGCGTCCGCTTCCATGATGGACCCGATATCCGTTGACGCTTACGGTCAGTCCATGCCGATCAACCAGGTTGCGACCGTGTCCGTTCCCGAGCCGCGGATGCTTGCGGTGCAGGTCTGGGACAAGAGCATGGTGGCCGCTGTCGAAAAGGCGATTCGCGAATCCAATCTGGGACTTAACCCGGTTGTCGATGGTCAGCTGCTTCGCCTGCCCATCCCGGAACTCAACCAGGAACGCCGTCAGGAACTGATCAAGGTCGCCCACAAATATGCAGAGCAGGCCAAGGTCGCGATCCGCCACGTGCGCCGGGACGGTATGGACGACGCAAAGAAGGCGGAAAAAGACGGCGAAATCTCCCAGGACGACAGCCGCGTTGCTTCAGACGAGGTGCAGAAGCTGACCGATCAGATGATCAGTGAAGTCGACAGCATGCTGGAAAAGAAAGAACAGGAAATCTCCCAGGTCTGACCAAGACCTGGATCCTGTGAGTTGGGGGAGCCCATGAGCGTCAGCCCGGACCGGAAGCCGGAAGTGACCGCTGCCGAAACAGGTAGCGGGAAACTGCCGCGCCATGTCGCCTTCATCATGGATGGCAACGGACGATGGGCGACGGCACGCAGTCTGCCGCGCACGGAAGGGCACCGCCAGGGCCTTGAGGCACTCCGCCGTACTATCCGGCATGCCGGGAAGGTCGGCATTGAAGTCGTCACCATTTACAGCTTTTCTTCCGAAAACTGGAGCCGGCCACCGGCGGAAGTGTCGTTCCTCATGGGGCTTCTCCGCCGCTTTGTTCAAAGAGACCTGAGCGAGCTTCATAAAGAAAATGTCCGCATCCGTATCATCGGTGGCCGGGACGATCTGGAGCGGGGGATTGCCGCGCTTCTGGAGGAGGCGGAAGAGCTGACGCAGCACAATACCGGGCTGAATCTCGTGGTTGCCTTCAACTACGGGGGGCGATCGGAAATTGTGCGGGCGGCGCAGTGTCTGTCCCGCAGGGTTCTGGCCGGTGAACTTACGCCCGAAGACGTCACCGAGGATGCCATTTCCGGTGCGCTGGATACGGCTGGCCTGCCTGACCCGGATCTTATCATCCGCACCAGCGGGGAAATGCGACTTTCCAATTTTCTTCTGTGGCAAGCCGCCTATTCGGAATTCTATTTCTGCGAAAAGCATTGGCCGGATTTCGACGAGGCTGCCTTTGATGAAGCGCTTAGCTGTTTTGGCAGCCGTCAGCGGCGCTACGGCGGCCTGAACGCCAAAGCGTTGTGAAGCCCGGCTCAGACCATGGCTGAAGCGCATCCCCCCAAAAAGAATCCGTCCAATCTCACACTGAGGGTGCTGTCCGCTGCCGTGCTCGGCCCGCTGGTTCTGTTCATCACCTATCTCGGCGGGTTGCCTTTCGCTCTCCTGATGCTGCCAACCACAATGCTGCTCCTATGGGAGTGGTTCTCGATTACCGGAACCCGGCACACATCCGCGTCCGCGCTGTCGGGGCAGGCGGCACTTGTGGTGCTGGCGGTCCTCGACTTTATCGGCTACCGCGACGTCGGCCTGGGGGTGGTTCTCCTGGGAGCGGCCGCAACCTATGCCGCGGCCGGCTTCAGCAGGACCGGTCGTTGGGGGGCGGAAGGCGTCCTTTACAGCGGCTGTGCGCTTTACGCGTTTTTGTCCATCCGCAACGGGACCGGCGGATTGTTGTACACATTCTTTCTGCTGTTTGTCGTATGGGCTACCGATATCTTTGCCTATTTTGCCGGGCGGGCCATTGGCGGGCCGAAACTATGGCCCCGAGTCTCCCCGAAAAAGACCTGGTCGGGCGCAATTGGCGGACTGGTTCTGGCAACGGCTTTCGGCGTTGGCGTCGTCTACGTTGCCGGAGGACAGTCTCTCGGGTACTGGATGTTGCTGGCGATAGTCCTTTCCATCGTGTCCCAGGCTGGCGATTTGCTGGAATCCTCCATCAAGCGCCGCTTTGACGTCAAGGATTCCAGCCAGATCATTCCAGGGCATGGCGGCATCATGGACCGCGTTGACGGCCTTGTTGCCGCCGCCATATTCGCTGCCCTGATCGGCATTCTGTCCGGCGGAACACTGATGGATCCCATTGCCGGGTTCGGACTGGGATAGGGCGGGGCGCAATCAAAATGGAGTTTTGTCTATGGCGGCCGTAACCGCGTGGAAGGACGGCGCTGCGCCCATCCGTACTATCGTTCTTGGTGCAACAGGATCTATCGGACAGAGCCTTGCGGATATCATCGAACGCAATCCGGAACGCTTTGATGTTGTGGCACTGGTCGCCAACCGGAATGCCGTCGCGCTTGCGGACATGGCAAGGAGGCTGAAAGCCCGGACGGCCGTACTGGCGGACGAAACCCTTTATCATGAACTCGGGGAATTGCTGCTGGGGAGTGGAATATCCGTTTCCGCAGGCGAGGCTGCCGTACTTGAGGCGGTGGAACGCGAAGCCGACCTTGTCGTCGGTGCTATTGTGGGGGCTGCCGGACTTAAGCCGACCATGGCAGCTATCAAACCTGGTCGCCGTATTGCGCTGGCCAACAAGGAATGCCTCGTTTGTGCGGGCGACCTCTTCATGGCGAGGATCCGTGAGACGGGGGCGGAATTGCTGCCGGTCGACAGTGAACACAACGCCATTTTCCAGGTCTTCGAGACGGATAAGGCCGACCAGGTTGAAAAGATTCTGCTGACAGCTTCCGGGGGACCTTTCCGGACCTGGTCCAGGGAAGAGATGGCGAGCGTGACGCCGGACCAGGCGCTGAGGCATCCCAACTGGGACATGGGCGCAAGGATTACCATCGACAGCGCGACCCTGATGAACAAGGGGTTTGAAGTCATAGAAGCTTCACACCTGTTTCCGGTGACACATGCGCAACTTGGCGTTCTGGTTCATCCGCAGTCCGCAGTTCACGGTCTGGTTCAATACAAGGACGGGTCTTTGCTTGCCCAGCTTGGCAGTCCTGATATGCGCACGCCGATTGCCCATTGCCTGGCCTATCCGCGGCGCATGGAGGTTCCGGTTCAAAGACTGGATCTTGCAGCTCTTGGGACATTGACCTTCGAGGCTCCGGACCTGAACCGGTTTCCGGCCCTTGGTCTGGCTCTGGAGGCAATGAAGGCCGGCGGAGGTGCGCCGGCAGCATTGAATGCAGCCGATGAAATTGCCGTCGAAGCTTTCCTTTCCGGCACAATCGCATTTCCGGACATTCCCGCCGCCATCGAAGCTGTTCTGGAAAGGCTTGACGCGGAAGCGGGGCTTTCGGCTTCCCTGAAGGTTGAGGATGTCCTCGCGCTGGATCTGGAAGCGCGAAAACGGACGCAGGAATGGATCAACGCCAGGCGGCATTAAAGCTTTCAGGGAAGCGGTCGCCATCGGGCGCGAAAGGCGGAAAAAAAGGAACCGGCACCTTCACGGTTTTTTTCTTCCGTTGAAAAATTAACCCTTACCATTAACGCGCCGTAATTATCATATTAGTACGGTGCCAGGAAATTATCCTAACCATACAGGATCAGGCGCCTTTCATGGATATCTTCAACGACGCTTATTCCCTGGTTGTCGGCACGATTGTTCCGTTCATTTTCGTTCTGACAATTGTAGTGTTCTTCCACGAGCTTGGGCACTTTGCAGTTGCACGCTGGTGCAACATCAAGGTGGAGGCGTTCTCGGTGGGACTCGGCCGTGAACTGTTCGGTCGCACGGACAAGCAGGGAACGCGCTGGAAAGTCTGCCTTGTTCCTTTGGGCGGTTATGTGAAATTCGCGGGCGACAGCAACGCGGCCAGCATGCCGAACCATGAACGCATTGCACAGATGAGCGATGAAGAACGGAAAACGGCCTTTATCGCCAAACCGGTCTGGCAAAGAGCGGCCGTCGTTGCGGCGGGACCGATCGCCAATTTTATTCTGGCCATCGTCATCTTTGCCGCCATGTTCGTCTTTCTCGGAAAACAAGGGCTTATGCCGGTTGTCGAGGAAGTCTTGCCGGGCCGTGCGGCCGAACGAGGCGGCATTCAGGCGGGTGATGTCGTCTTGGAAATCGATGGACATCGCATCCAGACATTCGGGGAATTGCGCCAGATTGTCCTCATGAACCCGAACACGCCGCTGGTGTTCGAGGTGGACCGGGATGGCAAACCGGTTTCCCTGACCGTGACACCGGATGCGCGTGAAAAGGAAGTGTTCCTGGGCGAGAGACAAATCGCGGGCGATATCGGTCTTCGTGGTTCGAACGATCCGAAGAACCTGGTCAACATCAAGTTCGGACCGGGAGAAGCTGTTGCAGAGGGCGTCAGGGAAACCTACCGGATCATCGACGGAACGGTCAGCTATCTATGGGGCATCATCACACAACGGCAGTCAGCGGACCAGCTCGGCGGACCTATCCGGGTGGCGCAGATCTCCGGTCAGGTTGCCGATCACGGATTGTTGCCCCTGATATCGCTTGCGGCCATTCTTTCCGTGAGCATCGGTCTGATCAATCTGGCACCGATTCCCATTCTTGACGGCGGTCATCTTGTCTTTTTTGCGCTCGAAGCGTTGCGCGGCAAGCCCCTGAGCGACCGTATTCAGGACGTCGGATTCCGGATCGGTCTGGGCTTGATACTTATGCTGATGGTATTCGTTACCTGGCAGGACATCATGCGATTGGTAACCACCGCTTCCTGAGAGCCGTGACATTGACGCAACGTCTTCTGACTAAATCGCTTTCAGCCACGAAGTGCGGTTGCGTTATCGGTAAAAACCTATAAAACGTTCGTCGGTTCCGAGAATCTGCGCGGGTGATTGCAGATTTCCGGCAGAGGTATTTGTAACAAAGGCATAGCGCAATAATGCAGCGATTGCAGAAACTTACACGGGCCGTTTTTCTTGCGGCAGCCGTTCTTTCCATCGGGGCTGTCCTGCCTCAGAGCTTTGGGCTCGCGTCTTTCGTGAGCGAAGCGCAGGCCGCCGTTGCCAGATCCATCACGGTCAATGGCAATACCCGGGTAGAGGACGAAACCGTCATCAGCTACATGACCATCGTTCCCGGACGCTCCTACACGGCGTTCGATGTCGATGAGTCGCTGAAGGCGCTCTATGCAACAGGGTTGTTTGCTACGGTTGATATCACCCCGCGTGGCAGCTCCATCGTTGTAACGGTCACCGAAAATCCGGTCATCAACCGGGTCTCCTTCGAGGGGAACCGGAAGATCAAGGATGACGCGCTGGAAACCGCCATCCGCTCTCAGCCTCGTTCCATGCTGTCGCGTGCGAAAGTGCAGGCCGACGTGCAGAATATTCTGGAAGCTTATCGGCGGTCCGGGCGGTATGGTGCATCCGTCGAGCCCAAGATCATCGATCGCGGTCAGAATCGCGTCGACCTCGTGTTCGAAGTCAACGAAGGTGCCAAGACCGGCGTGGAGCGCATCAGCTTCATTGGTAACAAGTCGTTCAGTGACGGTCGCCTGCGTGACGTTATCCGGACCCGTGAAAGCGGTTTTCTGAGCTGGTTGCGCAGCACGGACACGTATGATCCGGATCGCCTGGCTGCGGATGAAGAGTTGCTGCGCCAGTACTACAACAAGAAGGGCTATGCCGACTTCCGTGTTGTGTCCGTAAGCGCGGACCTCGACCGTGAGCAGAATATCTTCTACGTCACGTTTACGGTGGAAGAAGGCGAGAAATACGAAATCGGCGAAGTTGAAGTTGTTTCGACGATCGCGGATGTCGACCCTGAAGAGCTGCGTAAGCTGGTGCGGACCCGTACCGGTCAGACCTTCAACTCGCTGCGTATCGAGCAGTCGGTCGAGGACATCACGACGCGCGTTTCCGAAGACGGCTATGCCTTCGCACGTGTCCGTCCGCGCGGTGCTCGTGACTACGAAAACAACACGATTTCGCTGATCTACTACATCGAGGAAGGCCCCCGGGCTTACATCGAGCGTATCAACGTTATCGGTAACGACCGTACACGCGAATACGTCATTCGCCGCGAATTCGACATTGCCGAGGGCGACGCGTTCAACCGCGCGCTGATCGACAAGGCCGAGCGTCGGCTGCGGAACCTCGGTTTCTTCGAGAAGGTTTCCATCACGACCCAGCAGGGCAGCTCGCCCGACCGTGTCGTGGTCAATGTTCGCGTGGAAGAAAAGGCGACCGGTGAAATCTCCTTCGGTGTCGGCTACTCGACCGTGGATGGTGTCATCGGTGACGTCTCCCTGACGGAGAAGAACTTCCTTGGCCGCGGCCAGTTCGTGAAGATCGCCGTTGGTGGTGGTACCGACACCCAGTCCTACGAGTTCCGGTTTGTCGAACCGTTCTTCATGGGCCGCCGTGTGGCTCTCGACCTTGACGCCTACCGCAAGGTCGATGATGCAAACGACTACCGGTCGTTCGATCAGAAGAAGACGGGTGGCGGCTTCGGCTTCACGCTCCCGCTTCGCGAGGAAGAGCTGACGGTTCGCCTGTTCTACAATATCTTCCAGGAAGAGAACTCCGACCCGGACAACCAGTCGACGAACATCAACAACTGTAATACAGCCAATCTGTCCCTTGCGGTTTGCGACTCGCTCGGCACTTACCTGACCTCGCTTGTCGGTTATGAGTTCCGCTACAACACGCTTGACCGCAACTTGGATCCGTCCGATGGCTTCTATGCCTCCTTCGGTCAGGAATTCGCAGGTCTCGGTGGTGACAGCTACTACATCAAGACGGAAGTACAGGCTCGGGCCTACAAGGAAATCCTAGCTGACTACGGTCTGATCGGCAGCCTGGCGTTTCGTGGCGGCAACATCATGGCCATCGGTGACGAGCGCCTGCGAGTGTCCGAACAGTTCATGCTTGGCGGTAATCTGGTTCGTGGTTTCGAAAACCAGGGCATTGGCCCGCGCGACGCGACCACAGACGATGCTATTGGCGGCCGCTTCTACTTCGCCGCGACTGCGGAAACCCGGTTCCCGTTCCCGGTCATTCCGAAGGAATTCGGCCTGAGCGGTGCAGTGTTTGCCGATGCCGGTTCGCTCTGGGATGCGGATAGCGATCTTGTGAGCCTCGTGGAGAACAATGGTGGCCGCATCGACTCCGACGACTTCAACATTCGTGCTTCGGTCGGTGCGGGTATCCGCTGGAACTCTCCGTTCGGTCCGCTTCGTGCAGATTTCGCCTACCCGATCGTCAAGGATGACGCCGACAAGACCCAGATTTTCCGTCTGAGTGGCGGTACGCGCTTCTAAACCGCGGTCATATGGGATAGAAAACGGCCGCCGACCAGTTCGGCGGCCGTTTTTGTTGGCTTGCAACAAGGATAAGAGCATGTCCGAGCCAAAATTTTTCAAGATGCCCGCATCGGTTCGCCTGCAGGACATAGCCTCCTGGGCAGAGGCTGAAATCTACCGTGGCGATGGCTCAATTGAAGTAAGCGGAGTGGCTCCACTCGAAGATGCGGGGCAGGGCACGCTGGTATTCTTCGACAACACGGCTTATCTCGATCAGCTTCAGGAAACCACTGCAGCCGCCTGCCTTGTTGCAAGCCGCCACAAGGACAAGGTTCCCGAAGGGGTTGCGGTTCTGGTGTGTGCTGATGCCTATCGCTCGTGGGCGAAGGTGCTGGGCAAGCTCTTTCCGGAAGCATTGATACCGAAGGAGCCCGGACCTGCAGCGATCTCCGAAAGAGCCTCCGTCGATTCCGGAGCGTCTCTTGAGGAAAATGTGACCGTTGAGGCGGGCGTAGTGATCGGTGCCGACGCGGAGATTGGCGCGGGAACCGTCATTCGGGCCAATGCCGTGATCGGGCAGGGCGTGAAGATCGGACGAGATTGCGTGATAGGTCCGAATTGCACAGTGCAGCATTCCGTTCTCGGCAATAGGGTCTATTTCCATCCGGGTGTTTGCTGCGGTCAGGATGGATTTGGCTATGCCATGGGGCCTCAGGGACACCTGAAGGTGCCTCAGGTCGGCCGAGTGATCATCCAGGACGATGTCGAGGTCGGTGCCAACACGACCATCGACAGGGGTGCCAATCGCGACACGGTGATCGGTGAAGGTACGAAGATCGATAATCAGGTCCAGATAGGCCACAACGTCGTTGTCGGCAGGCATTGCGTCCTGGTGTCTCAGGTTGGCCTGTCCGGCAGTTGCACGCTGGAAGACTTCGTTGCGATTGGTGGTCAGACCGGTGTCAGGGGACATGTAACCATCGGCATGGGCTCACAGGTCGCCGCTGTCAGCGTGGTCAACGACGACCTGCCTGCAGGAGGGCGCTACGGCGGTACGCCTGCCAAACCAGTCAAACAGTGGTTCCGCGAGGTTGCTGCCTTGAGAAAGCTTGCAGAGCGCGGCGGCGGATCGTAAACGGGTAACAAACAAGAACTTTGCGGCGGTCAACCGTCAAGGGGCATTTCATGGAAGAAGCAGAAAACAAAACTCTTGCCAGCGCAGATATCATGAAGATCATGAAGCTTCTGCCGCACCGTTATCCTTTCCTGCTGATTGACAAGATCATCGAAATGGATGGGGACAATAGCTGCATCGGCATCAAAAACGTCACCATCAACGAACCGCACTTTACGGGACACTTTCCGGAGCGTCCTATTTTCCCGGGCGTGCTTCTCATTGAAGCAATGGCTCAAACAGCCGGAGCGCTTTGCGTTCATGCACGCGGAGCCGATGCGCCGCCGCAGCTTGTTTATTTCATGACGATCGACAAGGCCAAGTTCCGCAAGCCTGTCGAGCCCGGAGACCAGGTTCATTTTCACGTCAAGAAGATCAAACAGCGCTCCAATATCTGGAAGTTCGATGCCGTTGCCATGGTCAACGGTGCGAAAGTTGCGGAAGCCGAAGTCAGCGCCATGCTTGTGGATGCGTGAGGAAACATGACAGAAATTCATTCAACGGCCATAGTCGAAGACGGGGCCGTTATCGGCGATGGTGTCGTGATCGGACCGTACTCGATTGTGGGGCCGAATGTCACGCTCGCCGATGGAGTGATTCTGGAGGCCCATGTTGCCGTCGCCGGTCACACGAGCATTGGATCCGGCACACACATCTTTCCGTTCGCGAGCATCGGTCACAAGCCGCAGGATCTGAAATACGCGGGTGAAGTCACCTATCTCCAGATCGGCGCCAACAACCAGATCCGTGAACATGTCACGATGAACCCGGGTACGGTGGGTGGTGGCGGCCTGACCAAGGTCGGAGACAATTGCCTTTTCATGATGGGCTCTCACGTCGGGCACGACTGCCTTGTCGGAAACAATGCCATTCTGGCAAACAATGCCACCCTGGCAGGCCACGTCGAGTTGGACGATTTCGTCATTCTCGGAGGGCTCAGCGCTGTGCGTCAATGGTCGCGTATCGGTACCGGTGCGATTGTCGGCGGCATGACCGGCGTCGAATTCGATGTCATTCCCTTTGGTTCGGTGATCGGCGATCGGGCGAGACTTGCCGGCCTCAATCTGATCGGGTTGAAGCGCAAGGGCTTTCCCCGCGAGCAAATCCACGCCCTCCGAGCCGCTTACAGAGCCTTGTTCGAAAGCGATGAAGGCACGCTTCGCAGCCGCGCTGAGGCCGTAGCTGCGGACAGCGCAGACCAACCGCTCGTAAAGACGGTTACCGACTTTATCCTTGAAAAGGACGACCGGCGTTTTTGTACGCCGCGCAGTGAAGACTAGTTCCATGTCCGCAGGTTCTGACGACGGCATGTCGAGGCGCCTTGCCCTGATCGCGGGTAACGGCAGCTTGCCGTCGCAAATTGCCGAAGCGCTTGAAAAGTCAGGCCGGGATTTCCGTCTCGTTGCAATCAGGGGCGAGGCCGATGAGGAGACCCGGAGGCGCGCGAGCACCGAGCTTGGATGGGGAGAAATCGGCAGGCTCTACAGGTTCTTGAAACAGACCGGTTGCCAGGACGTTCTCCTGATAGGCGGTGTTTCAAAGCGTCCGGATTTCACTTCCATTCTTGGTGATTTCGGAACGCTGAAGCGTCTGCCGTCGATCATTCGCGCCTTGGCCGGCGGGGACGACAGTCTGCTGACCAAGGTTATCCGCCTGTTCGAAGTCGAGGGGTATCGCGTTGTGGGGATTAAGGACGTGGCGCCGCAACTGCTGGCAGCGAGTGGGGTCATGGGCCGGGTGCAGCCCAACAAGTGGGACTGGCGGGACGTTGAACTGGCCCTGACGGCAACCCGGAAGCTTGGCGAACTGGATATTGGTCAGGCCGCGATTGCAGTCGGCGGCCGTGTTGTGGCTCTTGAAGGCGCCGAAGGCACGGATGCCATGCTGGAAAGATGCGCCGAACTGAAACGCACCGGGCGAGTGAGGGCGAAGGGCAAGGCTGGCGTTCTGGTAAAGAGCGCCAAGCCAAATCAGGATCTTCGAGTCGATCTTCCCACTGTCGGTCCGAAGACGATTGAACTCGCACAGTCAGCCGGCCTCGCAGGTATCGCGGTGGAGGCGCATGGTGCTCTCATCGCAGAGCGTGAAGAGACGCTTCGCACTGCGGATGCTGCCGGCCTGTTCCTCATCGGCATCAATCCGCTGGATGCGGCAAGAGCAACCGACGAATGACCAGGGACGCGCCCACTGTCTGTCTTGTCGCCGGCGAGGAATCGGGTGACCAGCTCGGCTCCGAGCTGATGAAGGCACTCACCGCGAAAATGGGCGAGGGTGTCCGCTATTGCGGCGTTGGCGGTGAGCGCATGACAGGGCTTGGCCTCACCAGCTTCTTTGATATGTCGGATGTGTCCGTCATGGGTTTGTCCGCGGTGCTTGCCCGGCTACCGCTGATCGTCAGACGGGTCTATCAAACGGTCGATGCGGTGATCGCTGCCAAGCCGGACGTTCTCGTGATTATCGACAGTCCGGATTTCACACACAGCGTTGCCAAACGCGTTCGCAGGCGGGCGCCGGACATCCCAATTGTCGGATATGTTTCGCCTTCTGTCTGGGCCTGGCGGCCGGGCCGGGCTAGGAAGATGAGCCATTATGTGGACGAGCTGCTTGCGCTGCTGCCCTTTGAGCCGGGTGTTCACAGGAAGCTTGGCGGTCCGCGAACCCACTATGTCGGCCATCCCTTGAGCGAGAAAGCCGCTGCGCTTCGTCCGGCAGAAGGCGAGCGCACATCCTTGACCGAGGACAGAAAGGTGCTCCTGGTACTGCCGGGCAGCCGGCGCAGCGAGATCGACAGGCTGCTGGACGTCTTTGGTGAAACCGTTGCCAGGGTCGTACAGGACCTGCCTGATACGGAGGTCGTCTTGCCTGCTGTTGCACACCTGGAGGCCCGTATCCGGGAAGGCGTGTCCCGCTGGCAGGTTAAACCGAAAATCGTCACCGGCCTGGAAGCCAAACAGGCGGCTTTCAGGCGGGCGCATGCCGCATTGGCCGCATCGGGAACAGTATCGCTGGAACTGGCACTTGCCGGAGTGCCCATGGTCGTAGCCTATAAGGTCGACTGGTTTTTCCGGCGCCTCAAGGATCTCAACCGCGTCCTCAAATTTGCAAGCGTCGAGTCATTTGTATTGCCGAATATCATTCTCGGCACCCGGGCCATTCCGGAATATCTGGATGAGGAAGTGCAACCGGACGCCCTCGCGAAACAATTGAAAAAACTGCTGACGGAAAGTCCGGAGCGGAAACGGCAAGTGGATGAGCTTGCAAGGCTGGACGATGCGATGCGTCTGCCGGATGGCTACAGCCAGAGCTCAGCCGCAGCGGATGTTGTATTGAACGCCATCTCTGCAAGGCCCCGCTAGGAAGCCTGGTCGGACGAGCGCGCAGCCGTCCGACTGCATTCCGAACCACTTACAAGGGATCATAAGCGGAAGCTGCAATGCCAGCCGCGGTCGGAGACCCAGCCTTCGGTGCGGCCGGTGGGGCGGGGAGGCGTTCATGCAATCAGTGAACGGGACATAATGCACTCGAAAAAACGCCCCCGGATTACTGGTATCCGGGGGCGTCCAAAGTCAAATCCTGGTGGATTTTCGGGACGTGTCCGAAGCGCTATGCGTTGGCGACATTGTCAAGGAAGTGGCCGACTTCCTGATTCAGCATGTCGGTTTTCTGTGACAGTTCGCTCGAGGCACCCAGAACCAGATTTGCATTCTGGCTGGTTTGTGCGACGGCTTGGGAAAGGTCGGACATGTTGGTCTTGACGGAACCCGTACCTTCCGCAGCCCGCTGGACGTTGACCGAGATTTCGTTCGTGGCTGCCCCTTGCTGTTCCACCGCTGCCGCTATGGTCGAGGTGTATTCATTCACCTCTTCCATGGTTTGCGTGATTTCCTCGATGGCGGTCACCGCATCCTTTGTGGCGTCCTGAATTTCGGAAATCTGCGAACTGATTTCTTCCGTTGCCTTTGAAGTCTGCGTTGCCAGTTCCTTTACTTCGGCGGCGACAACCGCGAAGCCCTTGCCGGCTTCACCGGCCCGGGCCGCCTCTATCGTCGCGTTGAGTGCAAGCAGGTTGGTCTGTTCGGCAATCGCCTGGATCAGGCTTACAACTTCACCGATTTTGGTCGCCGCACTCGAGAGACTCTGGACCTTTTCGTTGGTCACCTGTGTTCCCTGGGTCGCCTTGTTGACCACTTGTGTGGTCTGATTGACCTGCCGGGAAATTTCCGCGATGGAGGCTGCCAGCTCTTCAGCGGCGCTGGCAACAGTCTGCACGTTCTGCGTCGCTTCGTCGGTGATGCCATAAGTGCTGTCGGCAAGGCTGGAGTTCTGGCTGGCAATCGCGCTCAGGTCCTGCGCCGTGCCGTCCAGTGTTTGAGCTGTCTCTCCGACAGAACCAAGGACCTCGGTCGCCTTTTCCCGGAAGCCGGCAATCAATTGCTCGATCCGTACCTGACGTTCCTCGCGCAGTTTCTGTTCCTGCTCGGTCTCCATCTGCAGGCGGAGCCTTTCAACGGCATTGTTCCGGAAGACCTGCATCGTGCGGCTCATGTCGCCGATTTCGTCGCCGCGCTCCACGTCATCGATCATGACATCGGTATTGCCGTCAGCCAGTTGCGACATGGCGTCGGTCGTGCGGCGCAACGGACGGGTCACGATATAATTCAAAGCGACCGCCAGGCCGATACCGGCAAGAACGGCAGCCAGAAGGGCGATGCTGATAACGCTCAATGCGCTGGTGCTGGAAGCTTGAGCCGCAGCGCTCTGATCGGATGAGATTGTTGAGATCTGCGCCTGGACCGTTTGCGACAGATCTTTCATGGTTTCGATCTGGGACGCCAGCTGAAACTGGTTGGAGGCCAGCTCGGAGAAACTGGTCGCGAAGGTGTCCACCGATGTCTTGACTGCCGGTAGTAGATCAGCGATCGCCGGGAAGTCCTTGGCGTTCGATGCAAGGCGCTTGGCAAGCTTGTTCAGGCCCTCGATGCCTGTCGTGACACCCTGCTGTGTATTTTCATTGGGCGTGAGCATGAAGTAGAACGCGGCCGCTTTTACGGCGTTTGCGTCTGCTTCCAGCTGCATCACCGTGTCGGCGACACTGTCAACGACATAGAAGCGCTGGTTGATTTCATCGGCTTGGGCATAAACACGGTCAATGGCTTCGTTGGCCTGGGTACGGATCTTCTTCGAACTTGCAACAAGTTCTTCGAAACCGGCCTTGGTCGAATCCGTCAGGTCGAAGATTGCGATGTAGTCCTTGGTTTTGGAGAGTTCGTCCAGGGTCTTTTCGACTTCCTTGGATTTTGCTGCAAGTTTCTGGAATGCGGCAGGATCGACCCCGTCGAAACTGTTTGCGGCCATTTGTTTGGCGGTGGTGACCAATGCCGCCGTGCGATCCTTGATGTCTGCAATCTGCTTGGCATTGTTGGCCGCTGCATTAAAAAGATTCTGAAGGGTGAGGACCTCTTCCTGGAAACCGGCAGCGGCCTGGCCGACCTTGTTGGCCAACACAAGGATCTTTCGGGCGTTGCTGTCATCCATGCTGACGCCGTCTCGCGCCATCAGGGCCTTTCCGAGGATCTTGGACGAAACATCCTCCAGGCTCCGGACGGTTTCTTCAAGCTGCGACTGTTTTACGTTCTGCTTCTGGGTCAGGTCTACGACCTTTTCAAATGCGTCCCGGAACTTCGTCACTGCGGTTGCCGCCTCGGCAACGGGAATTTGAGCCTGGGGCTCGCGCTTGAGCTGGTCTTCAAGGGTCGCAAGTTCGTTGCTCAAACCGTCAATGTCCAGGAGCGCTGCGTCGGCCGCCTGGAGATCCTGCGACGACAGGAAACTTTCTCGCTTGCTGGCTAGGTTCTGCAACTGGGCGATCGTGGAAGTAGACTGCTTCGCGACCTCCATTTTTTCAGACAGTGTCATCACGCTGTAGGCGCCAACACCGCCGACAATTCCGGTCAGAGCGACCACTGCAGCAAAGCTGCCGCCGACCTTCACGCCGAACTTAAGGTCTGAAGCAAGTTTCAGGAGATTCATTTTTACCCCACAAGATTATTAGCTGTGCCCTCAGCTGCTTGTTGATCGTCAGGGTAGGTAGAGAATCCTTATATTTGCATAACAAGAATTAAATTCAGTTCTTTTAAGGAAATACTTTTCTTTAGGTCGCACTTAATAGTCGGGAAGCTTGCGTCATTTGTATTTCAGTCTCCTGTTTAAAATTTTGTCGCGCCGTCGATATTTTGAAAATTCCTATTCCGGTATTCGCCCTGTTGATCTTTGTTTTATTCTTTGGATTGAAATTCTCATGGTAAGTTTGTTGCGGAATATTTCTTGTCTTCCCTTGGGGCTGAAATGGAAAAAGCTCCCGGTGGTCCGGGAGCTTTCTTGTTTTGGGAAGCTTGATACAGTTCTGTTCAGCGGCGCTGGTCGATCGGCACGTAGTCGCGTTGGGGCGCGCCGGTGTAAAGCTGGCGCGGGCGGCCGATGCGCTGGGACGGATCTTCCACCATTTCCTTCCACTGCGCGATCCAGCCAACGGTCCGGGCCAGAGCAAACAGAACCGTGAACATTGTGGTCGGGAAGCCGAGGGCGCGAAGGGTGATGCCGGAATAGAAATCGATGTTCGGATAGAGCTTCTTCTCGACGAAATATTCGTCGTTGAGCGCAATCTTTTCCAACTCCATAGCAACATCGAGCAGCGGGTCGTCCTTGATGCCGAGCTCACCCAGCACTTCGTGCGTGGTTTTCTGCATGATGCGTGCACGCGGGTCGTAGTTCTTGTAGACGCGGTGACCGAAGCCCATCAGGCGGAACGGGTCGTTCTTGTCCTTCGCACGTGCGATATATTCCGGAATGCGGTCAACGGAACCGATCTCGGAAAGCATGTTGAGAGCAGCTTCGTTAGCGCCGCCGTGGGCAGGGCCCCAGAGACACGCAATACCGGCAGCAATGCACGCGAACGGGTTGGCGCCCGAAGAGCCTGCGAGACGAACCGTCGATGTGGACGCGTTCTGTTCGTGATCAGCGTGCAGAATGAAGATCCTGTCCATGGCACGGGCGAGAACCGGGTTCACCTTGTAATCCTCACAAGGCACAGCAAAGCACATGTGCAGGAAGTTGGCTGCATAGCCCAGATCGTTGCGCGGGTAAACGAACGGCTGTCCGACATGGTACTTGTAGGCCATTGCCGCAATTGTCGGCATCTTGGCGATCATGCGCAGGGAGGCGACCATGCGCTGGTGCGGATCGGTTATGTCGGTGGAGTCGTGGTAGAAAGAGGACAGGGCGCCGACGGTACCCACCATGACCGCCATCGGGTGGGCGTCGCGGCGAAAACCGGAGAAGAAGCGGTTCATCTGTTCATGGATCATCGTGTGATAGGTCACGCGATGCACGAAGTCGTCCTTCTGCGCCTTGGTCGGCAGTTCTCCATAGAGGAGAAGGTAGCAGGACTCCAGGAAGTCGCCGTGATCGGCGAGTTGTTCGATCGGATATCCACGGTAAAGCAGCGTGCCTTCGTCGCCGTCGATGTAGGTGATCTTGGATTCGCAGGAGGCGGTCGAGGTGAAGCCAGGGTCGTAAGTGAACATGCCGGTGTCCTTGTACAAGGACGAGATGTTCACAACGGACGGTCCGATGGATCCGTCAAGAACGTCGAAATTATGCTCGTTGCCTGCGACGTTGAGCTTGGCGTTGTTGTCGGCCATACAGAAACCCCTTCACGTTAATCTGGTGTGCCGCACCAAACGCCTGCCTCCCTGAGATCGGTTCCCGGAAGCCGGTTGCAAACGGCACTGGAGAAATTTTCGCGTCTTGCGTAGCCCATTTACCGCACTGCCGCAAGCTGGCCAATATAACGCTTTGGTCATAGGCCGGCTTCGCCGGTCGGCGGAAGCCTGGCACCATGTGTTATCAGCCGGCGGCGGCCGCCGCCAGCTGCCTGTTTCAGGATGCCTGGTCCTGGATCCGCGCGAGAGATTCGTCGCGTCCTAGAGCGACCAGAACGTCATAGATACCGGGCGAGGTGCCCCGGCCCGTAAGGGCTGCGCGAAGAGGTTGAGCGACCTTGCCAAGCTTCAGTTCTTTTTCTTCCGCATAGGCTTTGACAGCCGTTTCAAGCGGCTCTTCCGACCAATCGGTTGCCGCCGAAAGTACCCCGTGCAGATCCTTCAGGAAAGTCTTGGCCTCGTCGGTCAGGATCTTCAGCGCCTTCTCGTCAAGGTCGAGCGGCCGCTGGCGCCAGAGATAGGAGGCGCTTTCTGTCAGCTCCACCAGCGTTTTGGCGCGCTCCTTGAGGCCTGGAAGGGCTTTCAGGGCAACTTCGCTGTTCTGACCCTGTGCCATCCAATCCAGTACGGCACCTCCGTTGGCGGCATGCGAGAGGTAAACCTTCCAGTGTTCCAGAAGCTCGGCATCGTCTGTGGCACGCATGTAGTGGCCATTGAGGTTCTCAAGCTTCTTAAAGTCGAACCGGGCAGCCGACTGTCCGACAGCGTCCATTCCGAACCACTTGATCATGTCGTCGAGAGACATGATTTCCTCGTCGCCGTGGCTCCAGCCGAGGCGCGCCAGATAGTTGCGCATGGCTTGCGGCAGATAGCCCATTTCCCGGTAGGCTTCGGCACCGGTGGCTCCATGGCGCTTGGACAGCTTGGCTCCGTCCGGTCCGTGAATGAGCGGAATATGTGCCATCGCCGGAATGTCCCAGCCGAGAGCCTTGAAGATAAGGGTCTGCCGGGCGGCGTTGGTCAGGTGATCCACGCCGCGAATGATGTGCGTCACGCCCATATCGTGGTCGTCGACAACCACGGCCAGCATGTAGGTGGGCGTGCCATCGGAACGAAGCAGGATGAAATCGTCGAGATCCTTGTTCGGGATCACGACGCGGCCCTGGACCATGTCGTCGACAACCGTTTCACCCTCCTGGGGCGCCTTGAGACGCACGACGGGAGCCACGCCCTCCGGCGCTTCTGAGGGGGCGCGGTCGCGCCAGGTGCCGTCGTACCGCGGCGGGCGGCCTTCCGCGCGGGCCTTCTCGCGCATGGCGTCGACCTCTTCAGGAGAGCAGTAGCATCGGTACGCCGTACCGTTTGCCAGCATCTGCTCCACGGCTTCCCTGTGCCTTTCGACACGGGAAAACTGGGAAATAGGATCACCGTCCCAGTCGAGCCCGAGCCAGGACAGGCCGTCCAGCAGGGCGTCGACGGCTTCCTGGGTCGAGCGGGCCCGGTCGGTGTCCTCGATGCGTAGCAGCATCTTGCCGCCGTGATGTTTTGCAAACAGCCAGTTGAAGAGCGCTGTGCGGGCTCCGCCGATATGCAGAAAGCCGGTCGGAGAGGGGGCAAAGCGCGTGACGATGTCTTGTGCCATGGTGCTTTTTGAAAGTCTCTGTCAGAATGGCGGCGCGGAAAACGCCGGCTCGGTGGCGCGGTCTTAGCACAGGCTTTGCAAAGGCTAAATAGCCGGTCCCGTCGTTTCTGTTGCATGTCGGGAGGAGGGATGGTGGCATCCGGCTCGTATCCTCAGGCAGACGATGACAACCGCTCGCACGCGGCCGCC
>NZ_JBNKYW010000145.1:0-4629 GCF_050301095.1 Roseibium sp.
AGGCCATGCGGCGCTGGGAACAGGAAGAAGAGATCGCGGAGATCCTGATAACACCCGCGCAGGCAAAAAAACTCAGCGCGGACTGGTACTACCGTCACGCCGTATTCACGCCCGCAAAGGACGGCCGCATTCTGGTCAGCATTCCGAGCACCGACCGGGCCCGCATCCTGCCTCTGGTCCGTTGGCTTGGCCCCGGAACGGAGTTGATCGGTCCAGAAGCCCTCAGGCAGGAACTGGCAGACGAACTCCAAGCAATGGCCGCGCTTTATGCCCCAGGCTCACCGCTCGAAAAGTCAGCCTAGGAAATAAAGCCCGGCGAAACCGGCCAGCCCCACGGCGATCCGCCACCAGGCGAATGGCGCGAAGCCGTGTTTGGACACAAAATCCAGCAGCCCCCGAACCACGAAGACGCCGGCGAAAAACGACATGACAAAACCGATCGCGATCAGCTTGGCGTCATCCACCGAAAGCACGTCGCGGTTCTTGTAAAGGTCGTAGGTAAAGGCGCCGACCATGGTGGGCATGGCCAGAAAGAACGAGAACTCGGCTGCAGAGCGCTTGTCGGTTCCCATCAGGAGCGAACCGGCGATGGTCGCTCCGGAACGGGAAACGCCCGGCACCATGGCAAGGCACTGGAAGAGCCCGATCTTGAGGCAGAGCGACAACGGATAGTCCATCACGTTGGTATAACGCGGCTTGAGCGGCAGACGGTCGATCCACAGGAGAATTATGCCTCCGATCAGCAAGGTGCTGCAGATGAGAGCAGGCGTATGAAACAGGACGTCCTTGATGAAACTGTGCAGCAGCACGCCGACAACGGCGGCTGGCAGGAACGCAAGCAGGATCCCGGCGACGAACCGGCGGCTCGTCGGATCGCTCGGCAGGGACAGCGCAAGGTTCCACAGGCGGGCGAAATAGACGGACAGAATCGCCAGGATCGCACCCAGCTGAATCAGGACCTCGAAGGTCTTGCCGGTGCTTTCGAAACCGAGAAAATGTCCCAGCAGCAAAATATGCCCGGTGGAAGATACCGGAATGAACTCGGTCAACCCTTCGACTATTCCCAAAATAACCGCGTCGACAATCGTTTGGCTGTCCATTGTGTGGTTTTTCTCCAAAAGGCTTGCTGAAATTCCGCTCGACCCGCTATGTGACGCGACTCATGGCTTGAGGAAATCCCCGCCTATTTGACGGAGCGGATGTGCCGCGTCAAACCCTTGATAACCATATTTGGGGCAAACTCTCGGTTAACGCGAATTTCCAAACCGGCTTCAGGGGCCATTCCGCAGATATGGATGGCGCTTCACCCTAGTATCGCCACAGTTCAGGCTCTAAACCGCTAAATGCTCACGCTTTACCACCACCCGTTCTCGCCTTCCTCGCGTTTCGTCAGGCTGATCCTGAGCGAATACGGCGCTGCTTTTGAGGAACGTCACGTGAACCCCTGGGAACGGCCTCAGGAGTTGCTCGCGCTGAATGCCGCCGGCTCTGTCCCGGTCATGGTGGAAAACGAAGGTCCCGCTATCTGCGGCCCGGGTCCGATCATGGAATATCTGGACGAGACCCGCGGCTACGCGGTTGCCGACCGCCGCCTGATGCCGGACCATCCCGAAGCGCGTGCCGAAACAAGACGCCTGGTGGAATGGTGCCTGGGCAAGTTCGATCAGGAAGTGGTCGGCCATCTGGTGCGCGAGCGCATCTACAAGCAGATCATGCCGAAGTCCACTGGCGGCGGGGAACCCGATTCCGCCGCCCTGCGTGTTGCCAGGGCCAACATCCACCATCATCTGAAGTACTTCGGCTACCTGGTCGCTTCCCGGCGCTGGATCGCGGGAGACAGGCTGTCTTTCGCCGATTTCGCGCTGGCGGCGAGCCTTTCTTGCGCCGATTACCTCGGTGAGGTCGCCTGGGGCGAAGAAGAGGACATTCGGGGATGGTATGCCCGGGTGAAATCACGGCCCAGCATGCGGCCTCTCCTGGGCGAGAAGGTGCTCGGCATGCCGCCGTCGCAAACCTATGCGGATCTGGATTTCTAATCCGTTGAGCCATGGACTTTTCCAGCCCTTCCCTTAAGACAGGGACATCTTCCAACGCCTGCGGCGCTCCGTCTTGGACAAAAGAACTGAAAAACTACTGACGGCCTTTCGGGAAAAGGCCACCGGCCTCGGCTTCGACGGGTTCAGGGTCGCACCGGCGGACGGCATTCCTGAAGCGGGAGACCGCCTGCACGCCTTTCTGGAAAAAGGTTACCACGGCACGATGGGCTGGATGGCCGAGACCGAAGACCGGCGCGCTTCGCCGGCCTCGCTCTGGCCGGAGGTCCGGTCCGTCATCATGCTCGCCATGAACTACGGTCCGGACGAGGCCCCGGAGAGCCATCCGCTCGCACATCTCAAGGACAGAAGCACCGGCGGCATCTCGGTCTATGCAAGACACCGCGACTATCACGACATCATCAAGGGGCGCCTGAAGGAACTTGCGAGTTTCCTGATTTCGCGCGCGGGCGGAGATGTAAAAGTGTTCGTCGACACAGCCCCGGTGATGGAAAAACCGCTCGGTCAGGCAGCGGGCCTCGGCTGGCAGGGCAAGCACACCAACCTGGTGTCGCGGGAGCTCGGCTCCTGGTTTTTTCTCGGAGCCATCTTCACCACGCTGGAACTGCCACCGAGCGGCGCGGAGCGCGATCATTGCGGTTCCTGCCGCGCCTGCCTCGACAGCTGTCCGACAGACGCCTTCCCGGCCCCCTATCAGCTCGATGCCCGCCGCTGCATTTCCTACCTTACCATCGAGCATCCCGGGCCCATCCCGCAGGAGTTCCGCGAGGCGATGGGCAACCGCATCTACGGCTGCGACGATTGCCTGGCCGCCTGCCCCTGGAACAAATTCGCGGCCGAGGCCCGGGAAGCCAAGCTGATCGCCCGAGACGACCTGAAGTCCCCGCCCCTAGAGACCTTGCTGGAACTGGACGATGCCACCTTCCGGAAGTTCTTTTCCGGCTCGCCGATCAAGCGGATTGGCCGAAACCGCTTCCTGCGCAATGTCCTGATTGCTGCCGGAAATTCCGATGAGCCCGCGCTGCTCGAAAAAGTCCGCCCGCTGTTGAGCGACCCGGACCCGGCTGTCAGGGGCTCCGCCGTCTGGGCGTTTCGCCAATTGGCCGGTGAAGAAGAGACCGGCAAGCTCTCCGGCCCTGCTCTGGCCGCTGAAACCGACGAAGAAGTCCGGGCGGAATGGCAGGCTGACCTGTCCTGAGCGCGGTGACCGTCTCGACCTTGCTGCAAGAATGCGCCATAGTCATGGAACCACCCGGGATGACCCTCTATTTCGGGCTTTACCGATGACAAATACGGCCTAGTCCGATCATCCGATTTGGAGCCAAAGCTTTGATTTTTATTAACTACTCCTCCCCTGCTTCCCATTCCTTCAAGACAAGGGCAAGGCTCCTTTCCCTAAGCACGGCGCTGGCGCTGATCTCCGGTTCCGCCTTGGCGCAAGACACCGGTGAAGCCGCCTTCCGGGCATATGTCGACGGTCTCAGGACACTCGGCATAGACGTTGAAAACGGCGCCGTCGCCTATGACGCCAGCAGCGACACGCTGACGATCACCGACACGACCGTGACTTTCGGCGGCACCTTGGAAAACCTTCCGGCCGAGACATCCGGCACGGCGGAAAAGGATGAAACCGACAGCGCTGAACCGGCAAAAACCAAGGACCTGACCTACCGGCTTTCCATGTCCGCCGGCGCGCTGACCATTACCGGCCTCACACACGAGGACGGTGCCTTCACCTCTACCGCCTGGACCTATTCCGACGATGCGCATTTCAGCGCGACCGGCGATGTCGGCGGAGAAGGCGGCTTGAAGATCGACGGCCGGCTGCGTGGCGTGTCCGCAGCAAATTTCGACTTCACGCTTCCGGAAGTTCCCGCCGACGACCCGAAGCATCAGGCCAGCCGCTGGTTGCCCTTCCTGCAGGCCTCGCTCCTGAATTCCTATGATGAGTTCAGGATCGACAACAGCGGCATGACCATCGAAGCGTTCACGGTCACGGACGGCAAGAAAACGGTCGTCCTCGCCGGAACCGTGCAGATGGACGGCTACCGGATGGCCAATGCCGAGGACGGCCGGATCGGCGAATACACCATCGACCGCGTGACCCAGGAGCTGCAGACGCTCGACCTCGATTCGGGCCGAATGCTGACCCAGACGACCAGTCAGGGCAAAACCCACTACGAGGACATCGACGCAGCCGCGCTTGTCGATCTGTTCGATCCTGCCGTGCCTGAAACCGGCGACGAAGTGACACTCATCCGGACCGGGTCCACGGTCGATTACAAGAGCAGTCAGGAAATCATGGACGGACTTTCGGTCGAGGTGTCCATGGACAAGGCCTCGATCACCGATGTCACCGTGACCAAGCGGGACAACAATGTCCTCGCGCTCTTCGATCAGCTTCTCGACGATCAGGTGCCGGCGCCTGAAGAACTGATCACCAATGTTTTCCAGTTTTACCGGTCCTTCGGCATCGCGGATGCCAGGATCAGCGGCATTTCAATCAAGGTGCCGACGCCAATGCCCGATGAGACCTTCGGCGTCGATATCAGGGAAATGGCGATGACCGACGTCA
>NZ_JBNKYW010000146.1:0-10726 GCF_050301095.1 Roseibium sp.
CTCCGGCGGCACACTTGTGATTTTGAAAAGCGCACTGGACCTGTCGGTGGAACCCTATTCCTTCCTGACGAGAAAAGGCCAGGTCCTGACCCCGGTCGCACAGCTCGTCGGACGGGAAGTCCTGAGGGCTGTCACGGGTACGGACAATCAATTGGTCTGAGGCGGGAGCAAATCAGGGCTTTAGCCCTAAAATCGCATTACCGCGCGTGCTTCTTCGACATCTTCCGTTCGCCTGCCCTTGTCCTGCCACCCGTCGCAATAGCCATTGCCATTGGGTACGATTCCTACACCAAAGCCCATTCCCGGACCTGGCTGCTCTTTGGTTCCCTTTGCCTCTTCTGGGCTTTCGGCACTGCGAATGCGCTTCTTCAACCCAATACGCATCAGCGGCAAATCCTGTCCGTCATCCATCAGACCTTTCCTGCGGACAGCCGCTACATTTCCGGACGTTCGACGGTTTCATCGTTGAGGCACCGGGGCCTCTTCATGAGCAGCTGGGGCATGGATAACTATCGCGCCGCCAACGAACCGGTCATGCGGGGCGAACTGGAAAAGGGAGCTCCGGCTTTCCTGCTGGCCGATGACTACAAGCTCCAGCTCGGTCAAATCACGCCCGAAAGTTCCGGCAAAAACCGCTCCGGGCTGCTGCCAGAGGACCTCCGGGTCCTGCAGGCGAATTTCGTGCCCTTCTGGGGACCAATCTGGATCCCCGGCCGGAAAATCTCCGAAGGTACGTCAGAGATCGAAATCTTTTCGGCCGGCACTTATGTCAATCGCGGACCGGGAACGTTAATTATCGATGGCAATGCTGTTCTTCCCGACAAAGAAGTGACGCTGACAGCCGGAGTTCACAGCGCCAAGGCGACGGGGGCAACCGAAATAGCCGTTCAATACGCTCGGCCGGCAGCACCTCCCCCCCCGCCTGTTTTCCAGGGGTTCCTTCATTCACCGGTGCTCGATTATCTCAAATCGCCGCAATAATACCCTGCATTTGGAATGCAAGTGACATTCCGGTCCCGATTCTTGGAGGGCCTCGCATGGGATTCGTTGACGGTTGCCCCTTGCTGAGAAAATAACTTCGTTTAGCGCGGGCATGCCAATATTCACGCACACACAGAGCAAAAGCCGCTGAAATCGTGATGGCCCAAAGCGTGTATTACGGTCTTGGAAGCGAGGAGAAGAGTGGTGCCCAGAGCCGGAATCGAACCAGCGACACGCGGATTTTCAATCCGCTGCTCTACCAACTGAGCTATCTGGGCGCGCTTTGCATGTGGTCCGGGAAGCCCCGTTCGCTGAAAGCCCGGTCCTTATAGAGGCTGGATCTGACCTTGTCCAGCACCCCGGCGAAGTTTTTTGCACCTTTGCGAGGTCACAGCTGGGGAAAACTTTCCCCTCACGCAAGCCATTGAAACAAAAAAGATTTTCAATCCAGAATCGTGCGGCAACCATGTTATGAAGTCCAGCCCGAATGGTTCGCAGCTTGATTGCGAAGACCAGCTGCAAAAAGGGCGCCGCGATATGGCGCTCTCAGAGTAGTGACAAACCCCGGCCTGGCGTTCGCGGACGAAAGGTAGCGAAGATCCGGGATCTTTGGGCCAAGAGCAGAAAACCCGGCAAATGGAGCCAGGAGTTGACGGCCGTCAGATCGTGACTTGCGCTCCGCTTGGCCGGGACGGCACTGAGAAAAAGGCCTTGTCAGCAGCAAAAGGGCGCCGCAATGCGGGCGCCCTTTCCTGTTCCATCGCGGTTGCGAAGAATACCGGTTACTTCGCGGTGATGCGGTCGTCGGTATAGGCCGTATAGCCGTTCTTGCCCGCAAGATAGTCGGCCACCACATCGGCAACGTCCGGACCGAAATCATAGGCGTTCATGCCGTTTGAGGCGAAGATCTTGTAGCCGTCGCCGCCGCCGCGCATGAAGTTGTTGGAGACAACACCGTAGGTCTTGTCCGGATCGATCGGCACATAGGCATCGCCCTCGAGAACCATGACGCCGGAGATGCGCTCACCGGCCGGCTTGGACTTGTCGAAGGTGTATTTCAGCCCGGCGACCTGCGGGAACCGTCCCGCGCCTTCTTCCACCTGGCTGACACCGTTTTCCAGGGCTGCAACCACATCCGCGCCCTTCAGCTCGAAGGTGGAAAGCGTGTTCTGAAACGGCAGCACGGTCAGGACTTCACCCTTGGTGATCTCGCCGGCATCGATGGAAGCACGCAGGCCGCCACCGTTCTGGATGGCGATCTGGACACCCTGGCCCTTCACGCGTTCAAGCATGGCGTCTGTAACCAGCACCCCCATCTCGCAGATCTGGGAGCGGCAGATATCACGTTCGCCGCTGATCGGCGCGGAGGCCTGGGCGACGACCTGCTGGCGGATTTCGTCCAGCGGTTCTGCCAGTTCCTTGATGCGGGAGACGAGTTCCGGGTTCTCGGCAATCTTGCCGTCGGTGATGATCGGCTCGCCTGCAGCTTCTTTGATGACACCGTTGTCGTCGAAGGAGACATTCAGTTCGCCCAGGAACTTGCCGTAGGCATAGGCCTGGACGACCGCGGTCGGGGAGCCGTCCGGCCCGTCGATCATGGTCGGATAGGGACCGGTTGCCTTGTCGGAGGTGTTGGAGAGATAGGTGTTGGAGTGGCCGCCGACGATCACGTCGATGCCCGGCGCATTGGCCGCAACCTTCTTGTCCACCTCATAGCCGGAATGACTCAAAACGATGATCTTGTTGACCCCCTGAGCTTTGAGCTTTTCGGCTTCCCGCGTCACGGCCTCGACCGGATCGGTGAAGACGACATTCGGGCCGGAACTGGAAAGCTCGCCCGTGTCCTGCGGTGTCAGGCCGATCAGGCCGATCTTCTCTCCGCCCCGCTCAATCACGGTCGACGGCATCAGCTTGTCGGCAAGATTCGGCTCCTTGGAAATGTCCGCGTTGGACATCAGGACCGGGAAGTCGACTGCGTCCATGAAGCCGCGCAGGACTTCCGGACCATCGTCGAATTCATGGTTGCCGACGGTCATGGCTTCATAACCGAGCTTGTTCATGAACTCGGCAGCGGCCTTGCCCTTGTAATAGGTGTAGAACAGCGTGCCCTGGAACTGGTCGCCGCCGTCAACGAGGATGGAATTGTTGCTGGCCGCACGGCGTTCCTTGATGATCGTGTCCAGGCGCGCGGTGCCGCCGAAGCATTTGCCTTCCGCGTTGTCTTCCGCCTTGCAGGTCGAATCGTACTTGTTGATCGGCTCGATCCGGCTGTGAAAGTCGTTGGTATGCAAAATCGTCAGGGAATAATCGGCATAGGCCGCCGTGGACAGTGCCGTTGTCACGGACAGCACGGCGGCGCTCAGAAGATGTTTTGTCATCGGACCCTCGCCCTTGGATAGGTTGTTGTTGCCGGCTCAGGGCTCAATGCCGCCTTGCCCGGCTACCCGGTCTTGATTTTCAACCCCGCCCATCACGCCGTCCGCGTCCCGATTTGTCAGGATACCACCGGTTCTGATGGAGCCGGGCCTGCCGGTATAGGTGGATCTTGGTGCAGATTTGTGACAGTCGCAAGAGGCGGCAGCCCGCTTTTTGAAAAAAATTTTGCCCGCTAAATATTTTTGCACTCACGGAGCACGGCCCACCTGGCCCGCAACGAAACCGTGCAAAGCCGGCCGGCTTCGCGCGGGCAAAGCACGGGCATTGCGGGCCACGCCGCAATTCCGGCACGGCCACAGGCAGGGCCTTCTGATTTACTGGGAAAGGTGGACGTCCGGTTTCTGACAAGCGGCAAAGCCGCCAGTCGGCAAGTGTCAGTCTTCCGGCAAATTGCTTTCGTCGATGTCGTCCGTCTCGACGACCGGAATGGTATAGCCTTCCGAGAACCAGCGGTTCAGATCGATCTTGGCGCAGCGGTCCGAGCAGAAGGGATAATCGTCCGGGGTCGACAGCTTGGAACAGATCGGACAGGGGCGCATGCGGCGCCCGGGTTTTTGAACTTTCTTTTCGGTCATCCCAGCCTCCCTTTCCTTTCTGCAGGATTTGCCAAGGCCTGTCCGGGCGATGTCGCGTCGGACACGCCCGATGCCGGCGTCAGGCGGCCGCGGTGGCCCAGCCCTTGTGAACCGGATAACCGGCGGCGCTCAAGAGATTGGCGGTTTCCACCAGCGGCAGGCCGACGACCGCCGGATAGGAGCCGACCAGTTTGACCACAAAACTGCCGGCAAGACCCTGGATGGCATATCCACCCGCTTTGCCACGCCATTCGCCGGAAGCAATGTAGTCGTCCATGTCCTTGCGGGACAGTCGCTTGAAACGAACTCGGGTTTCGACAAGCTTGGACCGGACCTTGCCGTTCGCCTCGGCCACTGCCACGCCCGTGAAGACCCGATGTCCGCGGCCTGAGAGCAACGACAGGCACAACAGCGCCTGGTCGGTCAGTTCCGCCTTCGGCAGTGCCCGGCGGCCGACGGCAACCACCGTGTCGGCGGCCAGCACGACGCTTTCCCGGAAGTCTTCCGAGGCATCGGCGGTCTGGCGGACGGCTTCGGCCTTGGCCCGCGCCAGCCGCAGCGCAAGGCTGCGCGGCGTTTCGTGCTTCTTCGGCGTTTCGTCGATATCGGCGGGCAGGAGATGATCCGGTTCCAGACCGATCTGCTGCAGCAGCGCAAGGCGGCGCGGCGAGGCGGAAGCCAGGATCAACTTTGGGGCGTTCGTCATGAAAGCGCGAGCCTTGCAACCGGCATCACCTTGAAAACCCGCTTACTTGAAGCGGTAGGTGATGCGGCCCTTGGTGAGGTCGTAAGGGGTCATTTCGACAAGAACCTTGTCGCCCGCCAGAACGCGGATCCGGTTCTTGCGCATGCGCCCGGCCGTGTGGGCGATGATTTCATGATCGTTTTCAAGTTTTACGCGGAACGTCGCATTCGGCAACAGTTCTGTTACGACGCCCGGAAACTCCAGAGCTTCTTCTTTAGCCATTTGATATCCTGAATAAAGCGGGCCTACCCCGCAGGTGCGGGGGAAACTAACGGATCGGGTGCAAAAAGTGAACCTTTCTTTCCGCTGCAATGCAAAGAAAGCTGCACTTGCTCAACTCCA
Organism: Roseibium sp.; assembly: GCF_050301095.1. GTDB lineage: Bacteria > Pseudomonadota > Alphaproteobacteria > Rhizobiales > Stappiaceae > Roseibium. Next base: position 5,080 of record NZ_JBNKYW010000146.1, read on the forward strand.
GGCAACCGCAAGCGCAGTTCATTGCGCTTCAAACTCTTAAATACATGACCTTTGTCTCCGTTCCCGGTGCAGAAGTGCGCACTCGTGATCCTCAACGCAGCCGCCCGCAAGTCCCTACCAAGAGGCTTTCCATGGCGATCCGCCTCTCCTCACCCGCTCGGTGGCGGTGTCCAGTCGAGGCGCTTCTTGATGCGCATCATCAGCTGGTCCCGGACCGCCCGGTATTCGTTCAGGATCTGCTCCCGGCTGCCTGTTGCCAGTGTCGGGTCGAGGGTGGGCCAGTATTCCACATCGACCGCGTCGGTGCGGGACAAATCCAGCGCCTTGTGGTGGGCTTCCGGCGCCAGTGTCACCACGAGATCGAAGCCGGATTCGTCGAGATCCTCGATGGTCTTGGGCTGATGCCGGCCCATGTCGACACCGACCTCCGCCATGACGGCATCGACGAAGGGGTCGACCTTGCCCTGGCGCACCCCGGCGGAGCGCACGTAGATCTGGTTCGGGAAGAGCTTGGCCGTCAGGGCCTCGGCCATGGGCGAGCGTACGGAATTCATTCCGCACACATAAAGCACCGCAGTCGGACGCAGGCCCGGCCCGGTCATTCCGCTCAGCCCTTCCAGTGCAGGGCATAAACGAGGGTGAACAGCCGCCGCGCGGTCTGCATGTCCACCTCGACCTTGCCCTCCAGGCGTTCCATGAGAACGGCGGAGCCCTCGTTGTGAACCCCGCGGCGGCCCATGTCGATGGCCTCGATCTGGCTCGGCGTCGCGTGACGGATCGCCTCGTAGTAGCTTTGGCAGATCAGGTCGTAGTCCTTGACGATCTTGCGCAGCGGCGACAGCGACAGGACGTGAGTGACCACGTCCTCCTCCGCTTCGGTCCGGATGCGCAGCACGAGCTTCTTTTCCACCACCGAAATGTTCAGGACGTAGTTGGCGGCGGGCTGGCCGACCGGCTGGAAGCGGTTTTCCTCGATCAGGTCATAGATGGCGACCGCGCGGTCATGTTCCACTTCAGGGGTCGAGCGGGCGATCGAGGCTTCGTCCAGAACCACATCGACCAGCTTTCCGCCGGTTTTCTGCGGTTCGGTGTCCGGTCGCGGTTCGCTCATGCCTTCGACGCCTCTTTTAAACTTGCCTACATGTTCAGCCTGATGGAAACAGAGCGCGCGTGCGCCGACAAGCCCTCAGCTTCGCCAAGTGCGATTGCCGCCGGCCCGAGGGCCCGCAAATTGTCAGCGTTGCACTTGAGGATCGACGTCCGCTTGACGAATTCCAGCACCGAAAGGCCGGAGGAAAACCGGGCGGAACGCGCCGTCGGCAGAACGTGGTTGGAACCGCCAACATAATCACCGATCGCTTCCGGCGTATAATGGCCGAGGAACACAGCGCCCGCGTTACGGACCTTTGTCAGGAGCGCTTCCGGGTCGCCGACGGCCAGTTCCAGGTGCTCCGGCGCGATGCGGTTGGCAAGCGGCATCGCGCCTTCCAGGTCGTCCACCACAATGATGGCGCCGAAATCCTGCCAGCTCGCCCGTGCAACGTCCTCGCGCGGCAGCACCTTCAACTGTGCTTCGACGGCTTTTTCCACTTCGCCCGCAAGGTCCTCGCTGTCGGTAATCAGGATGGATTGCGCGGCGGTATCGTGCTCGGCCTGGGCCAGAAGATCGGCGGCGAGCCAATCCGGGTTGTTGTCCCTGTCGGCCAGGATCAGGACTTCCGACGGACCTGCGATCATGTCGATGCCGACGGTACCGAAGACACGGCGCTTGGCGGCGGCCACAAAGGCGTTGCCCGGACCGACGATCTTGGCGACCGGCGCGATGGTTTGCGTGCCAAAGGCCAGCGCCGCCACGGCCTGAGCCCCGCCGATGCGGTAGATCTCGCTGACGCCGGCAACCTTCGCGGCCGCCAGAACCAGCGGGTTCAGCACCCCGTCCGGGCTTGGCACCACCATGACGATGCGCTCGACACCGGCGACCTTGGCCGGAACCACGTTCATCAGAACAGAACTCGGATAGCTGGCAAGGCCACCCGGCACATAAACCCCGACGGCTTCGACCGCCGTCCAGAGCGAGCCCAGTTCGACCCCGATCGGGTCGGTGTAGCGGTCGTCCTTCGGCATCTGACGGGCGTGATGGGAATGGATCCGGTCATGGGCGAGCTGCAGCGCTGCCAGTGTTTCTTCCGGCACCTGCTTGACAGCGGCCTCGATCTCGGCTTCCGACACGGTCAGCTCGGTCATGGAAGCGGCGTCCAGCCGGTCGAATTTCCTGGTGTAATCCAGGACGGCCTTGTCGCCTTCCGCCCGGACCTTTTCCAGAATGTCCCGGACGATGGCGTCGACGTCTTCCGAGACTTCCCGCTTGCCGGCCAGAAGCTCGCGGAATTTCGCCTCGAAACCGGCATCCTTGTTTGACAGGCGTAGAACCACGCGTTTCTCCATCACGTTCGGTGCCGGGCACCGCATTTTTCAAAGGTTCAGGACAGGTCGTGCTGCGGCAGGTTGGGGGTCGACCAGGCGGCGCCGAGATCGGATAGCTGCGCCTCGATGCATTCCACGTCGAGGGAAAGGCTGGCACCACCGGCAAAGGCAAGCTCGATCTGTCCGGACGGGTCCTCGCCCGGTTTGAAGGTCACCGCGAGCAGCTCCAGCACGGCGCCCTTGGCTTCCTGGCGGATCCCCTGCACCTTCATGGCGTTCACCTGCGCGATCACGAGAGCCGAGCGGCGGCGCTCGTGTTCCTTCGATCTCTTGTCGGCTTCCTTGTCCCAGACGAAGCGGTTCATGACGAAAACCGCCTTCTTCTCCTTCGGCAGATAGCGGATGTCGGCAACCGTCAGGACGGTGTCCTGCAGGTGGGCGGAGAGAACCTGAAGATCTTCCTGGTCGAGGGCGGCAAGTTTCAGCTGATCCATGGTGGCCTGAATTCTGATCCCGTCTTAGTTTCCAAGGCAAACCGTATGAATATTCGGTCGGCCTCACTCCCAAGGCTGTTGACCTAATGGGGAAACGGCCTTTTGGCAATGTCGAATACGGTCATTGCAGGCAATCGGCTACGTCATGGCCCTCGTCAGGGCCTGGTGCTAGGGCCCCTCGTCCACCCGCTGGCGCAGGTCCGCCTTGACCTCGTCCAGCGTCGCGAGCCGCCTGAAAATCCTGCGCCCGAGCCAGAGACCGAAGACTAGAAGAAAAAAGCCGAGGGTCAGGCCATAGGGAGACGGCACCAGGACGACGGCGAGAAGGGCGGCAAAGGCGAAGGCCAGCTGGACCAGGAAACGGATCGTCTGTGCGTTCATGGGGGGCCGCCCGGTTCAGGTTCACCAAGTTTCGCCGACCGGGAACAGGCCGGCCGCTCTTTCCAGCCTTGCTGTCCGGGCCCGGCCGCAGCGCCGTCGCCCGTCCTCAGGCCGTGATGCGCTCAATCTGCGCGCCGCAGCGGGTGAGCTTGTCTTCCAGGCGCTCGAAACCGCGGTCGAGATGATAGACGCGGCTGACGGTGGTCTCGCCTTCCGCAGCAAGACCGGCAATCACCAGGGAGACGGAGGCGCGAAGATCCGTTGCCATGACGGGGGCGCCGCGCAGGGTGGAAACGCCGTCGACGGTTGCCGTGCGGCCATCCACGTGGATCTGGGCGCCGAGGCGGGCCAGTTCCTGAACGTGCATGAAACGGTTTTCGAAGATGGTTTCGGTGATCCGGCTGGACCCGCCCGCTTTGGTCATCAGCGCCATGAACTGGGCCTGAAGATCGGTCGGGAAGCCCGGGAAAGGCTCGGTGGTGACATCCACCGGCTGGAGGCCGTTACCGTTCCGGTAGACCTTGAGGCCTTCGTCCGTCGCGGTGATGTCGGCCCCGGTCTGGCGAAGGGTTTCCAGCGCGCTCTCAAGAAGGTCGGCCCTTGCCCCTTTGAGCAGAACATCGCCGCCGGTCATGGCAACCGCCATGGCATAGGTGCCGGTCTCGATCCGGTCGGGCACGACGGCATGATGGGCACCATGTAGGCGCGGGACACCCTGGATGCGGATGGTCGAGGTGCCCTCGCCCTCGATCTTCGCGCCCATGGCCTTGAGGCACTTGGCAAGATCGACCACTTCCGGTTCACGTGCGGCGTTAACGAGTTCGGTTTCGCCCTTTGCCAGGGTCGCGGCCATCATGATGGTGTGCGTCGCGCCGACGGAAACCTTCGGGAATTCCACCCGTGCGCCCGTCAGTCCACCGGGAGCCTTGACGACGACATAGCCGCCTTCGATCTCGATATCGGCGCCAAGCGCCGCCAGACCGTCGATGAAGAAGTCCACCGGGCGCGTGCCGATGGCGCAGCCGCCGGGCAGCGACACGCGCGCCTCGTGGCAGCGGGCGACCAGCGGACCGATGACCCAGAAGCTGGCGCGCATCTTCGAGACAAGCTCATATGGCGCGGTGGTGTCGACGATCTCGCGGGCGGTCAGGTTCAGCGTCTGGCCGGCCAGCTCATCCTGGCCGCTGCGCTTGCCGTTGACCGAATAGTCGACGCCATGGTTGGAAAGGATCTGCATCAGCTGGGCCACGTCGCGCAGGCGCGGCACGTTGGACAGCGTCAGGGTTTCGTCCGTCAGGAGCGCGGCGATCATCAGCGGCAGGGCTGCGTTCTTGGCTCCGGAAATCGGAATAATTCCGTTCAGCTGCGCACCGCCAACGACTTTGATACTGTCCATATTGTTCCCCGACCCCGGCCCGCTTGCGAATGCGCGGACGCCCTTCAAAAAAATCGAAAATCACATCAGTCGAAGCGATCTACACGCAACTTATGGCCCACGCAAGGCAAGGGCCTGCCTTTGTCCGGGCAATTTTGTGGCAGCGGACCGCGGTTTTTGCCCGGCGGCACGGGCCTCACCCGTCCTTGCGCGACTTGGCGGCACTCTTGCGCCGGCGCAGGTTTGCCCGGAGCGCCTCGGCAAGACGATCTTCCTTCGATTTGCTCTTTTCTTTTTTCGCCACGTTGCCGCCTGCCGCGTTCCCGCTTCCGTTCCCGGCGTCAACGGACTGACTTTTCGGATCTTTTTCGCTCATGACGTCAACAGGCCCCAGATGAAGTTCGGCCTTCTTTAACAAGCTCCCCTGCCCTTGCAAAGACAGTTCCCCGGGGATCGCCACCTTCAGCCGGAAGCCGGAGCCATCCCGGCCCGAACGGCGGACTGCAGGAGAAAGTGCTCCAGAGCCGCCTCTCCCGATATCCACAGGTGGCCAACGAGCGAGAAACGGTCGTTTTTCAGGACGGCACAGCCATTCTCCGCGGCAAGAGGAAGCGCCCTGAAACGGCGGTACAAAAAAAACGAAATCTCAGCTTGCGTCCCGGAAGCTCTTATGGCAAAAGCCCCCTCAATCCGGTCGGCACCGCCGATCGGCACCAGCACCTGCGTCCCGAACCGACGGCTTCCAGCCCTCCCAGTTCCAACGCACCGCCCGTCACCACGACGCGCCAGATGCTGCCGTAGCTCAGGGGTAGAGCACTCCCTTGGTAAGGGAGAGGTCGAGAGTTCAAATCTCTCCGGCAGCACCATAAAACATCCAAACAAAATCAACACTTAGCGCAACCCCCCGAAATAGGTTCTCGCAGGTTCGTGCAGGAACATGCAGAGAACAGACAGTGATTTGTGTCAATTCTCC
>NZ_JBNKYW010000147.1:0-2851 GCF_050301095.1 Roseibium sp.
TGTGCAGCGGCAAAGCTGGCTTCCATCAATCCGCTGTCGACACCATGGTTCCTGACATAGAAGAACCCGATTTCGCGCGCCGTGCGGCCGATTTCTGCGGCGACCTTTTTAAGACCGCCGGGCGCGTTCGAGATGAGCGGCTCGAGATCGATTACCGGGAGATCGTGACCTGACATGGTTCCTGGCCCCGTCACTCGGCCGCCGCGACTGGACGGTTAGCGGCCTGTCCTGCGACGAATTTCCGCCAGCTTCCGAGCGAGGTGATGTCTTCAGCTCCCTTGATGCCGGCAGCTTCACACATGAAACCCGTCACGCTGCGCCCGTCGGCGAGGACAAGCGTGCCGAGACCGAGCGGTGCCGGTATGCCGACCAGAAAGCTGCCGACCTGATCCACCGGCAAAGCCCAGATCTCGAGTTCGATTTGACCGCCAGAAGCAGCCTCTCCGCGAACGAGACCCGGACGCTTCGGCGGGCCTCCGGCAAGGGCGTAAAGCGAATAAGCATCACTGGTCTCGGCCGCCTCCAGAAAGCGGCCGCCGCGCGATGTAAGTTCGTGATTGAGAGCCATGCCGGACATGTGCGCACCACAGACGGCAAGGGCCAATTCGTTTTCCCACGCCTGCGGAATGACTTCGGATGGTAACGGCAAGTTCCACCCCGTCGCGCCCAATGTATGTGGCGCCAGCTGTTCCAGCTTGCAGCCGAGCGCTGCGAGGAAACCATCTTTCCCGGCCGCCGCCAGCAGTGTCACGCTGCCGGGCCGTCCATCCGATCTCGGTGCGACCGGCACCGCAAGACCGCACATGTCGAGAAGGTTCACGAAATTCGTGTAAGTGCCATTCCGCGAATTCGGGCCGATCGGATCGGCTTCCAGATCCAGGACACTGTAGAAGGTCGGCATGGTCGGCACGCACAGGAGATCGAGCCCCGCAAGGACCGGCTCGGTTTTCCGGGAAAGATCCTTCAGGCGATAAAAACCGCGGAAAGCATCCGTTGCGGTCAGGTTCAGCGCCGCTCCGACGACCTTACGGGTCACGGGATGCACCGCCTCCGGGTTGTCCCGCATCAGGTCTTCGATCACCGTATGGCGCTCGGCGACCCAGGCGCCTTCGTAAAGCATGTGGGCGACGTCATAAAACGGCGTGAAATCAATTTCGACGATCTCGGCACCCGCAGACTTCAGAAGCGCAACGGTATCGGCAAAGGACTTTTCCTGGACGGCATCGCCGCAGAACTCGATGGACCCTGCATCCGGGATCCCGATACGGAGTTTTTCCGGAACTGGCTGTAAAGCCGGCGTCGCGATCGCTCTGGAATAGGCATCAGCCTCGTCGTAACCGGCAGCTGCCTGATAGGCGGTGTAGGCATCTTCCACGGTCAGCGCAAAGATGGAAATCGTGTCCAGCGTCCGGCAGGCCGGGACGACACCGGTGGCTGACAGGGCACCGAGTGTGGGCTTCAAGCCGACAATGTTGTTCAAAGCGCCCGGCACGCGGCCGGAACCCGCAGTATCCGTCCCAAGAGAAAAACTGACTATTCCATGCCCGACTGCAACGGCAGACCCGGATGAAGACCCGCCCGGGACGATTTCGGGGTCCACGGAATTCTTCGGCGGCTGGTAGGGCGAGCGGACGCCGACCAGGCCGGTCGCGAACTGGTCGAGGTTCGTCTTGCCGATCGGCATTGCACCGGCCGCCTTCAGCCTTGCGACGACAAACGCGTCCTCATCGGCAACATATTCATAGGCGGGACAGGCCGCTGTCGTCGGCTTGCCGGCAACATCGATATTGTCCTTGATGACGAAGGGAATGCCCCACAGGGGCTTGGCCGGATCGTACGCCCCAAGCGCTTTTGCCGCCTCCAGTACTTCCGCCTTGTCGAAGAGGCAGATGAAGATCCCCGGATCGCCGATACTGTCGATGCGCCGGTACACTTCCTCGACAATGTCGGCAGGGGTTGTCCCGGTCTTGTAGGCCCCCTGGAGAGAGGAAAGCGTGAAGGGAAGTTCGAACATCCTGGACCTCAATATCTTGTCTTTCATTCGGCGGCCGAGCGTTCCACCGTGACAGTGACCGGCGGCTTCGGCGCTGCTGCAAGCAGTTCGCTGGTATAGGGGTGAGAAGGGGTTTCCATGACCTCGACAGCAGTTCCCTGTTCCACGATTTCGCCGTCCCGCATGACGATGACACGATCGCAGAGCAGCCGGACCACATGCAGGTCATGGCTGACGAAGAGATAGCTGATGCCGAGTTTGGTGCGCAAATCGACCAGCAGGTTGAGAACGATCGCCTGGATGGAGACATCGAGCGCAGCCGTCGGTTCGTCGAGGATGAGAAATTGCGGATCGACCGCGATGGCGCGGGCAATGCCGACACGCGCTTTCTGGCCACCCGAAAGCTGGTGGGGGAACCTGTCCAGCAAGGGGCGCGGCAGTCCGACGAGATCGGCCAGCTCCTCTACCCGCGCGGCCCGCTCCCGTGTCGGCATGTTCGTCAGACGTGCCAACGGTTCCACGATGGACTGGCGTGCGGTATGCCTTGGATTGAAGCTGTCGGTCGCGTCCTGGAAGACCATCTGGATCCGGGCCCTGTCCGGGTCGCGGGCAAAATCCCTGGCGGACGACCTGGCGAGATCCCGGCCGTTGAAAAGGATTTCGCCGCTGGTCGGGTCAATCAGGCGAACCAGCATCGAGGACGTCGTGGACTTGCCGCAGCCGGATTCGCCAACAAGGCCGACACTCTCGCCCTTTCTGACGTCGAAGGAAATTCCCTTTACCGCATGAACCGGCCCGGACTTGCCTTGATAGGTCTTGGTCAGCTCGCGGACCTCCAGCAAGGGTTCCTCAACCTTC
>NZ_JBNKYW010000148.1:0-4528 GCF_050301095.1 Roseibium sp.
ATCCTGATCATCAGCCACAGCCTTGACCAGGTCTTCAGGCTGTCTGATCGCATCTGCGTCCTGCGCCGGGGCAAACAGATCGGCGTCCGCACCACGCGCGAGACGGACAAGAACGAGATCGTCTCCATGATCACGGGCGTAGCAGCCTAGGGGCGGGAGAGTTTGCCTCCAGGCCCCGGTAGGGAATTGCAACCGGAATTCACCAACTCAAACCAGACTTGGGTGTTTCCGGATCTGTGAGGTTTCGATTGCGGCTTGCACGCAAGGTGCTCCGGAAGGCCGCCGCTGCATCTTGCGGCCTGCCGGAATCTGTCCGACCAAGTGCATCTTGGAAGCAGTCAGCTTTTGGATGTTCAATCGATTCCGATTGAACATCCGCTGATCTAGGCGGACCGGGAGGTCAGGGCCGGAGCCGAGGACAGGCTTTCGAGCAGGATCGCGACGGCTTCCGCCCCCGGGTCGTTGTGGCCCGACAGGCTGGATTCTGAGACATAGGAGGCCCGGCCCGCGCGGGCTCTCGTGATGCGGGCGGTCGCATCCGCCCCCTGGCGGGCTTCGGCAGCGGCTGCCTCGATGCCGTGTTCAAGGGCATTCAAGGCCGGCAGCAGGGCGTCGATCATGGTCCTGTCTCCCGGTTTTGCACCGCCCACCTGCATCACCCGGTCAAGACCGGCCTTCAGCGCGCCGATCGCATCCCTCCCACTGGAAGAGGCATCGCCGGCGGCGGCGAAGAAGATCGCCAGCAGCACGCCGGACGAGCCGCCCATGGTCTGGCTGAGTTCCAGTCCGATAGCCCGGTAAAGCTGCGTCAGATCCGCAAGCGGCATCCGGTCGAGCGCCTTGATGAGCGCGCGCGCGGCCGTTGCCAGCGTGCTGCCGGTGTCGCCGTCCCCGGATTTCAGGTCGAGCGCGTTCAATTCGTCCTCGGCGTCGATCAGGATGTTGCAGCACCGCTCGATAAAGGCCGCCGTTTCCGGGTTCTTGGACGGCAACGGCTGGATCGGCGACAGGCCGTCCGGCAACGGCAGAACCGCAACGGGACCGAGGGAAAGGCAGCCCGGCCACGCATGCGGAGCAACAGGCGCCTGGAGCAGCGCCTCCTCCGTCTTGCCGACGGGCAGCAGGGATACGGAGAAGCCGTGCATGTCCAGAGAGGTCATCATCGCCGACGGGCCGATCATCCAGCGGATCTGGCTGCCGATGCGCGACACGGTCAGTTCTTCCAGAAGAACGCCCATTTCCAGCGGCGTGGTGCTGCCGAGATTGTTGAGCAAGGCCACATGCGGTCCCGGTGCCAGGTTCGGTTCAAGCTTGTCGACCACCATGGCCATGGCTGCCCTGGCGTTGGAATAATCGACCTGCTCGATGCCGGCCTCGCCGTGAATGCCGAGGCCAAGTTCCGCCTTGCCTGCTTCGATCCGGTCTTCCTTCGGAGCGCCCGGGATGGTGCAGGTATCAAGCGACATGCCGATGGAGATCGCCCCCTTGATGACCCGGTTCGCCGCTTCCGTGATCGTGCCGAGATCGGCCCCCTGGTCGGCGAGCGCACCTGCGATCTTGTGCACGAAGAGCGTTCCGGCCACGCCGCGCGCCTGCGGCAGGTCCGGCAGGGCGACGTCGTCATCGACGATCACCATGTTGACCTTCAGGCCGAAGGCCCGCGCGCGTTCCGCCGCCAGGCCGAAATTCAGCCGGTCGCCGGTATAGTTCTTGACGATCAGCAGGCAGCCCGCCTTGCCGGTCACCGCCAGAATTCCGGCCAGCACCGCATCGACCGAGGGAGAGGCGAAGACCTCGCCGCAGACGGCTGCCGTCAGCATGCCCTGGCCGACAAAACCGGCATGGCTCGGCTCGTGGCCGGAACCGCCGCCGGAGACCAGCGCCACCTTGGACTTGTCCCAGTCGGTCCTGACGACCACCTTGATGTGCGGATAACCGTCGAGACGCGCCAGGCGCCCGCCCGCGGTCCTCAAGGTGCCGTCGATCGCCTCGGTGACGAGGGCTTCCTTTGTGTTGATGAATTGCTTCATGTCCCGTCTCCTCAGGCAATACGTGCGCCGCTGGCGTCAAAGAAAAGCGGATTACGCGGCTGAATGGCGACCGTATCGCCCGGCTCGTAATCCCTGTCGGTTTCAGAAAGGGTGACGATGCTGTGGCCCTCCAGGTTCAGATGCAGGCGAATCTGGTCGCCCAGATGTTCGACCCGCTTCACCGTCGAGGACTGGCCCTCGCCTTGCGAAATGTGTTCGGGCCGCAGGCCTATCGACTTTGCCCCCGCAGGAGCCCCGGCGAACATGTCCGCCGGCAGCACGTTGATCCGCGGCTGGCCCAGCCGTCCGGCCACATAGAGATTGACCGGGTTTTCATAGATCTCGCGCGGCGTTCCGAACTGCACCAGGCGGCCGTGATCAAGAACGCCGACATGGGTCGCCATGGTCATCGCCTCGATCTGGTCGTGCGTGACGTAGAGCAGCGTCGCGCCGAGGTTGTCCTGGATGCGCTTCAGTTCGATCCTGAGGTCGGAACGCAGCTTCGCATCGAGCGATGACAGCGGCTCGTCCATCAGGTAGATCGAAGGATCGCGCACCAGCGCCCGACCGATGGAAACGCGCTGCATTTCCCCACCGGAGAGGTTCGTCGCCTTGTTCCCCAGCTTGTGGGAAATCCTCAGGACTTCCGCGACTTCCTCTACCCTGCGTTCGATCTCGTCTTCCGGTGTCTTCAGAAGCGGTGAGCGCAAGGGAAAGGCCAGATTGTCCTTAACACTCAAGTGCGGATAGAGCGAATATTGCTGGAACACCATCGCCACATTGCGCTGCGCCGGCGTGTCGCCGGTCACCGACCGCCCACCGATAAGGACATCCCCTTCATCGGGACTTTCCAGTCCTGCGATCAGCCGCAGGATGGTCGTCTTGCCCGCACCCGTCGGCCCCAGCAGCGTGACGAAGGCACCGTTCGGGATGTTCATGCTCACCTTTTCGACAGCAACCGTGTCGCCGAAGGTCTTGGTGAGACCGGATAGCTTGACCTCAGCCATGTGCGAGCACTCCCTCGTTCAGTTCCGAGCGCAGGGCCCGGCCCGACTGATTGTCGAACAGGGTGACGGTGGCACCGTTGAACTCCAGCCCGACGAATTCACCGGGGCGAACCTTCTGGTCTGAAGGGATCCGGGCCTTGAGTTCGCCGCCATCGGTTTTCAGCGTGACGATCTGCGTCGTGCCGAGATATTCGGCGGCGATCACCTCGCCGCGATAGGTCCCGATGTCGCTCAAGGAGATATGCTCCGGCCGGATGCCATAGACAAGATCGCCCTCGAAGGGTTCCTGTGCGAGCGGTATCGAAAGGTCCTCGTGATGCATCTTCACGCTTGAAGACCCGGCATGTACCTTGCCGTGGAACCTCAGGAAATTCATGGAGGGCGAGCCAATGAAGTCGGCGACGAACATGGTCGCCGGTTTGTCGTAGATATCCTGCGGCGTGCCGAACTGCTCGATGACGCCGTGGTTCATGACGACGATCTTGTCGCCCATCTGCATGGCTTCCAGCTGATCGTGGGTCACATAGACGGTGGTGGCCCCCATGCGATCATGAAGCGCGCGCAGTTCCTCCGCCATATGCTCGCGGAATTCCGCATCGAGCGCGCCGAGCGGTTCGTCCATCATGAAGGCCTTGGGATCGCGCACGATGGCACGACCCAGCGCCACGCGCTGACGGTCGCCGCCCGACAGTCCGCTCACCGGCCGGTCGAGAATATCGCGGATGCCGAGGATGCGGGAAACTTCGTCGACCTTTTCGGCGACCTGCGCCTTCGGCATGCCCTGGCTGACCAGCGGATAGGAGATGTTCCTGCGCACGTTCATGTGCGGGTAGAGGGCGAACATCTGGAAGACGAAGGCAATGTCCCGCTTGCTTGCCGGTTGCCGGCCGACTTCCTCGCCGTCGATATAGATTTCGCCGGCGGTCGGCAGTTCCAGCCCCGCAATCATGCGCAGGGTGGTGGTCTTGCCGCAGCCGGAGGGACCCAGCAGCATGAAGAATTCGCCGTCCTCGATCTTGAATGAGGAGGACTGCACGGCGGTGAAGTCGCCGAACTCCTTCCTCAGGTTTCTGATGACAATCTCGGCCATGGCAGTCACTCCGGAAAGTGGCTGACGACGATGAACATCACCGTTCCGGTCAGCGTGACAATGAAGGAATAGGTGTAGGCCCACAGAACCAGCGGCTGCATCAGCATGATCACGCCGACGGCGATCAGGATGGAGGCCAGCATTTCCCAGGCCCCGCGGCGGAAGTGGACGATGCCATGGACGAAGTCGCTCATCATTTGCGAACCGCTCCGAAGGTGATGCCGCGCAGAAGATGCTTGCGCAGGAGAATTGTGAAAACCATGACCGGCACGAGGAACAGGGTTGCGCCTGCGGCCACCGCCGGCCAGTCCTGGCCGCCGACACCGATGATGGTCGGGATGAAGGGAGGCGCCGTCTGCGCCGTCCCCGAGGTCAGCAGCACCGCAAAGGCGTATTCGTTC
>NZ_JBNKYW010000149.1:0-4330 GCF_050301095.1 Roseibium sp.
CGAGCGCGGAGGGCCCGGGCAGTTCCTGCTGCCGGCGGGCGTCTGGGTCGATACCGACGGACGGATTTATCTGGTCGATCAATTCTTTAGTAAGATCGACGTCTTCCGGCCTGCCGCCGTTCCAGCGGGATCGCGGCCCGGCGCTCCGGACGGCTCCGCATCTTCCTGATCACCGCCGGAAACACATGGCATCGACTGGTAATTCCGCCGCGTCGAGCCTGCGCCCCCGTCCGCGTTAACCTAATTTCTGTCGGGCTACAGCTTTTTTTCGATTTCTTGACCGCGGTCAATGTTCCCCCACAGAAAGTATGGGATTAAAGACACAGGGTTTATTTGAACCTTTGGCGCACCGCAGAAGTGCAACGGGGTTCGGCGAATACACGGAGGTCCGGATGAAGACGGCATCTGTTGCCCTCTTGGCGGCTGTGATTGTGGCCGCCATGATCGGCGGAAGTTCGATTGCTGTAGCGCAGACCAGCATTGACGGTTCGCGGCACGACCTAGCTACGGGAACCGGCGACAACAACGAGATCTGCGTCTACTGCCATACACCACACGGCTCCGAGACAACCGTCGAAGCGCCGCTGTGGAACAAGCCGGCCTCAGGCGCGACCTATCAGACTTACGACAGCACGATCAGCACGACGCTGGACGGTGCGGTACTCGGCGTCGGTTCGGTTTCGATCGCCTGCCTGAGCTGTCACGACGGCACACAGGCGATGGACACCGTCATCAACGGCCCGGGACGCGACAACTTCACGCCCGGTGGCGCGCGTATCGGCAGCCTGGGTGGCACCGGCGAGATCGACGATCCGACGGGCAACCCCAACACCCCCCTCAACCCCGTGGCCAACATCGGCACCGACCTGACCAACGACCACCCGATCGGCATCCTCTATGGCGGCTTCGACACCGGAAGCGGTGTTTCCGACCCGGATTTTGTCACCCCGGCCACTGCCAGCATCAACACCGTAACGCAGTGGTGGGTAGACACCGCCGAGGTCGGCGCACAGGTCGGCGTCCGCGAGAAGACGGATATGATCCTCTATCGGCGCGACAATGGCGGCACCTTCCAGCCCTTTGTCGAGTGCGCGAGCTGCCATGATCCTCACAATCCGGTCAACGGCACCTTCCTGCGCATCGCCAACGACAACAGCGACGTCTGCCTGGCATGCCACGTCAAGTAGCGAAGTTGTACTGCGGAGGTGAGCGCCAGGCGACCGGCGCGCCGGTGGCCGGAGCGCAGAAAGGCAACGGTCACGCCAGGCAAGTGATCTCCACCGCGTCCGCGCCTGTCGGCGAGCGATAGCCGATCATGGTTGGGCGCAATGGAACCGAAAGGACGCACCGGCATCGCGGGCCCTCGCCCTCGATGCCGGTTACCTGTTACTCCGGCATCGCCACCTTGGCCTGTCTCGTAGCGGCGGCGCCCGCCATGGGCCAGGGTATCGACGCAACCCGACATGACCTGCGCGGCGGCGGCGTCAGCCAGATCTGCGTGTTCTGCCATACACCGCATGCCGCCAATGGCGATATTGATGCGCCGCTGTGGAACAAACCGGCGACGGGCGCCACCTACACCACCTACGACAGCTCCATCAGCTCCTCCCTGGACGGTGCGGTACTAGCTGTCGGGTCGGTCTCGATTGCCTGCCTGACCTGTCACGACGGCACCCAGTCGACCGACATCGTGATCAACGGTCCCGGCCGCGCCAACTTCGGCCTGGCCGGCATTGCGCTGCGGGGCGGCGACCGCTTCCTTGATCCCGACCAGAGCTATACGCTGGGAGTTGACCTCAGCAACGACCATCCCATCGGCATCCAGTACGGCGGCTATGCGCCCGGCGGCAACGGGCCGATCGACCCGGATTTCAAGACGGAGGGCGGCGCCAGCCCGGGCCTCCAGTCCGCGGAAATTAACGGCCAGACCCAGTGGTGGGTTGACACCGAGATCGCGCCTAACGGTACCCGCGACAAGTCGGACATGATCCTCTATGCGCGGAACAACAACGGATCAGTGGAACCCTTTGTCGAATGCGGCAGCTGCCATGACCCGCACTCGGATACGAACGAGCTGTTCCTGCGAATAGCCAACGACAACGGCCAGGTCTGCCAGGCCTGCCACGTGAAATGAGGAGATCGACCTCGCGAGTATCGCGCCGCGCCGCATTGAAATAATTCGGCTGCCATGGACGTAGTCTCATACAGGAACGACGGCCCAGTAAGGGCCGCAGAACAAGAAACCGGCCACACAAGGCCAAACAAAAGTGTTTTGCGGATGACACGAAAATGGACAGGAAGAAACGTCGGGGAGCCCTGCGTCTTGGCGCCATAGGGAGGGCGGCGCTGCTGTTGATGACCCTCGCGGCCGCCTTGCCGCCGGGGCCGGCAGACGCATCGGAATCGGTATTCGCCGTCATCGACGGCGAAACAGTGAGCGAGTCGCAGTTTCAGACCTTTCTCCTCCAGTTCGCTCGCAGCAAGTTCTATCACCGCGTCCCGGAAGGCGGTCTTGAAGCCGTCAAGTCGGAAGCCGCAGAAGCGCTGATTCTGCAACGGCTTCTTGTGCACGAGGCCGCAAGGCGCGGACTTGAGGAGGATCCCGAAGCTGTCAACCGGCAGATGGCGCGCCTTGAAGAGCGCTACAAGGGCACCGAAGCCTGGGAGCAGATCCAGGCCGACGAGGCGCAGCTTCGCACGGCGCTGATCGAGCGCAGCAAGGTTTCCGCCTTGGAGGATGCCGTCCGCCAGGTCAAGGACCCGGGAGATGAGGCTCTCACGGTTTTCTACCGGGACAATATCGAGCGATTCACCGAGCCCTCGCGTGCCAACCTTAAGGTGATCCTGATCGGCGTTCCGCCCTGGGAAACCGCCGCCACCTGGGAAAAGGCGCGGCAAACCGCCGAAACTGTGGCGGCAGATATCATCGCGGGCGCCAGCTTCGAGGAAAAGGCAAGGGAAATCTCGACGCATGCCTCGGCTGCGCAAGGCGGCGACCTCGGTTTCATCCACAGCGGCATGCTGTCTGCATCGGCCCAGGAGGCGGTCGACCGCTTGGGCGAGGGAGAGCTGTCTCCGCCGGTAAAGGTTCTCGAGGGCTACACGCTGTTTCGTCTCGAAGAACGAAGTGCGCCCCAGATCAGAGAATTTGCCGAGGTGCGCGACCGGGTACTGAAGCTCTATCAGCGTGAGCACTCTGAGACACGCTGGAGCGGGTTTCTGGCCGACCTGCGGGCCAAGGCGGACATTGTCATACCGGGCGAGGAGGGAACCGCGAAAGTCGAATGATCTTCATTGCTCTCCCTGCAAGCGGTTATGTGCCGGCTCCCCCTCCCCGCGAGGTCCCTCCGACTCACAGTCATTTGTCTGATTGGGTGTGAGATGACTGCCTGCAGCTCAACGGATATGTCGACCCTGCCACCGGTGGCTTTGTCCGGCTCGATCGGCAATGTCACACAAACGCGTCAGTTCGACGAGGAACCGCGCGAATACAGCAACTCCGTGACCGGCACCCTGCGCGCAAAAAGCTATGTCTGGCAGCCCTGGTTCGTGACGACGGAAGGCGGCGCCTCCCTGACCCATCGCTTCGTCGAGGGCGGCATCAACAACGACAATGCTTTGGTGGTCAGCGGCGACATGACCCTGGGAATCCTGCCGATCAGCCAGTACCCCTCGACGATCAACTACAGCCACACCGACAGCCGGACCGAAGGCAGCTTCGGGTTCGACTTCGTGCGCGATCGCGTCAACGTCACCAACCGAGCGTCCATCTCGAACGATCTGAAGACCTTCAGCCGCTTCACCTACCAGACGGTCGATCAGGAAGAAGTGGGCTTTCAGGAGGACCTCACCCTCGGCCTCACGGTGAACAAGAACTTTATCGACAACGCGACGACACTGAACCTCGAATACTCACAGAGCGAATTTTCCGCGAGTGACCCGGAGGACGAGGATGAGGACCAGTTGACTGGCCTCGTGACTCTCAGCCACGCCTATACGCCCAATTCACAGTTCAATCTGCAGAACCGCATCACCGCGATCCGCGAGGAGGAGGATCAGGATTCGCGCTCGCGCGACCGGCTCTCCCTGCAGGCCGTCTCGCAGAGCTTCTGGCGCCCGCGGGAGGCTCCCTATACGGTAACCTCCGCCCTGCGCGCCCTTCGCGAAGTAGTCGATTCCGCCGGAACCAACGCGGCAAACGACACCGACGAGGTCCTGATCAGCGGCATTGTCGGTGTCAACTATCCCATCATGCCGCGCCTGACAACGAACTTCGGGATCAACGGGCTTTACGAAGACACGCTCGCAGAGGACGAAGACTCCGGCGCCG
>NZ_JBNKYW010000150.1:0-12710 GCF_050301095.1 Roseibium sp.
CTGTCGCCGCAGGCGACTGGTCTGCATTGCTCAAAGCGGAAGACACCGGCGAAGACGAAGAGAACATCCTTCGCGAAGTTGCCGAGGAAATCCACGAAGGAGCCGCCAATCTCATGCTCGTGCTTGCCGTGATACACATTGCCGGCATTGCGGTTGAAAGCCTCGCCCTGCGGCGTAATCTCGTCCGCCCGATGGTCATTGGACCGAATAGGGACGAATGAACCTCGCGTTTGTTCGCTTGCCGCTTGGGTAGCGTCAAACGGCCGCGCTCGCGGCGGGACGGCGAAAGCCGAAGTGGCCGGGTCCGGCCGGTAGCGGAACCTGCCGCTGCCAGCCTGTCCGGGACAAAGGCCCTAGATATCAGCTTTCAGTAATCGCCGAGCTTGATGTCGCGCGAATATTCGACGCCGTCGACTTCCTTCGTCACGGCCTGGCCGCAGATCGTGGCGCCGCGCGTTGCGTCATAGGTGAGGGAGGGGGAACCGGCGAGCTCCCAGCCCTTGTTGAGCGCCTGGGTGACGCGGTGGCAGAACTCGCTGTCGTCCACGTTGGTGATGAACCGGTAAAGTTTCATGGGTGTCTCGTGGTTCTTGTCATGACCGGGCTGCGATGGCGTCGGCGATGGCGATCACCCGCTTGCCCATGTCCGCATGTAGCCTTTCCACCATCTTGCCGTCTACCTGGATCGCACCCTTTCCGGCGTTTTCCGGCTCGGCGAAGATCTCGTTGATCCTGCGCGCCCAGGCGATTTCCTCTTCAGACGGGCTGAAAGCGGCGTGGCAGGGCACAATCTGCTTCGGGTGGATCAGCGTCTTGCCGTCCATGCCCATGTCGACCCCTTGCGCGCATTCGGCGGCAAAGCCGTCCTCATCCTGAAAAGCGTTGTAGACCCCGTCCAGAATATCGATGCCGCCCGCGCGGGCCGCCGCCACACATGTCATCAGCCAAGGCATCATCGCCGCCCGGCCAGGCGTGAGGCGCGCCCGTGTCTCCTTGGCCAGGTCGTTGGTTCCCATGACGAAACACGACAGCCGCACTTCAGGGTCCCGGCCGCAGGCACCGATGGCGCCCGCATTCAGCATCGCCTCCGGCGTTTCCATCATCGCCCAGAGCTTGAGCCCGGACGAGGCCCCGTGAACGGAGAGCTTGTGCGCGATCCGCTGCAGGTCGGCGGGTGTGTTCACTTTCGGCACCAGGATGGCATCCGGATTGGCCTTGACGGCCGCTTCCAGATCCGTTTCGCCCCAGGGCGTGTCGAGACCGTTGATGCGGATGACGACTTCCCGGGAGCCATAACCACCGGCCGTCACCGCGTCGACAACCTGCGTGCGGGCAAGATCCTTGGCATCGGGTGCGACGGCATCCTCAAGATCCAGAAGCAGACAATCCACGTCCAGCGTTCTGGCCTTTTCCAGCGCCCGTGCATTGGAACCGGGCATGTAGAGGGCGGAACGGCGGGGGCGGAATTGTGCGGTCATCGGGAGGTCCTGGTTTGGCGAAACGGATTTCGGGTAAACCTAGCGGATCGCCAGTCGAAGGGGAATTGTCCGAAGGGGGAAGGGAAGTTTGGCTCTATTCCGCCGGCTTTTCGCGTGTCCGCCGCTTGAAGATCATGTCCTTTGCCGCGATGACGGCGCCAAGCGTGATCGCCAGACAGGCCAACCCGACGAAGATCGTCAGCGAACCGAAACCGAACGCGATCAAAAGCAGCGTCGACAACAGCGGTGCCGAATAGGCAGCGGCGCCCAGGACCTGGATGTCGCCCCGCTTGACGCCGATGTCCCAGGTGAAAAAGGCAAGCCCAACCGGAAAGGCGGCGAGCGCCAGCACGGATCCCCACTCCAGCGTGGTTGCCGGCAGCACCGTTTCCTCCAGCGCCAGATGGCAGACCGCCGACAGGAGCGCCGTCAGCAGGCAGAAACCGGCGACCGCTTCCGTCGGGACCGCGCCAAGACGGCGGGAGAGAACCGAATAGCTGGACCAGAACAGGGACGAGGCGACCGCGGCTCCGTAGCCGAGCATCGATCCGCCGGAAAACTGAAGGCCCTCACCGCCGGAGATCAGCAGCGCCGCGCCACCGAGCCCCAGTACCGTTCCGATCAGGTGGTGCAGCCGCAGTTTTTCGTCAGGCAGAAAGGCTGAAAACAGCACGATCAGCAACGGCCAGGTGTAGTTGATGAGATTCGCCTCCACGGGAGGCGCGTTGCGGATGGCGGTGAAATAGAAGAAATGAAATCCGAAAAGGCCGATCGTGCCGAAGGCCCAGATCTTCAACGGTTGCCTCAAAAGGGACAGTTTCCCGGTCACAGCAAGCCAGAGGAAGGCCGCCGATCCGGAGATGCCGAAGCAGAGCGCATTGAGCAGGAAGGGAGGAACCTTGCCGGAGCCGGCACCGAACAGGCCAAGCGTCGCCCACATCAGCACCGCGCTGAGGCCAATGCCCGTCGCTTTCAACCTGGCCGTGTCCGTCATCGCCAAAACCCGTCTCTTTTCCCGACATCGCTCATGGCATGAATCGGGGAAGAACGAAAGCCGTACCGGGAATTTGATTCAGATCCTTGATCCCTGGCCGGGTTTCGGGACATTGTGTGGCCACTTCAAAGTTTGCCACTTCCGGAGACTTCATGACGAAAACGGACATCAGGGTTCTCGGGCCGGAGAACGCTCACCAGCTCGCACCGCTTATTGCGGAAAATGCCCAGGCGTTGAAACGGGGCGCGCCGCGCCGTCCGGACCAATATTACGCCGAACGGATCCTGGGCGACAAAACAGCGGAAGTAATCGGAGCTTACCAGGACGATAAACTGATCGGATTTGCCGTCTATTTCGATCTTCCCGAACTGATCACCGGCCTCCGGATCGGTCAGATGGACGACATCTATGTGCATCCGGACTACCGGAACATGGGCATCGGCCGCAAGATGATCGAACACCTCGAAGTCGAGGGCAAGAACCGCGGCTGGCTGCATCTGCGCTGGCTGGTTCCTGGCAAGAACACTCCGGCTGTCGCGCTCTATGAGAAGATTGCCGAACCGGACCACCGCAAGAGCTATCTCATCCCGATCGACCGGATTGCCGGCGATTGATGCGGTCTTGCCTCATTCACCGTCATTCCGGACCGCGTGGCACGTGAGCGCCTTCGTTTGAACCGGAATGACGCAGGAGTGAAAAACCTTCAGGTCCCCGCCAGAAACAGCGGCGGGATCTGGCCAAGCGGCAACAGGCCGATGCGGACGAGCCCGTGGTCGATCTGCACCGGCAACGCGATGGTCGAGACGCCATCGATTTCCTGGGCGGAGGGCTCGAGGCTCTTCAAAACCCCGTCGAGCAGCGCAAGGGAACTGTCCTGCGGCGGAAACAGGGGCTTCAGTGTTTCCAGCAGGGCGTCCGCATTGCCGACCGTCAGATCCAGCGTTCCCGACAGCATCCCGTCTCCGGAAACCACAAGGTCCCCGGCCGCATTGACACGGCTTTCCCCGAGGGTTGCCTCAAACAGGACAAGCTCGACCGGCAATTCGCCGTCGTTTGCCTGAACCAGCTGCGCCGTATTGGCCCCCGCGAACAGGCCCATGCCGCCCGTGATCCGCGATTGCGCCCTGAGCGAGACCGTCTCTTTCAGGTCGGGCAGGGATTTCAGCTTCAAGGCGGTCAGGGAGAGGAAACTCTCCAGGGCGCCGGGAAGGTTCGGCGCTTCCCTGAGATGCACTTCGGCCTTGTCGGCCGCGAACAGGCCAGCGGAATAGGGGCCTTCGATGACGGCGTCCGGTTTGCTGACGACGGCATCCAGAGCACCAAGGGAACCTTCGGACATTTTCAGACTTGCGCGGGCCGACTCCCAGCCGAAATCTCCGGCGAGGCCTTGCAGCGGATCGGTCAACCGGGCCGGCCCGCCGGCCTCGAAGATCACGTGCCAGGGATTGTAGATAAGCGCCACCGCCGTCAGGGTGCCCAACGTGCCTGTTGCCCCCGCCTTGTTCGACGAAACGACATCGTGACACCGCACCTCGTAGCGGAACGGGTAGCCCGCGATGGACAGGTCCTGACAGGAAACCTCAAAACCCTGCCGGGACAACCCGGCCAATTGCAGGTCGATCTGCCCGGCCAGCTCGGATCGGCCATAGAACCAGGCCGCCGACCAGCCGGCGGCCACGAGCACGAGGGCACCGATCAGGAGAACATAGCGCCGCCTGGTAGAGCCGGCCGGTTTCGTGGAGGGTGTTGTCACGGTTCGAACTCTCTTTTGATCCGCCATCCGGGCGCCGGATTCGAAGTTCGACGCCGAAGGTCGGCATTGAAACGGCGGGTCCGGCTTGTTATCTCCGCAGCTGCGGAAGAAAAGTCAGGTCGATATGAGCGATTTTTGGGTCTTTGGCTACGGGTCATTGATGTGGAACCCCGGATTTGAACATCTGCGGGCCGAACAGGCGCTGCTGCGCGGGGCCCATCGCGCCCTTTGCGTCTATTCCTGGGTTCACCGAGGAACGCAGGAAAGGCCCGGGCTCGTTTTCGGCCTGGACAATGGTGGCGCCTGCCACGGCATGGCCTATCAGGTCTCCGAAGACATCTGGCCGGGAACGCTGGAATACCTGCGCGCGCGAGAGCAGACCACCATGGTCTACAAGGAGCATTGGCATAATATCGAACTGGAAAGCGGTGAAAAGGTAGAGGCGCTGGTCTATATGGTCGACCATGCCCACCAGCAATATGCCGGTGCGCTGCCCCTGGAACGGCAACTCGACATCGTGACCGGCGCCGTCGGCAAGTCCGGCAAGAACCCGGAATATGTCATCAACACCGCTGCCCATCTGGAAGAGATGGGCATTGCCGATACAAACCTTGCCTGGCTCGCAGCACAGTTGAAGGCAATGGCGGGACGGTAAGACCGCCGCACCGGAAACACCGGCTCAGGTCACGCCCCACCAGCGCAGGGTCTGCTCGCAGTGATAACGCAGCGCCCCGACCGCCGTTTCAGCATCCCGCTTTTCCAGCGCCTCGATGACGGCAAGATGCTCCTCCATCGCCGATACGATCCGGTCCTGCAGAAAGGGCCGCGCGTTCTGGATGATGGCGATGCGTGTCCGGTTGGCAGTGTAGGAAGCCTGCAACAACGAATTGCCGAGACCTTCGCTGAGATAATTGTGTAGCGAAAGGTCGACCTCTATTGCCATTGGTGGCATGTGCCCCGAGGCGCCTGCCCTGGCCGCATCGCGCAATTCCTCATGGTGACGTCGAAGTGTCTCCAGACCTTCCAGCGCATTGTTCTCAATCCGCCGCCGGGCGCCTTCCTGATCGTAGACCAGACGCACATCGAGACATTCGCGAATGTTTTCCGGACTCGCCTCCATGACCTGCACACCGCGTTTCGGCAGCGTCACAAGCAACCCCTGGGAGCTGGCCTGCTTGACGGCTTCCCGCACGGGCGCAATGGGAAAGTCCAGCAGGTCCACAAGCTGCGACATCGACACGAACTGGCCGTTCCGCAGGCGCCCGTCCCGAAGTGTCGCCAGAAGCGCCTCATGCGCCCTGTCCATCAGCAGCTCACTTTTGCCCGCCCCGGTCATTCTTGCGCTCCGCCTGCATTTCCCGGCATTCCAATAAAGTCTTACTTGAAATTTTATATAGTCTGATAACTAGTATGACATCTAAAATGTTAGATACAAGTTCAGTTTTGAAAGATTCACAGCCTAATGTCGACTGGCCGCCGGGAGGGCGGCTGCGAGGAGGGGAAAATGGCTAATCTACCTGGCGAAGCCGGAACGCAAGACGGTGCTCTCTATAACGAGGACCTTGCGCCGATCCCGGCGGACAAACGCAAATGGGGCGCCTTCGAAATCTTCAACGTCTGGAACAACGATATCCAGAGCCTGTTCGGATACACGCTGGCGGCATCGCTGTTCATCACCTATGGCCTCAACGGCTGGCTGGTCTTCGCAGCCATCGTGCTGGCCGGTTTCTTCGTCATGATTCTGGTGAACCTGACCGGCCGTCCGTCCGTCAAGCACGGCGTTCCCTATCCCGTGATCGCGCGAGCTTCCATGGGGGTCTACGGCGCCCGCTTCCCCGCTCTCATTCGCGGTATCGTCGCGATCTTCTGGTACGGCGTGCAGACCTATTTCGCCTCCACAGCCGTGGCTCTTCTGCTCAACACACTGCTCGGCCTGGAGGGCGGGGCGGAATTCCTGGGCATGACCGCCATCGGCTGGGTTTCCTATCTGATCGTCTGCGTCTTTCAGGTCGCGCTCTTCATGAAGGGCATCGACTGGGTCGGCAAGTTCCTCAACTGGGCGGGTCCCTTCGTCTATGTCGTCATGATCGCGCTCTGTCTGGTGATCTGGTGGAAGGCCGGCAACGGCATCTTCTCCGCGCTCGGTACGATCTTCGAAGGCAGCCATGCGTCCGACCCGCGCGGTCCTGTCGCTGCCTTCATCGCCGTCGTCGGCACGATGATCGCCTATTTTGCCGCTGTGGTGATCAACTTCGGCGACTTCTCCCGCTTCGTTTCCAATGAACCCGCGATGAAACGCGGAAACTTCTGGGGGCTGCCCGTGTCTATGGCGTTCTTCTCGTTCATCGCCCTGTTCGTGACCGCCGGCACGGTCGTGCTCTTCGGCGAGAAACTGGTGAACCCGGCCGATATCGTCGACCGCGTCGACAACGTCTTCCTGACGCTGATCGCCGCCGTCACCTTCTTCGCGGCCACCGTTGGCATCAACCTTGTCGCCAACTTCATTCCGCCCGCATATGACATTGCCAACCTGAACCCGGAAAAGATCTCCGCCAGGACCGGCGGCATCATCACCGCTGTTATCGCCTTCTTCATCGGCGCGCTCTGGGTGACGGTGATTTCCAATATCGGCATTGCCGGTTTCGTGGATACGCTTGGCGCTTTCCTGGCACCTCTCTACGGGATCCTGGTTGCCGACTACTACCTGGTGCACAAGCAGGAGATCGACATCGACGATCTGTTCTCGTCCGATCCGGCAGGCAAGTACCACTACAACAATGGCTGGAACATGAAGGCCATCGCTGCCTTTGCGATCGCTGCCCTGTTCTCCGTCGCCACGGTCTGGCTTCCGGCTCTCTCGGAGCTTTCCGGCTACGGCTGGGTAATCGGTGCTGTCCTCGGCGGCGCCCTTCATATCGGCCTGACGCGCTTGCAGACCGCGCAGGCCGGCAACGCGGCTCACTGAAGGTCGGATCCGCGTTTCCTCCAGGCCGTCCCGCTTCCCCCGGGACGGCCGTTTTTTTGATTTCGTGGAACCCGACCAGTGAAACGGCCGGCGTTCAACCGGCGCTTTTCAGCGTATCGACATTGTCCAGCACCGGTGAGGGACGCCGTGCCGCGCGCGCCTCGTCAATCAGGCGGTCGCTGGCCGTTTCGATGTCGGTGACCATCCGCTCGTAGAACGCATTCGGCGACAGTCCCGGTTCGATCGGCGGCAGGATTTCGACGATCACGGTGCCTGGAAACACTTTCCAGGAGGCCCTCGGCCAATAAAGGCCTGCGTTGTGCGCAATCGGCACCACCGGGCATTTCAGGTCGCGGTAGAGATGCGCGATACCGAACTTGTACTTGGGTTCGCCACCCGCCGGGCGGCGGGTGCCTTCCGGAAAGATCAGGATCTGGCGCTCTTCGGCAATTGCTTCCTTGGCTGCTTCCATCATTGCCGCAAGCGCTGCGGAACGCTTGCCCCGGTTGATCGGGATCTGTTTGAACTTCGCCGTGTACCAGCCGAAGATCGGGATCCAGCGCAGTTCGCGCTTCAGGATGAAGGTCGGGCTTCGGAACAGCGGGATCAGCGCAACCGTTTCCCAGGCCGACTGATGTTTCATCGCCGCGATGTAACCGCCTTTCGGCAGGTTTTCCCGGCCACGGACTTCCACCTTGATGCCGCCCGTCACCCGCATCACGAACTGCAGGATGTTCGACCATGTCGGCACGACCCACCAGCCCCATTTGCGCGGCAGAAGAAGAACCGGCGAGAACATGATCATCAGCAGCAAGGTGACGATGTAGAAGGAAACCTGAAAAAGGGTCGAACGCAGAAGAAGCATGGCACCTTGAGGTCTGGAAAAGGCAAGTAAGATCAGACTGCCGTCAGTGCACACCCTGCACGGTAATCCGCAGCCGTGCGAGGATATACTTCACATATTCGCGCAAGAGAAGCCGGATCGTCGCCGCTTCCCTGTACCAGGCATCCAGGTTGAGATCCTTCGAGAACACCGGATAAGCGATGATCTCGACTTCCGGCATGGCGCCGGAGAGTTCGACCTCCGCCCTTGGCAGGTGATAGGCGCTGGTCACCAGAACAAGTTTCGAAAAGCCGTTCTTGCGGACCCAGGCAGCCGTCTCGGCAGCATTGCCCGCCGTGTTGAGCGCAACCCGGTCCAGGTCGACACTGGAAGCTTCAAGCGGTTTTCTGGATGACGTGACGGCGGCAAGCTGCTTGCGCGTCGTGCCGGGATGAACTCCGGAAATCAGGAGCCTGCTGGCCTTGCCTTCCTCCAGCAGGCGCACGGCTTCATAGACCCGGGCATGACCTCCGGTCAGGACGACAATGGCATCCGCACGCACCTTTTCGGGAACATGCATGGCCGCCACGTTGCGGGCGAACAGCACAAATTCGCCCACGGCCCCCGCCGCAAGTGCGGCAATGACGGCAACAAACAGGATACGCAGCCCGAAGCGTTTTTTCCGCTTGCCGGACCCGTCCGTGCCGGATCCCTTGTCCGGCGCCTTTTCCTGCAGCTTGCTGCCACAGCGTTCCGAAATGATGGAAACACTGTCATTCGCTGCCGGATCGATGACTGTATCTGCGTGCATCATGGTGTGACCATGTTATTTGATTCGGCCGATTTCGCGGCATTCACCTCAGATTAAGGGTCCACGAAATCGATGGCTCTGACGTCACGACGGCAAACTGGGAGAGCGACGCAGACCTTCACGCCCGTTTTGTCGCCCACTTCGGTCAGGCCTGTCAATTTTATGGGCCCGAAAGTCAAAATCAATCCACTTTCGCAAGATGGGCCTTGACCGCCAGCCCGGAGGTCAACGCCGTCAGGATGGCAACCAGGAAAACAACCGCAAATACACCCAGATACCCCGGCAGGCTTACCGAAACGGTGCCGAACAGGGCGGAGAGCTGATCCGAACCCGCCTGGCCGGACCCTTGCCGGGTCAACATGTCCAGGACGAGAAAACAGAAGATCGCCGCGACGCCGCCCGACACCCCCCCTTTCAGGCCCAGCATCAGAAAGTGCCTCTGGAACTCGCGTGCGATGAAACTGTCTTCCGCTCCCACGAAATGCAGCACCGAGACGACATCCTTGTTGCCTGCCATGGCGGCCTGCGTCGCAAAGACGACGCTCAGCACCATCGAACCCATCACCAGCACCATGATGGCAAAGCCGCCGACGACAACGGCGCCCGCCATCGCCGAAAGCCGGGACGTCCAGACCGAATGATCGTCGACGCTGGCACCAACCACGGTCTGGGAGATCTGGGCGCTGAGCTGCGGCAGGTTCAAAAGCGCCGGATCGGCAATCGTGATCTGGATCAGCCGCGGCACGGGCAGGCCGTCGAGCTGCAGTCCTTCGCCGAGCCAGGGTTCCAGAAGGGCTTTCGTTTCCGCGTCCGACAGGGCACGGACGGATTCGATCCCGGGAAATTCCTGCGCCAGCGCCACCGCCTTGTCGATCTCCCGGAGCATGTCGACGCCTTCGGTCGGGCGGATCTGTATGGTGATCTCACGGACGAGATCGTTCTGCCATGCATCGGCCGCGTCCCAGACGACGGAAACCGCCCCGACCGTCAGGCAGGCCAGGAAACTCATGATGGCGACGACAAGGGTCAGCGCCCGGCCGGCAACCGACTGGGGCGGTACGATCGCCGCCGCCGGCCGCAGCTTGGCGTCGTCGCCCGCCGCAGCGGTCTGCGCCCTCGCGGCAGGCTTGCGTTTGACCCGCTTCGGCAGACGCGGCCGATCCACGCGACGCCGTGGCGGCTTCACCTGCGCGGCAGCAGCCCGTTTTTTCTTATCGTCTTCCGACTGTGCCATTCCGCCGCCTAGTCAAAAATCGAGAGGCGTCCGTCCGCCAGCACCATGCGCCGGGCGTCTACCTGTTCCAGCAATGCGATATCGTGCGTTGCTATTACCACGGAAGTCCCGAGTTTGTTCAACTCGATGAAGAGGCGCAGCAGGCGGCGGGCGAGCGGCGGGTCGACGTTTCCGGTCGGCTCGTCGGCGAGCAGAACTTCCGGCCGCGTGATCAGGGCCCGCGCAATCGCCGCGCGCTGTTTTTCACCGCCCGAAAGCACCGGCGGCAGCACATGCATCCGTTCACCGAGGCCAACCCACTTGAGCAGGTCGATTACGTCGGAGCGGTATTCGCTTTCCTCCTTGCCGAGCACCCTGAGCGGCAGCGCCACGTTTTCGTAGGTTGTCAGGTGGTCCAGCAGGCGGAAATCCTGAAAGACGACGCCGATCTTGCGCCTGAGCTTCGGCAGCTCCTGCTTTTCGATCACGCTGAGGTCGCGGTTGAACACCCGTATCAGCCCGCGCGTCGGCCGGAGCGACATGAACAAGAGCCGGATCAGGCTGGTCTTGCCCGCCCCGGAAGGGCCGGTCAGGAACTGGAACGACTGCGGTTCGATCCGGAAAGTCAGATCCTGCAGAATTTCGGGTCCCATCCCGTATCTCAATCCGACATTTTCGAAGCGGATCACGCCTTTGACTCCTGTTGATGGTCCGAACGCTATAGCCAGGGCGTTAACGCTGCATTAATCATATAAAGGTCCATTAGGAAGTGGAAAACCCGTCACTGGAATAACTGGGGATTTGCCGGGGATTTGCCGGCACCGTCTCCCGGATCCATGCAGAGTGGCCATGCGTCCCGCGGCAAAGGCGCCTGGTTCAGGATCGCGACCCGGTCCTTTGCTCCCGATAGCCTTGCCGAAAACCGAATGAACATGCCATGGCGAAAGGTCTTCGCGCATGAAGATCAAGTGTCCCGACTGCAAGACGTCCTACGAGATCAAGGCGGAAGCGCTCGGTCCGGAAGGGCGCAGCGTCAAATGCGCCAAGTGCGGCACCCGATGGTTCGTTTCCCCGGAATTCGAGGAAGGAAGCGTCGACTTCGAAGCGGCCGATGACGGCTCCGCCGAAGCGGACGTGAGCGTAACGGACGAAGAAGACTGGAACGCCGATGCCGCGGAGGATGTGACGGCCGCGGAGGAACCGGCGGACGAAGCCGGTCCGGAACCCGGCAGCGATGACCAGGAAGAAGAGAAAGGCACACCGCCCCCCCAAAAGGGTTCAGATGCCGCGGATGAGCGGAAGTTCACCGCCGATCTTGAGGACGAGGACGCTGCGGAGGAGGACCTCACCGACATCGAAACCCTTGCCAAGCGTCCGAAGATCATCGTCAACCCGGACAAGTTCCGCCGCGATCACATCGGCGCGGTGCTGCGATGGCTCGGACGGCGCAACTACCGGCGCATCGGCGGGGTCGCGATCTTCGGTTTCGCGCTTGCGCTGTGCATTGCCTTCGTCCTGATGCGCGACACCATCGTCAAGCAATCGCCCGATCTGGCCAGCCTGTTCCAGCTGATCGGTTTCGACGTGAACCTGCGGGGTTTGGAATTTCGAAACCTAAGAACCTTTACGGAGGTTGAAGACGGCAAGCGCGTTCTGGTAGTTGAGGGGTCGATCCGGAACCTTCTCGACCAATCGAACTCGATACCGGCGGTGCGGCTGTCCATTCGCAGCAGCGATTTGCAGGAAGTTTACGCTTGGACGGTAGAGCCCCGGACGAAAGCCCTGAATGCCCTTGACGAGACCCGGTTCAGAACCATCCTGGCCGACCCGCCCAAGGACGCTTCCGATATCCAGGTGCGATTTGTCGATCGCGGCAAACGCCAAATAGTTCTCGAGTGACCATGACCGCAAATATCCGCACGCTGTTCGACGAAGACGCCATTGCAACAAGAGTGCACTCGCTCGCGGAGGAGATTGCCGAGGGCAAGCCCAACAATCTGCTCGTCGTCGCAGTTCTGAAAGGCAGCTTCATTTTTGCCGCCGACCTTGTGCGGGCCATGCACCGGGTGGGACTGGAGCCGGAAATGGAATTCATCCACCTGTCTTCTTATGGCGCCGGTACGGAAGGGTCGGACAACATCCGCATTTTGCGCGATGTTGAAAGTGACGTTAACGGACGCGATATCATTCTGGTAGACGATATTCTCGAATCAGGCCGCACACTCGCCTTCGCACGTGAACGCTTGATGAAACGGAGTGCACGCTCGGTAAAAATCGCAGCCTTGCTCGACAAACCCGAGCGCCGCAAAGCTGCCATATCTGCCGATTATGTAGGATTTGCCTGTCCAGATAAGTTTGTCGTCGGATATGGTATGGATATGGGCCACGCTTGGCGGCAGTTGCCCTATATTGGATACGTTGTTGCGCCCGAGGAGGCGGCAGCTGACGGCAAGACAGGAGAGTGAGCATGGCTCGCATTCTTCTAACGGAAGATGATGAAGCGGTTCGCAGCTTCGTGAAACGCGCCCTCGAACTTGACGGGCACTCCGTCGAGGCGGCGGAGGACGGCGGCGAGGCCGTGGAGATCCTGACGCGTGAACAGGGAAGCTACGATCTTCTGCTCTCCGACATCAAGATGCCGGTCATGGACGGTATCGCGCTCGCCCTGCACAC
>NZ_JBNKYW010000151.1:0-6785 GCF_050301095.1 Roseibium sp.
CGTACGACGATGTAGGCGATGATCAGCCCGAGGACGGATGCAATGATCGCCGTGACAAAGGCCAGCTTCAGCGTGTTCCAGGTGGCGCCGAGGATGTTGCTGTTGTGAATGACGCCCGGCTCTCCGAAGGCGATTTCTGGATTGGACGTCCCGAGCCAGAAGTGGGCCGTCAGATTGTCCCAGCCGTAGAAGCCGTCGATCAGCATGACCGACTGCACGCCGAGCAATATGAGCGGCAGGATCCCGACAACAAATGCGAAGGCCGCGGCGGCGCAGAAGACGGGCCAGCGCCAGTTCCCGAGCGCGATCACGCGGCTTCGGAAGCCCTTGCCGCTGATGGTTTCAAAACGCCGCGACTTTTTGCCGACGAACCGGTTTGACGCCCAGATCGCTGCCAGCGACATGGCGATCAGGACAATGGCCAGGACATAGGCAAGGGAATCGAGGCCGAGGGCGAGGTTCGCGTAGACCATGGTGGCCACTGTGTGGAACTGGGTCGGAGCCCCCAGCAGGAACGGCAAGGCGAACTGGCCGATGGTCTTGCCGAACGTCAGAATGAAGGCGGCGGCAAAGGCAGGGGCAACAACCGGAAAGGTGATCCGGCGCAGGATCGTCAGCCGTCCGGCTCCCGCGATCAGGGCGCCTTCCTCCATCTGGGAGTCAATGGTCGCCAGGGCACCGGAGACCAGCAGATAGGCGAAGGGAAAATAGTGAATGGCGAGCGTGATGGAGATCGGCACGGTTCCGTAGGAGAGCCATTCCGGCGGAGAGCTGTTGGTCAGGGCCTCGTAGAGTCCGGGTTGACCGCCGACCCTGGGGCTTCGAAAGACCGCTTCCCAGGCAAGCGCGATGGCAAAGGAAGGCACGATATAGGGAAGCGTCAGAATCGGTTGCAGCCAGTTCTTACCCGGCATGTCCGACCGGACCACGCACCATGCGAGCAACCCGCCGGCGAGAAGTGCCATGAGTGTTGCCGCGATGCCTGTCGTCAGTGTGTTGATCAGCGGCCCGTAGAGCATCTTCGCGGACAGGGGGCCGGAAAACGCCTGCAGCCAATGAAAGAAGGTAAAACTGCCGGGAACGGCCTCGCGCGACAGCCGCAAGTCGCCTTCGCCCCACATCAACGTGTGAATGACCAGCTGCACGAAGGGCCAGACCACGAGATAGGCGAGGACAGCGAGGAAAATCAGCAGCAGAATATTGACGGGATCGGTCAGTTTGCGCAGGACGGGAGCGCGGTAACTTCGATCCGATAAGGCAAAGCTGGTCATTCTCAATCCTTGTGGTTGTCGAGTTTGGTCCGAAGCGACTCGAGCGCTTCCAGCCCCTCGAGGGCGCGCTCGGGATCCTGGTGCGCGAGTGTCATGGCCAGTGCTTCGCACACCAGCATGTGTCCGGTCCGCAATTGCATTTCGCCTTCGTCGGGTCGCGTGACACTGAGGGTGACATTTGCCCGGGGCCTCAAGGTGGGGCCGCTCGCATCGGAGATGACGATGGACCTGGCGCCGATCTCGGCAACATGTTCGATTATGGCGGCATAGCCCGTCGGCAGGGAGGCGGGCGCCTGGAAGGCGAAGATCACCACCGCGTCGCCCTTGCGAATGGTCATCAGGTGTTCGGCGAGATCCCGCCTTTGCATGTTCAGAATAACTTCCGTGCGAAAGCCGATCCGTCTGAGGCGCCGGTCGAAATGCGTGATGGGCGGGGCGGCGCTGCCGCGTCCGAGAATGAAGATCGTCTGCGCTTCGCGCAGTACGTCCGCAGCATTGTCTATCTGCTTCTGGTCCATCGTGTTGGCGATGGCCGAGAGGGCCGCGATTTCGCTTTCGATGAGTTTTTCCAGGTTCGAGCCGCGTTCAATCCGGTCCCGCCTGATCTGCGTGCGGTCGCTTTGGGCTGCCATCAGGTCCGAATCTTCGCGCAGCCGCTGCTGCATGTCCTGATATCCACTGAAGCCCAGTTTGTTTGCCAGGCGCACGACGGTGGACGCGTGGACATCGGCCTGAGCGGCCAATTCGGAAGCAGACCCGTAGAGGACGGCGCGCGGGTCGTTGAGGATGATTGAAATCAACGTCCGGTCCGCGGCCGTCAACTTGCCCTCAAAGGTTTCGATTGCAGCGTTAAAGGAAGTCGCTTCTGGCATTGTTCCCCCATCGAGTTATGCAAAGAAACTATCATAAAATTAAAATCATGCAACAATCATTGCAAAAACGAAGCGAAGGCGCCCGTTTGCTTTGTCGCAAACATGTTTCAAGCAATTGAAAATATGAGAGATTTTTTCGTCCTGACTTGTGTTTGCACCGTTGGAAAACGCCAAGCCATTCGATCAGTCAAATGCCGTCACAGCGGTGTTTAGACCCCAGGGTCAAGACAAATCCGGACGCAGAGTTGTCGCGTTAAGACGGCAAAAGTTCCATAATCAATAATATGCGCTGAAGCGTTGTGAGCGGAGGTGCGCGCTAATCCCGTTCGACTTCTATTGAAACCAATAAGTTATCAGGGAGGCCGTCAGGTTCGGCTGAACAGCTGTTCGTGCTGCCTGCGCGCGGTGGTCGCTTCGCTGGCGATCCAGTCCCTCAGGTCGCGGTAGCCTTCCGTGTCTGCGGTGGCGGCTGTGGTCACCAGCCAGTATTTTGACTTTGCGGGCACCGGTTTTCCGACAACTTCCAGAAAACCCGCCTCGATGTCGTTTTCAATCAGGAGCGTGCGGCCGAGGGCGATGCCCATGCCGCCGATGGCGGCCTGAATGGCAAGATCCGCCCGGGCGAAGGTGTTGACGGTCTTCGCCGGGGCGTGCGGCCAGTTGCGTCCCTTGAAGTATTCTTCCCAGGTGTAGCCGGTGCCGTCCGTCAGGGCGGACCGGTCGGCGAGCAGAGGCGGTCCGTCCGCGCCTGCGTCCGGGGTCATATCACCTTGAAGGAGACCCGGGCGGGCAACCGGGACGAGATATGCCGGCAGGAGCGCCTCGGCGTGGAAGCCGGGATAGGGGCCGGTGCCATAGCGGACCGCGGCCTTGGCTTCGCCCGCATGGAGATCGACAAGCCGGTCCTCGACATCGACCACAAGGTCGAGGCCTGCGGCCTGGGCCCGCTGGAGTGCCGGTACGACCCACTTCATGGTAACCGACGAGGACACGGACAGGCGCAGGGTCCGCGAGGTCTTCACGTCGGCGATGTGCATCAGCGCGCTGCTCCAGATCTCCTGGCAGCGCCGCGCGGCGTCACTGACAATCCGGCCGGCCTCTGTGGGGAGGATGCGCCGGGTCGTGCGCTCGAAAAGCCGGATACCGAGCGCCGTCTCCAGGGACTTGATGCGGTGACTGACGGCCGATTGCTCCAGTCCGACGGCCTGGGCTGCCCGGGAAAAATTGCCCTCCTCCGCGATGGCGTGCAAGAGCGCCGCATTCAGCATCAGGCGGTTGCGGATGTCGTCGTTGTTATTCATGAAAATGGTTCATGTACTGTGGCATTGAAACAGCCGTATATCAGAATAATTATTGCGTCCAGTTAATATTAAGAAAGGTCGCAGAGATGAACGACGGCAAACAGATCACCGCCCGTATCGTCAACGGGTTCGTCACCCGCAGGAACGGCATGGCTTCCATCGGCGGCAACCCGGCCGGGGTTGTCCTGGACGCGGACAGGCTTTCCGAAGAGGACATGCTGGCGATCGCCGGCAGGATCGGCCTGTCTGAGACCGCCTTCGTGTCGAACTCCGAAACCGAGGGCTACAAGCTGGACTTCTTCACGCCCAACCGGCGGATCGCCCACTGCGGCCATGCGACGATTGCCACCTTCAGCTACCTGGCGGAACTCGGGCGGGCAAAGGACGGCGTCACGTCGAAGGAGACGGTGGATGGACCGCGGAAGATCATCATCAAGGAGGGCGCGGCCTATATGGAGCAGCTTGCCCCGAGGTACGAGCAGAGCGCGGACTGGGCGGAGCGCGGCGTCGGCGAGGCCGATGTCCTGGTTTCGCTCGGGATCGATGACGGCGACCTGGACGACCGCCTCCGTCCGGTGCTGGTGAATACGGGCAACAGCTTCGTCGTCGTTGCTGTGCGCGATGCCGGGGTCCTGCAGCGGATCGTGCCGGACCAGGCGAAGATCAATGACATCAGCAACAGGCTGGACCTGATCGGTTACTACGTCTTCACGACGGACCCCGGCGCCACCCACGCCGACGCAACCACCCGCATGTTCGCCCCGCGCTATGCGATCGACGAGGAAGCCGCGACCGGCATGGCGGCAGGTCCCCTCGCCTGCGTGCTCCATGACTTTCTGGAGATCGGAAAGTCCCGCCTTGTCATCGAACAGGGTCAATTCATGAAACCGGCTTCGCCGAGCGTCATCACCGTCGACCTGGATCTGGCGGACGGCAGGATCACCGGCCTGATGGCAGGCGGTTACGGGTCCGTCCGGGACGAAATGACCGTCACCTTCTGACCGGAGCCGTTTTCACTCCGCTCGAAGCCGGCCGAGCATGGGGCAATCGACGTTGCCCCGTGCGCAGTTGGCGATCAGTTCCTTGAGCGCTTTCTCCAGTTTGCGCAACTCGGCTATCCTGGTCTCCACATTGGAGATATGAGCCTCTGCCAGGTGCCGCACCGCTTGACAATCCGCCTCCCGGGCTTCCGACAGATCGAGCAGGATCCTGGCCTCCGCGAGAGGAAAACCAAGGTCGCGCAATTTCTTGAGGAGACGCAGGCGACCGATATCCTCCTCCGAGTAGAGGCGCCTGTTGTTGGCGGCACGCCGCGGCCTGGGAACGATCCCTTCGCGCTCGTAATAGCGGATGGTTTCGATACAGACGCCACTGCGTCTCGATGCGTCTCCGATCGCGATCATGTGATGTTGTCCCGCTTGATCCTGTAGTTGCTACAGATGCTATGCCTCCAGGTATTGGGCGTCACTTCGCAATGACGTGAAAACCGGGAGAGAGCATGCAGAAATTTCTGGGTCTCAGTTTCATGGGGTCGGTCTCGGCGCTTGGCGTTGCCGCCTGCTGCATCCTGCCCGTGACCTTCATGCTGGTCGGGGTTGGTGGCAGTTGGCTGGCGGTTTTCGGGAAAATCGCGGCCGCTAGCTACTATGTTCTGGCGGTCTCCTCGGTTCTAGTTGCCTTGTCCTGGCTGACTGCGTTTCAAAGGCACTCCCTTGCGAAGCTGAAGTGGTGGCTGGCAGGCAGTACGGCGATGACGGCACTGGCCTGGGTGGTCGTGTTCAACGAAACCCGGATCAACGACTACCTGATCCTGCAGATGTGATGCCATGACCGATCAGGATATTGTTCTGGAAAGCACCCTGACCTGCCCCGAATGCGGACACGTGGAGACCGAGACCATGCCGTCGGATGCATGCCAATGGTTCTACGAATGCAAGGCGTGCCACGAAGTGCTTCAGCCCAGGCAGGGGGACTGCTGCGTTTTCTGCTCCTATGCCACCGTACCGTGCCCGCCGATCCAGCAGGGCGACAAGTGTTGCGGCTAAAGGGCCAGTCGTCATCCACCTCGAATGAGAAACCGGCGAAATGCACCATCCGACCTTTTCCGAACTTGAATTGACATAGGAAATTCGTGATGCATGTTTAGCCGCTGCGGCCGACAGGAGACAGTGTGACCCGGAAAGCCGACCAACCTCAGGATCTGGCGTCTGAGGAAAGCCGTAGAACCGGCACGCCGGAACATGGCTATGTACTGGACGACCAGATCGGCTACCTTCTGCGCAAGGCCTATCAGCGGAACACCATCATCTTTACGGAGAAAATCCGGGACCTGACCCCGACCCAGTTTGCGGTCATGGCGCGGCTGGCGGAATGCGGCTCGGTGTCCCAGAACAAGCTGGGACGGCTGGTCGGGCTCGACGTGGCGACGACGAAGGGCGTCGTCGACCGCCTGACCGTTCGAGGCTTTCTGCATTCCCGCAAGCATCCGGACGACAAGCGCAGGCAACTGATTTCCCTGACGCCGGACGGCTTGAGGTGGTTTCTTTCCAACATTTCGAGCGGCCTCGAAATCTCGGCCCAGACCCTTGAAGCACTCACCCGGTCGGAGCAGCGTTCGCTTGTCCGGATCCTGAAAAAACTTCAGTAGGCCGTCCGTTCACGGACGGTTCGTCGAGATACTGGAGGCCGCCGCCGTTCAGTTCAGGATTGCGGCGACGGCACCGACCAGATCGAGAACCTTTTTGGTGTTGCGGTCGACCCGATAGACATAATCGCCAAGGCGGTAATAGCTCTGACCGGGATCCAGCCCGTAGCGGCCGGGATTCGGGATTGCACTGTATTGACCCTGCAGGCGCTCGCCGGGGCGGTAGATTTTCTTGGCCTGGCCCGGTGGCAGGCAGCCCTTATTCTTCTTGGCAAGCCCCGGAGGACAACCTTTCGGTCCGCCCGCAAGGGCCGCCGCGGGCGAGAGGAACAGCAGGGCTGTCATCGCGATCAGGACAGGTTTGCGCATCATTTGCCTCCTTTGGCATTTCCCGCGAGATGTAACGCAGCGGTAACGCCGTGCCAAGCCCGGCGCGGCGTTCTGGTTCAGCCGGCCGGTTTGGAGCGCCATCAGTCTCGCGACATGGCGGACATGATCGTGTTGAGATGTTCGACCATCGCCGAGGACGCTGCTTCCGGGTCCGCCGCCGCAACGGCTTCGACGACACGGCCGTGCTGATCGCTGTGCAGGGTCCGGAATTCGTCGACCCCCAGACGCCGGTAGGTCCTGTCCCACTGTCTTTGCCATGTCGCCCGCCGGCGCGCGCCGGAAAGATAATTCAAAAAACCGATCAGAA
>NZ_JBNKYW010000152.1:0-29332 GCF_050301095.1 Roseibium sp.
CTCGGTTCTGGCAACGCCCGGCACGGTGCGCCGGGCCTATACCCGTGGCCTCATCGACAGTTTCGCCAGCCGCTGCCATGTGCGCCTGGTTGGCTCGCACGCGCTGGCGGAACTCGCCGAAAAACACCTGCGGGGCGTGCCTGTTTCGGACGAGGAACTGCTCGGGGAAATTTCCGACTGCTTCCTGGAAAGTGACGGCAAGCGGACCGACATCGTCGTGCTGGCCTGCACGCATTATCCTTTTCTGGTCAACCGCTTCCGCAAGATCGCTCCCTGGCCGGTTGACTGGCTCGATCCGGCGGAGGCCATTGCCCGCCAGCTCGTCCGGGTTCTTGGGACGGGGGCTGCAACAGAACCATTCGTTGGTCCGGACAGGGCCATCTTCACCTCAAATCCCGAAGACAGGGCCCTGCAACGGCTTCTCGCTGGCTTCGGGCTGGTTCTGGAAAGGGACTAGACGGTTCAGGCGGAAACGGTTTTCCACGCCGTCCCGGCCAAGCGGAGCGCGAGCCGGGACCTGAAATTCGTGGACCTTGTATTTGGTGCTAATTGATTGGTCAGGACTGGGGACTGGGATCCCGGATCTTCGCTACGTTGCGTCCGGGAAGGCGCTTGGAGAGTGGCGGCGGTCGATGCGCCTTAAGCCGCCAGGCACTTGACCGCAAGGCCGTCGTCGGAGCGTTTGGCGGCGCGTTTCAGGTCGCGGATCTCGTCGTTGAGTGTGTCGGGGTGAACCGTCATGCCCTTGGGCAGGCTCAGGATCGAGATGGAGCACTGCAGCAGCGGGAACTGGCGGGTCGTGCCGAAGCGGTCCTGGGCCTCGATGTAGCCCTGTTCGCGGTGTTCGGGGTCGTAGAAGCTTTCAACGTCCAGCCTGAAGGCACGCTTGAGGGCAAGCATGCGCGCGGCGACATCCGTCTGGTCCACGTTGTGGAAGCCGGCGAAGAAGTCGTCGCCGCCAAGGTGGCCGTGGAAGGTACCGCTGCCGGCGACATGGCGCTGCATGAGTTCGCCGAAGAGGATGATCGCGCGGTCGCCCTGACGATAGCCGTAGGTATCATTGAAGGGCTTGAAGTTGTCGAAGTCCAGGTAGCAGAGATGCCGGTCCTGGTTGCCCTTGCGGGCCGTGTCGGAAATGAACTTGGTGATGGCGCCGTTTCCGGGAAGGCGCGTGAGCGGGTTCTGGTCCTGGGCTTCCTGCAAACGCTTCTCGTGAATGATC
Organism: Roseibium sp.; assembly: GCF_050301095.1. Classification (GTDB taxonomy): domain Bacteria; phylum Pseudomonadota; class Alphaproteobacteria; order Rhizobiales; family Stappiaceae; genus Roseibium. Next base: position 1,223 of record NZ_JBNKYW010000152.1, read on the forward strand.
TTCAGGAGCGATGTCGCCGACAGGAAACCGGCATAGCGGAAGTTCTCGGTGATGATGATGCCGTCCGAATTGATGGAGGAGGCAAAGGTCACCAGCAGCATGTCCGCGTTGGAATCGATGTCGGCGATCGGACAGGCCCGGACAAAGGAGCGCAGCGGGAAGTCGAGAGCCGCTTCGGCGTCCTCGTCGTCCGTGCCGCCGGAATAGAGATAGGCCTTCAGATCGCGCTCGTGGATCAGGCCGCGCGGTTCGTTGTTGGCATCCAGAACGGGAACCACGTTGCCGTCCTGATTGTGTACCACCATGTCCAGAAGCTCGTTCATCGACGCATCGAACTGGATGGTCGGCAGATGCAGGAGTTCATTGCGGATGCGCTCCTGCTCCTCGCGGCGCTTGTGGCCGATGCCGGGGGCGCGGACATGGTCGTAAAAGAGCTTGGCGCCGGAGGCACCCTGGAAGGGCCTGGCGACGAAATAACCCTGGATGAGGTCGCAGCCCGCATCCCGGCAGGCCTTGAACTCGCGTTCCGTTTCAACACCTTCCGCGATCACGCGGGCGCCCAGAACATGGGCCAGATTGGCAACGGTGGTAACGAACAGCTTGCGCCGCGGATCGCAATCGATGCCGTTCAGGAAGAAGCGGTCGATCTTGACATAGTCCGGCGACAGGTCGTGCAGCAGGCGCAGTTCGGAGGAGCCGCGGCCGAAATCGTCCAGAGCAATCAAGAACCCGTGCTGGCGCAGACTGTTGACCGCGTGATGGGTCAGGTCGGTGAAGGTCTCCCGGTGACGCTCGGAGAACTCCAGGCAGATCTGGTTGGTGCTGAAGCCGGCTTCCTGGATCAGCGTGCCCAGCTGCATGCGGGGATCGTCTTCCTGACCGAGATCCCGCCCGTCGAGCTTGAAATAGAGCTTCGTGCCCTGCGCGATCTTCAGGTCCTTGAAGCGCTTGAGCGCCTTGCGCACGAGACCGGCCTCCAGCTGGGGCAGGACGCCCTTGGAGTAGGCCAGATCGATCATCGCCGCCGGCGTTGCCGCGTCGTCGTTGCTGCCTGCCAGGATCTGCGCCTCGTAGCCGTAGACCACACCGGTACCGATGTCCGCGATGGGCTGCAGGGCGAAATCGAGAACGTCGAGGATTGCAGTCAGCGAATGGCAAAACAGACCGGTTCCGTCCAGACCGGTTTGCAGGGCTGAATTGCGATTCGCTGACATGGTTGATCCTACCAAAAGGTTCGGCGGCTGAAAAAAGTCCTGTTTTGATGGGGCTGTGCACGTGCCGTCGCACTGGATGTTTTTCGTTGAGGTTGTGACGGCGATTGCATAGTGAAAAGCTGCAATTAAAAATTTCTAAATTTATGCATTAAATTGTGATTTTTCCCGAGGTAAGGTTAAAAAACGGGTTCAACGATTGCGTAAAGTCCGCCTCAATTGTTCCGACATGCCGGAAAACGCCGGAAACCTAGCCGTTTTCCGGGCTTCGAAGCGGCTGCCGCATTGACATTCGGCCAAGGGGCCTGTATTTCCGCGCGGTCCGGCAGGCAATTGTCTTCCGGATCTACGCACCCGTGGGCATCCGGCCGGCGCCGTCTAGCCGGGTCCCTGTCGATCCGACCGGTTCGCATTATTGCGGTCCGTGACGATAAAGGAGGGCGCGTTTCCTTTATAGATAACAACGCGAATTCAAAGGAAACCGCGATGTCTAAGCGCCATAGCGTTAAGTACAAAATCGACCGCCGGATGGGCGAAAACATCTGGGGTCGTCCGAAGAGCCCGGCCAACAAGCGTGAATACGGCCCGGGTCAGCACGGCCAGCGCCGTAAAGGCAAACTGTCCGACTTCGGTGTTCAGCTCCGCGCAAAGCAGAAGCTGAAAGGCTACTACGGCAACATTTCCGAAAAGCAGTTCCGCAAGGTCTACGCAGAAGCATCGCGCATGAAGGGCGATACTTCCGAAAACCTGATCGGTCTGCTGGAGCGCCGTCTGGATGCGATCATCTACCGTGCGAAGTTCGTACCGACCGTTTTCGCAGCTCGTCAGTTCATCAACCATGGCCACATCAAGGTCAACGGCAAGCGCGTGAACATCCCGAGCTACCAGGTCCGTCCGGGCGATGTCATCGAAGTCCGCGAAAAGTCCAAGCAGCTCGCTCTGGTTCTGGAAGCAGTCCAGTCCGCCGAGCGTGACGTTCCGGATTACGTCGACGCCGATCACTCCAAGATGACTGCCACTTACAGCCGCGTTCCGAGCTTCTCTGACGTACCGTACCCGGTACAGATGGAACCGAACCTGGTCGTCGAATTCTATTCGCGCTAATCAGCGCCGAATACGGTTCAACGGAAAGGCCCGCCTCACGGCGGGCCTTTTTTTGTCCGGTTTTCAGATCCATGAGTTCGGTAACCGCTTTGCGGGCACCTCATTCGTTGACGGCTCTCAAGACTGGCATTTGAGTTGCCATGCCACTAGGCTGAAAACTGCCGGTTTTCCCGGTTTTGCAGGATCCACTGTTAAAGCGGCATCTGGATGGCGATCAGATTCCTCGATTTCGAACTTGATGACCAGTTGCTGGAGTTACGAGGCCCGGCCGGCGCCATCGCCATGGAACCGCAGGTCTTCAAGTTGCTTCGGTTTCTTATCGACCATCGTGACAGGGTCGTGAGCAAGGACGAACTGGTCAGCGAAATCTGGGACGGTCGCTTTGTAACGGACGCTGCGATCACCTCGCGGATCAATTTGCTGCGCAAGGCGGTCGGCGACAGCGGCAAGGTCCAATCCGTCATAAGGACGGTCCCCAAAACAGGCTACCGCTTCGTTGCCGACGTCGATCTGCCGGAAAAAAGACGACCCGACACGGGACTGCCGGCCGTCAGTGCCTTCGAACAGCCGGGCCTGACCGCATCAAGCGTTGTCGTCCTGCCGTTTCGGGATCTCTCTCCCCCCGAGGAGAACGACTTTCTGGCCGAGGGATTGACGGAGGATATATCGGTCGCGCTTTCCCGGAGCAGCGACATCACGGTGATCGCCAACCGATCGGCGCGTGCCGTCGAGGACGTTGCACCGCTGATATCCGATGTGGGACGCAAACTGCAGGTGAAATATGCCGTTCGAGGCGCCGTTCAGCGCGCCGGTAACCGTGTCCGGGTGTCTGCAAGCCTGATCGATACCGAGATCGGAAAACATATCTGGGCGGACCGGTTTGACGGCGCGAAGGACGAGATCTTCGATATTCAGGACCGGGTTACCCAGTCGATCGCGGCCGTGTTGCCGACGCGTATTCAGGGAACCGTGCTTGAACAGGAGCACATCCGGGCGGAGGTCAGCCTGTCCAGCCGGGAGGCATATTTGCGAGCGATCTGGAACTTGCGCCAATCCGGCGATGTGGTTCGGGCAATCGATGATCTTGGCAGTTTGCTTGTTCAGGACGAGAGATATGCGTTAGCCCATGCCCAGCTCGCCGTTCTATTGGGCTTTTCCATTTTTGTTTTCGGCAGAGACGAGGAAACCACAAGAGTTCGTGCCATAGCACATGCGCGGCAGGCCCTTGCACTGGAATCGTCCGACGAACGCGTCCTTGCGAAGGCTGCACTGGCTTTCCTGAATGATGGCGATTTCAAGCGGGCGCTGCATTACAGCGAAAAGGCGCTGACGCTGAATCCACATTCTGTCGAGGCCATCCATTTTCGTGGTTGTGTCCTCTACGGAACCGGTGCGCATGAGGGCGCTCTTGACTGTCACCGCACCGCCATGCGTCTCGATCCGCTGTTTCCGGGGCACTATCTGGAAAGCGTCATCGAAACGAATTTCCTGCTCGGTCGCTACGAGGAGGCGCTCTCAATCCATGACAGCTGGGACCGGCCGCATCCTCATATGTCCGTAACCATGGCCGCGTGTAACGCCATGGCCGGACGCATGGAGGAAGCGCACCGGTTTGCCGAGGACTTCCGCAAGTCGCGGCCGGAAGGTTTCAGGCTGGCCGACTATTTCTCTGCCCTGATGCGGTATCTGGCCAGAGAAGAGGACCAGGCTCATTGGCGCGAGGGGTTCATGCGCTCCGGTCTGTGGCCGGAAGCGGGAAAATCAGGCAATTCGTGAGAAAAAAACGAGATCTTCTTTAAGCGTCCGCCTCGGGAACGGCGCACAACACGGTCATCGCCGCATATCGGAAACGACCACGAAAGATCTCGAAATGACACAGACCGTTCAACTCCCGCACGAGACCGACACCATTTTCCTGATGGATGGTGGTGCCGAAACAACTCTTATCTTCCATGAAGGCATCGACTTGCCCTACTTCGCTGCCTTTCCGCTTCTGGACAGCGAAGAAGGCAAGGCAGCTCTTGCCAGGTATTTCAGGAGTTACCTCGACATCGCGCGCCAACATGGTGCCGGTTTCGTGCTCGAAACGCCGACATGGCGTGCCAGCACCGATTGGGGTGCACTGCTCGGTTATGACGCCGAAGCCCTGGACCGTATCAATCGCAAGGCCGTTGCCTTCGTCCGCAATCTGACAGCCGATCCGGCCTATGCGAAGGTTCCTGTCGTCCTCAGCGGATGCGTCGGCCCGCGCGGAGACGGCTACGTTGTCGGAACGGAGATGACCATCGAGGAAGCCACGGCCTATCATGCCCCTCAGATCAGGGCCCTCGCGGAGGCAGGTGTCCGGCTCGTGACGGGTCTGACGATGACGTATCCGGAGGAGGCGGCGGGGATCGCGCTTGCTGCCCGCGATGCAGGCATCAGGGCCGTGCTCTCCTTCACCGTTGAAACGGATGGCCGTCTTCCCAACGGGCAATCCCTGGCCGAAGCGATCCGCATGGTGGACAGCGTGACGGACCGGGCACCGGCCTACTACATGGTGAACTGCGCCCATCCGGACCACTTCGATCATGTGCTCGAAAGCGATGCCGACTGGACCGCGCGGATCCATGGCCTCAGGGCCAATGCCTCGCGCATGAGCCATGCAGAGCTGGATGAGGCCGAGGAACTGGACGCGGGCGATCCGGCGGAACTCGGGGGGCAGTATGCGGACCTTCGCAAGGTGCTGCCCAATCTGAACGTGATGGGCGGGTGCTGCGGCACCGATCACCGCCACGTCGGCCAGATTGCCTTGCATACCTGCGGCTGAGTTGGGCTCCGGACGGCCCCTGTCGGCGCTGCCCAAGGGGCATCACGGTTTCGCCCAACTTAGCTGGTGCAATGAGTGAGCGACCTGATCTTGTCGATTGAGCGAGTGTCCCCGCGAATTCGAAGGAAACGGTTTCCGGAAAGGCCTGCCGGTTGGCGGGTCTTTCTGTTTGCAACTTCAACTCCCGGCATGCCAGTCCTGCTTGTACGCCGGTTGCGCAGATTCCGTTTCAACTCGTGCTACGAGTGACGCGGCTTCGTATACAATGAAATCTCCAAGCTAATTAATCAAATAAATTCAGTTTTTTGTAACAAAAATCTCAAGTTGAATATTAAAATCGGGCGCCGGCACCTGCGTTTTCGCGGGCGCGGTGTTCCAACTTCCGAACGACATTGCGAACCGAACTGCACACCGGTCACCGGCGGCCAAGGTCCGGAGCCCCGCTTCCGCCGGGGCTACTTGCTCCGGCAGAGAGGCAGGGCTCCGGGTTTCGGGTCAGGCTACCCGTTCCAGCGCTTCCCCGAGGGTGGAGACGATTTCGTCGATCTGGCTTTCCTCGATGATCAGCGGCGGCGACAGGGCGATGATGTCGCCGGTCACACGGATGAGGAGACCCTTGTTGAAGCAATCGACAAAGACGTCATAGGCTCTTGCGCCCGCGGCATCCGCGCGGGGGCTCAGTTCGATACCGGCCACAAGGCCGATGGTGCGGATGTCGATGACATTCGGCAGGCCTTTCAGGCTGTGCATGGCCTCGTGCCACTTGGCTTCCAATTCGCTTGCCCGGGTGAGGAGGCCGTGGCCTTCGTAGATGTCGAGCGTTGCAAGGCCAGCGGCGCAGGCAGCCGGGTGGCCAGAGTATGTGTAGCCGTGGAAGAGCTCGATCGCTCCGTCCGGGCCGCACATCAGCGCATCGTGCACGTCGCGGCTGGCAAAAACCGCACCCATCGGGATGATGCCGTTGGTCAGGCCCTTCGCGGTGGTGACGAGATCCGGTGTGACGCCGAAATAGTCCGTGGCGAAAGGTGCGCCCAGGCGGCCGAAACCGGTGATGACCTCGTCGAAGATCAACAGGATGCCGTGTTTGGTGCAGATGTCGCGCAGGCGCTGCAGATAGCCCTTCGGCGGGATCAGCACGCCGGTGGAACCTGCAACCGGCTCGACGATGCAGGCGGCGATGGTCTCGGCGCCGTGAAGCGCGACCAGGCGTTCCAGATCGTCGGCAAGGTCGGCGCCATGCTCCGGCTGACCTTTCACGAAGGCGTTCTTTTCCAGATCATGGGTGTGCCGCAGGTGATCGGCGGGGATCTGCGGAAAAACGCGGCGGTTATTGACGAGGCCGCCGACGGAAATGCCGCCGAAGCCGACGCCGTGATAGCCGCGCTCGCGGCCGATTAGCCGGGTACGGGTGCCCTGGCCGATGGCGCGCTGATAGGCGATGGCGATCTTCAAAGCCGTGTCGACGGATTCCGACCCGGAGTTGGTGAAGAACACGCGGTCGAGCTTTGCGTCCGGACCGCCGGGGGCGATTGCTGCCAGCCGCTCGGCGAAGTCGAAGGCGATCGGGTGGCCCATCTGGAAGGAGGGCGCATAGTCGAGTGTGGAGAGCTGCTGTTCGACGGCACGGGTGATCTCGTCCCAGCCGTGACCGGCGTTGACGCACCATAGGCCGGCAGTGCCGTCCAGCACCTGACGGCCGTCATCTGTCGTGTAATGCATGCCCTTGGCAGAGGCCAGAAGGCGCGGTGCGGATTTGAACTGGCGGTTGGCGGTGAACGGCATCCAGTAGCTGTCGAGGACCGGTGCGTTCGGCTTGTTGTGAATGTTCATGGGGGTGTTCCTCCGTTTCGGCAGGAATTCCACACGATTTTCTAATCTGAACAAGTCCTTTTCTGGTGGCGGTTATGCCATTGAAATATATTCGGTTTGATGCAATGTTTTTCGATATATCAAACAGACGAAACAGGCCTTGAGCATGACCATCGACATCGGCGGGCGCCTGCGCCACATCCGCATGGCCCACAATCTTTCCCAGCGGGAACTGGCAAAACGCTCCGGGGTTACAAACTCGACGATCTCCCTGATCGAATCGAATGCCACCAATCCGTCTGTCGGTGCCCTGAAGCGGATCCTCGACGGTATTCCCATCGGCATGGCGGAGTTTTTTGCCTTCGAGCCGGACCGGCCAAAGAAGGCATTTTACCAGGCCGACGAACTGGTGGAGATCGGCAAGGGTGGCATTTCCTTCCGCCAGGTGGGGGACGATATGTTCGGCCGCAGCCTGCAGATCCTGAAAGAATGCTATCAGCCGGGAGCCGACACCGGAAAGGTGCCGCTGGTCCATGAAGGCGAAGAGGGCGGCATCGTGCTATCCGGACGCCTGGAAGTAAGCGTCGGGGACGAGCGCAAGATCCTGGGGCCGGGAGATGCCTATTACTTCGAAAGCCACCGTCCGCACCGCTTCCGCTGTGTCGGGCCGAAGCCATGCGAAGTCATCAGCGCCTGCACGCCGCCGACGTTCTAGAGTGTCTTTCGCCCAACTTGAGCCAATTGAACGAGGTGATATCGCTTGCTGACGAAGCGTTCGTCCTCAAGGCCCTAGTCCGGTATGCCAGCTTTTCTCAGCATCTCCGCGTAGTGTGCCGTCACCTCTGGGGCTTGAATTTTCAGTATCTGTGTTAGGTCTGAGACCCTCCGGTTGGGCTGTTTCTCGATGAAGATCCGCGCCTGGGTTCTGGCGTTTTCCATGTCTCCGATCTCGGCATAGACCGCAGCGATCCTGCCGTGCCAATCGGGAAAGTCTCCGTGCTCGAGCGCATACTGATAGGACGCGATTGCCTCGTCGTATCGCCCGGCGAGCTGGTAGGCGTAGGCTTCGGTGGCGATCAGCCAGGGCGGGTGGAAAGGGCTGACCAATTTTGCCCTGTTCAGCAATTCCAGTCCGCGTTCGACCTGACCGATCAGCACCAGTTGCCAAGCCAGGCCCGACAGGGCGGACAGATCGTTCGGTGCGAGTTCGAGCGCCTTTTCGCGCAGCCGGATGCCGTCACCAATCTGACCGTTCTCGATGTGGTAGTTGCCCAGTTGGATGTAGCACCCAAAGAAGTCCGGATCGATTTTCTGGCACTTCTCGGCATAGTCGAGCCACTTCGCCCTATCCGCCATGACGTCAGTCGACCAGCCGCGCCGGATCGCTTCCCTGTAAGTCCAGGCAAGTCCGCTGACAGGCGCCGCCCAGTCGGGATCGAGTTGAGCAGCTTCGCGATAGAGTTGGCGCGCTTTCATGGTGTTCTCGCGCTTGAAGGTGAACCCTTCGGCCAATGCCTCGGTATTCAAGAGCCAGGCTTCCAGGTTGTTTGTGCCCCGGCTCACGATCCGGATTGCTTCGCCTTCGGTGAGTTCGATCTGCAGATTGATGATCACTTGCCGGACGATATCGTCCTGAAGCCGCAGAAAGTCGTCAGCGCCCCGGTCATAGCGTCTCGACCAGACGGCCATTCCGGTGCCACCCTCCACCAGCTGGGCGGTGATACGCAGTTGCCGGCCTTCCGCCTGGATGATCCCGCTGAGGACATATTGCGCGCCTGTTTCCTTCGCGGCCTGTTGCGGATCGACTTGCCCACCGGCGTATCTGCGCGCCGTGCTTTCCGAAATGACCAACAGAGCCGGAATGCGGGCAAGCGCCGAATTCAGGTCCGAAGTCAGCCCCGCTGCGAACCGGTCGATGGCGGTGTCCGCCGAGTTGTTCTTGAAGGGCAAGACCACGATTGAAGGGTGTATCGATTGCGTGGCGGCAAGTTCCGGAGGGGCGTTTTTCCAGGTGGTGATCCCGATCACCACGGCAGCGGCCAGAAGGAACAGCCCCAAGGCTGTCAGCAGGGACCTGCGTTGCCAGGAAGGTCCCGGTTCGGACTTCCAAGCTCCGACGTTCGGCGTACGCGTATGCGCCGATACATCCGCCGTGAAGTGATAGCCGCGGCCGGGTACCGTTCGTATGACTTCCTTGCTATCGTCCCCGATCGCGGATCTGGCGTCGCTGATGCAACGCGACAGGGATTCGTCCGAAGCGATGACCTTCTGCCAGGCCGCCTCGAGAATTTCGTCCCTGGAAACCAGTCGACCGGAATTGGCGACCAGGTGGGCCAGAACGTCGAAGCTCTTCGGCCTCAAGGAGATTTCCTGTCCTCGGCGCAAAAGACTGCGCGTCTGCAGATCCAGAGTGAAATCGCAGAATGTGAACTGGTCCGGGGCATGATCTTGCATCGCCATCCCCTCCTTGTTTGAAATTACGCCAGTTTTCAAACAATTTCAGCAATTTTAGATCGATTTTCAGGACGCTTCGGCACAGCGCGGTTCACGGTTTGTTGGCCGCCAAGGCATCGATCCGGGCGGCTTTCATGAGCCTGGGAGGATCCTGAAAATGAAACGAATTGCAATTTCGATGTGTGTGATCGCGGCGACAACGACAATCGCCCTTGCGGCCTCTCCGATCAAGGTTACCACCGACAGCGGCGATGTGATCGCCGGAAGCAACACCTACCGAACCCTTTATGTCTACGCCGAAGACAGTGAGGGCATGTCCAACTGCTATGACGAATGTGCCGACAAATGGCCACCGCATGTGGCCGAATACTGGGACACGCCAAGACCACCCTTCTCGACGATTGAACGCAAGGACGGCAAGAAACAGTGGGCGAAAGACGGTATGCCGCTCTATTTTTCGACACTCGACGAGGCAAAGGGCGACACGAAGGGGGAAGGTGTTGACGGCCTGTGGACGGCAGCCCGTCCGTAGTGCCACTTCGCAAGGCGGTAAGATCAACCTGGCCCGGTGCTGAACGTTTCAGCCGCCGGGCGATCTGTTTCGCCGGGACAGATACTGTTTCAGAGTCCCGGTCTCGATTGCCGGGCTAATCAACTCATCTCAGCAAGTGTCGCGATGAAGAGGGAGAAGAGTTCGCCCTGCGAGCTGATCTGCAGCTTGCCGTAGATGTTGCGCCTGTGAATGCGCACGGTTCCGGGTGCAATTCCTAAAAGCTTGCCGGTCGCCTCGGCGGAGTGGCCCTTCAGGGCATATTCCACGACTTCGGTTTCGCGCGGGGTCAGAAGGTTGCCGCCGACGCTCTGGAAGGCCTTTTCGATCAGGCTGCTCAGGCGGGGGCCTTCTTGAACGGGGCCGTCGGCAAAACGTGTGATCAGTCCTTTCCAGTGGCGGCGCGAACAGGCGGCGACAAAGGGGAAGAGGGCTTTCAGGTCGCGAAATTCGCGGGCCGAAAAAACCTTGTGTTCGCGCATGGCGGAAATGACAACGCTGACGTTGTCACCGACATCCACCAGGAAGCCGATCTCCTCGGCAAGGCCGGTCTGCTTGTAGTAGTTGCGGAAATATTCGCTCTGGTAGAAGCGGTCCGGCGCCAGGTCACGCAGGCGGACAAGACGCTGGTCGAGCGGTGCCACGGAATTCAGGTAGAAGGGGTCGAGCAGATAAGGCCCTTCCTGATAGGCGTCGACCATGACCTTCCGTTTCGCCTTCGGAAAATCGTCATAAACATCAAGTGGTTTGTAGTCCTTGAAGTACGCGAAGATCACCGTGAACTCGAAAGGAACAACGGACCGCATCGCCTCGGTGAGTATCTTGGGAAATTCCTGTTCTCCCAGGGCGTCAACGACCTTGGCGCTTTCTTCAATCCAGCCCAAATGTGCTTCCTCCGCGACGTCTATGCGTTTTGTGGTATATACAACGACAGCGATATTTCATTAGATTTTTCTAAAAGATGCAATAGGCCGAATTCAAACGGCTGACAACAAGTAACAACATTGCATGGCATATGCAGTCTGAGGGGACCGCACGTTGAATATGGTCGGGCAAAAGCCGGAATTGCGTCCGGATGAGGTCGTCGCCGAATTCGTCGGAACGACAAAACGCTTCGGGTCGATCCTGGCTGCCGACAGGATCAGTTTCCAGATTCGCCGCGGGGAGTTCCTGTCCTTTCTCGGGCCTTCCGGCTGCGGCAAGACGACGGCGCTGCGCATGCTGGCCGGCTTCGAGGTTCCGACGGAAGGCCGTGTTTTGATCGACGGCCAGGAAATGGGTGCGGTGCCCGCCTATCGCCGTCCCGTCAATATGGTCTTCCAGCACTATGCACTCTTTCCGCATATGAACGTCGCCGACAACATCGGATACGGGCTGCGACAGCGCCGTCCGCGCATGGCGAAGGCGGAGATCAAAGAGAAGGTCGCCAAGGCGCTGGAAACGGTCCGGCTCGGTGAATTCGGCAAGCGCCGTATCTGGGAACTGTCCGGCGGTCAGCAGCAGCGCGTCGCCCTGGCGCGCGCCATCATCAACGAGCCGAAGATCCTTCTGCTCGACGAACCGATGGCCGCGCTCGACGCAAAGCTAAGGGCGGATATGCAGCGCGAGTTGCTCGATCTGCAGCGCAGCCTCGGCATCACCTTTGTTCTGGTGACCCATGATCAGGAGGAGGCAATGTCCATGTCGGACCGCATCTGCATCATGGGGGGCGGGCGAATTGTCCAGGTCGGTACGCCGCAGGAACTCTATGACCGGCCCGCGAGCCGCTATGTCGCCGGTTTTGTCGGCCGGGCCAACATCCTGACCGGACAGGTTGTTTCCCGGTCAGATGGACTTGCGAAGCTCTCGCTTGCCGACGGCGCGTCTGTCGTCGTGAACGATCTTGACGGTGATACCCGTGCAACCGTCGACGTTGCCGTCCGTCCGGAAGTCTTGAACCTTGCGGATGTGTCCGATCCGCTGGAGGAGGGCCAGACGGCGCTTCCGGCCGAAGTTACCCATCGCACCTTCCTGGGCGATCACATCGAATATCTGCTGCGTTCCGAAGCTTTGGGCCCCTTGCAGGTCCTCGTTCCACGACAGGCCGAAAGAGCCGTGCGTGGCCGCGAGGTGGGGTCCCGCCTGCATGTGATCTGGTCCTCCGGGGCCGGACTTGTGCTGGGCCCTGATAACTGACTTCCAATCGAACATGGGAACACTGACATGACCGACAATGGGAATCCGATTTCCAAGAAGAAATTCATGGAAGAATTGCGCCGTTTTCAGAACGGCTCTGTCTCCAGGCGTCATTTCCTTGGCGTGACCGGTCTCGGCACCGCGATGACCGTGATGTCCGGCGCAATGCCCGGTCTCATGGGCGGACGCGCGCAGGCACAGGAGATTGGCGACCGCGTGGTGCTGGCCACCTGGCCGAATTACCACGATCCGGAAGACTTCGAGCTTTTCACAGACAAGACCGGTGCCTACACCCAGGTCAATGTCTTCGGTTCCAACGAGGAAATGCTGGCCAAGCTCCAGGCCGGCGGCTCTGGATGGGATGTCTTCGTTCCGACCAACTACACCATTTCGACCTATGTCGAGGCGGGTCTGATCGAGCCGCTCGACGTGACCAAACTTCCGAATTACGACCCGGCAACCTTCGAGCGTCGGTTCTCCGACGCCGGAACGGTCAACGGTGTCCTCTATGCGGTTCCCAAGAACTGGGGAACGACGGGAATTGCGTTCAATTCCGCCCACACCGGCGGTGTGGTCGACAGCTGGAAGACCTTCTTCGATGGCGCCCGCGACCAGTGGACCGGTCGGGCGATGGTCCATGATTACCAGTTGACGACCATAGGCAACGCGCTGGTTTATTTCGGCTTCTCCTTCAACTCGGTGAAACCGGAAGAGCTGGCGAAGGCCGAAGAGCTGCTGATCGACGTCAAACCGCATCTCTTCGCGATTTCCTCCGACTACCAGCCGGCCATGCGCAACGGCGATGCCTGGCTGACCATGTGCTGGACCGGGGACGGCAAACAGCTCAACACGGACATTCCGGAAATCGGCTTCGCGCTCGGCAAGGAAGGCGGCGAGATCTGGTCGGACTACTACGCCATTCCGAAGGACGCGCCGCACCGGGAAGCCGCCTATGCGCTGATCAACTTCCTGCTCGATCCGAAGATCAATGCACGCGAAGCGTTGGCTCACGGCTATCCGGTCGCGGATTCGCGTACGAACGCGCTTCTGCCTGAGGATCTTTTGAACGATCCGATCCTTTATCCGGCGGCCGAAAGCCTGAGCGTCCTGGAGTTCGGCGCAGCGGCAACGCTGACCGACCCCAACCGCGCCGAACTGATGGCCCGGTTCAAGTCGGCCTGATCGGGGAAGAGCGATGGCCTTGACACAGAACCAGACAAGGTGGGTTTTGCTGACGCCTGCCGGGCTGTGGTATGCGGCACTCCTGTTGCTGCCACTGGCCGTCGTTCTCATCTTCTCCTTCGGAGAACGCAATGCGGTCGGGGGCTATGCTCCCGGCTTCACCTTCGAACAATATGCCAACCTGCCGGCCCGTTTTGCAGCCTTCCGCAACACGCTGACGATGGCGCCGCTCGGCACCGTGGCCTCGTTGCTGATCGCGTATCCTCTGGCCTATTTTCTGGCAGTCCGGGTGAGTCCCCGCTGGAAGACCATGCTGCTTGTGCTCGTGATCGTTCCGTTCTGGACGTCGATCCTGATCCGCAGCTACGCCTGGATCTTCCTGCTGGGAGGCCGGGGCATTCCGGCGATGCTCGACTGGATCGGCATTGAGGGTATCCGGCTGATCAACACGCCTTTTGCCGTCCTGGTCGGCATTGTCTACGGCTATCTGCCGCTGATGGTGTTTCCGATCTACGTGGCGCTGGAAAAGCTCGACAAACGGCTGCTGGAAGCCTCCGCCGACCTCGGTACGCCGCCCTGGCGCAGTTTCCTGCAGATCACGCTGCCGCTTTCCATGCCGGGTGTGCTGACAGGTACCATGCTGGTCTTCATCCTGCTTATGGGCGAGTTCCTGATCCCGGCCATTCTCGGTGGCGGCAAGGTGTTCTTTGTCGGCAACGCCCTGGTGGACCTGTTCCTGCAATCGCGCAACTGGGCCTTCGGATCCGCCGTGGCCGTCGCACTCGTCGTTATCATGCTTGTGGTCGTCGCGCTTTACACCCGCCTCGCGCGCCGGTTTTCCGCAAGCCGCGACGATATCGGCCTGATGTGAGGATGCCATGAGACTTTACGCAATCCTTGTCTATAGTTTCCTCTATCTGCCGATCGGCATCATCGCCCTGTTTTCCTTCTCTGCCGGGCGGTCCGCCTCCCAGCTTCAGGGGATTTCCCTCAAATGGTACGGACGGGCGCTGAACAACCCCTTCGTGATGGAAGCACTGTGGACGTCGGTGAAAATCGCCTTTGTCTCCGCCGTGTTGGCCTCCATCGTCGGAACCCTGGCGGCACTTGCCTTGACCGGCATGAGGGGGCGCGTCAGAAAGGCGTTCGATCTGATGATCCATATCGCCGTGATGATCCCGGGCATCGTGATCGGTATTGCCACCCTGATCGCACTCGTCTCGGTGTTCGACATCGTCAATCCTTGGCTTGAAAGTGTCAGCGGCTACAGGCTGTCCATGGGCTTCGGTTCGCTGATCGCCGCCCACGGGCTCTTCACCATGTCACTGGTGGTGCTGCTGGTGCGGGGGCGCATGGAGACGCTGGACCGGGCCCTGATCGAAGCCTCGGGCGATCTGGGAGCCAGTCCGCTGAGCACCTTCCGGCAGGTCACGTTGCCGCTGATCACGCCCGCGATCCTGGCCGGGTTCCTGCTCAGCTTCACCTTCAGTTTCGACGACTTCATCGTCGCCTTCTTCGTCGCCGGTTCCGAGACGACGCTGCCCATCTATGTCTTTTCGTCGATCCGGCGCGGCGTGACACCGGAAATCAATGCCATCGGAACGATGGTGATGGTGGCCTCGCTCGGTGTCCTGATCGTGGCCCAGCTCATGCTGCGCCGTGGAAACGCAAAACGCACATAGCGCCAGTCACTGGTTGCTGGAAAGTTCAACAGGGAGAATATCATGCTCAAGGATCGCGTCGCGTTCGTGACGGGGGCCGGGTCGGGTATCGGCCGCGCCGGGGCCATCGCCATGGCCCGCGAGGGCGCACATGTGGTCGTCACCGATCTGAGGCACGATCTGGCAGACGAGACCGCGGCGCTGATCCGCCAGGAGGGCGGCTCGGCGGAGGCAAAGGTCCTGGACGTTCGGGATGACGCCGCCATCCGCGCTGAAATCGACCGCATTGCCGCGGAATTGGGCCGGATCGATGTGGTGCACAGTCATGCCGGCCTTCAGATCGCCGGCAAGCTGGAGGAGGTGACGGCCGACCAGATGGACGCCGCCTGGGCGCTCAATGTCCGCTCCCATTTCGTGGTGTCGAATGCGGTGCTGCCGCATATGCGCCGCCAGGGCGGCGGCTCGGTCATCGTGACGGCGTCGAACTCCGGCTGCCAGTACGACAGGGGCATGATCAGCTACGCGACCACCAAGCATGCCGCTGTTGCCATGGTCCGTCAGATGGCCGCGGATTATGCGCGCGAAAACATCCGCTTCAATGCGCTCTGCCCAGGTTTTGTCGACACGCCCTTCAATGCGGGCTTTGAAAAGCAGATGGGCGGGCGCAGGCAACTGGAGACTTACGTCTCCGACACGATCCCCATGGGGCGCTGGGCGAGCGTCGAGGAGATCGCCGACGGCATCCTGTTTCTGGCGTCCGAGAAATCCAGCTTCGTGACCGGCCTGGCTTTGGTGATCGACGGCGGTGAAATTCTCTAAGCTGTTGCCGTCACCACGTTCGAGACGTGAGGAAAGCGGATGGCCTTTCCGTCGAAGCCATCGCCGAGGCCGGTAAGGAAATCATTGAAACAGGCATCCTGCTGTTCACTGGAGAGTTGTGAAAGCTTGTCGCCCGTGTGCATGCCGCCCATGGCACCGGCGGCGTAAGCGCGCCCGTCCGGGTGGTGGAGTTCCAGGCTGACGGTTTCCACCTCAATGTTCTTGAAGCCGGCCTCATTGAAGTAGGCGCGGATTTCTTCCGGATCGGAGAGGGCGCAGATCGCGCGGACCGCTGCTCCCGCATCCGGGCCGACGTGTTTTTCAAGGGCGGCGGCCTGGGATTGCAGCAACGGGTTTTCGGACAATTGCCTTGAGATGCAGAAGGCCACACCGGCGCCGTCCGCAAGAACGCGGCGAAGTTCGGTCAAGGCTCCGACCTTGTCGGGAAAGAACTGGAAGGCCTGCTGGCAATAGGCGATATCGAACTGATCGTTTTCAAATGGCAGATTGCCTGCATCCGCCTCGTACCATTCGGCTTCTATGCCGGCATCGGAGGCTTTTCTGGCGGCGGTCGCCAGCATGCCCGCGCTCATGTCCACTCCGGCAAGGCGCTTTGGCGAGACACCACTTGCAATAATTTCGCGTGTTACCGCACCGGTGCCGCAGGCAAGGTCGAGAATACGCCCGCCTTCGGCCGGGGGCATGCGTCTTATAAGTTCCTGGGCCCAAGGCTGGAAAATCACCGGTACCATGACGCTGTCGTAGCGGTCGGCAAAGCTGTCATGTTCTGTAGATTGACTGTCTTTCCTCATCAGGCTCTCCCTAGGGCGTTGTGGATGAAACGCCACGGCAATCCTGCAACTTCGGGTCGAATTTGCAAGATTGTTGAAATAGGCAATCAAACGTCAGCTTCCGGAGGCATCCGCTTTTGCCTTGGCGATACTTCGCTGATCCGCTATGTCAGCCGGAAATGCGAAACACCGAGAAGCTCAGGCCCGGCCCATGAACGATATTGCAGCAGACAGCGTGGACACCGACGTCCCGGCTCTTTTGAGAAACGCGCCTTCGAGCGTGGAGTTCAAGAAGCTGCGCAAGCGGCTGCTGCGCCAGGCGCGCGAGGCGATCAGCGATTTCGGCATGTTGCCAGAAGGGGCATCGCAGGAGAACCGGCCGAAGTGGCTCGTGTGCCTGTCCGGAGGCAAGGACAGTTATGCGCTGCTGGCGGTGCTGATCGAATTGAAATGGCGCGGACTGCTGCCGGTCGATCTCATCGCCTGCAACCTGGACCAGGCCCAGCCCGGCTTTCCGGCGGACATCCTGCCGAAGTTCTTTGAAGATAACGGCATCGAGCACATCATCGTGCGCGAGGACACCTATTCGATCGTCACCGACAAGATCCCCGAGCACCGCACCTATTGTTCCCTGTGCTCCCGCCTGCGCCGGGGCATCTTGTACCGGGTCGCGCGCGAGCAGGGGTGCGAGGCGATCGTGCTCGGCCACCACCGGGAAGACATTCTGGAAACCTTCTTCATGAATCTCTTCCATGGCGGCCGTCTGGCCTCCATGCCGCCGAAGCTGATCAATGACGAGGGTGACCTTCTGGTCCTGCGCCCGCTCGCCTATTCGGCGGAGAGCGACATCGCCAGATTTTCAAACGGCATGCAGTTCCCGATCATTCCGTGCAATCTCTGTGGCTCACAGGACGGGCTGCAGCGCGAGGAAGTCAAGCGCATGCTGCAAGGGTGGGAAAAGCAGAGCCCTGGCCGTCTCGGTGTCATGGCCCGCGCGCTCGGCCACACACGGCCGTCGCATCTGCTGGACCGGTCGCTCTACGACTTCGTCAACCTGCGTCCTGCGGAACGCGGGACAGCAGAGAGCGGCGAGGCGGAAGAGCCTTGCGGCGCGAGCCTTGCGATGACGGCGAAGCTGTTCGCTGCGGAGTGAGGGCCTTTCTGACCGGGCGGCACCTGTCACCGTGTCAGTCCAGCAGTTGCCAGTTCGCAACCCTGTCGTCGATCAGTCCAGCTGCCCTGTTTGCGTGATCGAGAAAGCCAGTGTCGCGGAGCCGCGTGATACCCTTGTTGAGCACGTTGAGGAAATCGATTCCATCGGGGTGTCCTTCACTCACGAAGTACCGTCGCGACGTTCCGAATTTCAGTTTAATACCTGGAATGGGAACGTAGACTTCATTCGTGTCGCCATCTGTGAAGCTGAAATCATCTTTCGTGCTGATGGGCTGCAATATGACATCCGCACGAGACAGACGGATCATACTGATCGCGCTTGACCATGAATCCGCGAGTACTGTCTTGAAACCGTGTTTCTTGAGGACGTCGATGTCGACATCCCAATTCGTCGCGGCGACAAAACGCAGTTGTGTGATCGCTAAAGGATCTCTCAGTGACAGCACGTCAGCCCGGTCCGAATGGGTATAGAAGCCAACAAAGAAGTCTTTTTCGTCCAGGATGGGTTCGCTCAGCAAGACCTTGTCTTGCAGCCTCGGATCATTGTTGAAACCGGCGATTGGATGCGCGATCGCCTTAGATTCCTTCACCTGAATGATTTTGCGGGCGTGAGACGTCGATACGTCTGCGGCGTGATACTCGATTACGCAGCCACATCCTCCAAGAAGCATCGCCTTCTTGAAAAGCAGGAGTTCGAGCACCTGCCTGTTCAGCCCTTGCCGAGACAGCCGCGTATCAGTTGAGGCAAAATTAGTTTCGTTGATCCCGGATAGCGAAATGTAATCATTATACTGTGTCAAATTGTGAGCGTGAATTGTAAAAAAATATTCTTCATCCATTGCGATTGATTTATCTACAAAAAGTAGAAATATAAGAATACAAACTACTTTTGATATAATCTTGGTAATTCTGCTCATATCAATATTTCTCGCTGTTTCTTAAATGATACAGCTAGATTTTTGATTTAATACTCTTGATGTTGAGAATATTTATTTACGGCACTCGCATTTCTATCAAGCTATTTTTTGAGTCCACACTCTGGAAACATGCGATCATCGATATGCCGGTCGTTTTCCGAAACGATACGAGTTGCCCAAGGATGCGACGGTTGCCGGGTCATTGGCTCTGCTCCGATGAGAAAAGTGAACGAAGCCAGGCTTCAACCGTCCGAACGGCAGACCTTGGAGAAGGTGCCGCTTCACGATGCAGCAAATAATGTGTCTGTGTGGAGGGAAGCTTGGTATCAAACGGAATGATGAGCCGCCCGCTTGCCGCCAGCGTTGAGGTGATGCGGCCGAGTAGCAGAGCAACTCCACCGCGGGCAGCCGCCCATTCCACAGCCGCCAGCGATGTGTCGACGGTGATGGAAGCCGAGTTGGAGGGCATCGCGATATTCAGGGTTTCGAAGAAACAGGGCCAGTGATCATCGAACCCCAGAATTTGAATGCGGGGATGGTCCAGCATGTCGGCTGGGTGCTTTAGTTGGCCCGCCATTTCCGGATGACAGACCGGGACAATGGTTTCCGCTCCGAGCGGTTCCGCGCGGGCGCCGGGCCAGTGCCCGCGCCCGAGCCGGATCTCGATATCGATGCCCGTTTCCAGAACCGTGTCTGCCCAGATCGCGGACAGCAGCCGGATTTCGAGCTCCGGGTTTTTCTCTTGAAACGCCGGAATGGCGGGAGCGATGATCAATGCCGCTTCGGAAATCGGCGCCCGGATGGTCACGGATCCGGATACCCTGTTTCCGAAAAGCGCCTCCGTTGAAACCGCGAGCTCCTGAAGAGCCTTCCGGACGGAGGGCAGATAGGCCCGGCCGCTTTCGGTCAGTCCGACCTTGCGTGTCGTGCGGGTCAACAGCTGGTGGCCGAGTTGGGTTTCCAGGGCGCTGATATGCGTGCTGACCGCCGCCTGCGTGAGGCCGAGTTCGCTACCCGCCGCCGTGAAGCTGCCAAGGCGGCTGGCAGCCTCGAAACTTCTGAGCCAGAGCAGATTGGGGAGGGATGTCATCAGGCAGCCTGTCTATAAAATTTTTTCGGTAATTTGCATTGATTATATCGTTTCTCTTTTATCTTTTCGAGGCGCAGTCTGGCGGAATCTCCTCGCATCCTCACGGAAAGGCACCTCTCATGCGCGTCGGCTTCATCGGACTTGGAAATGTGGGCGGCAAGCTGGCGGGCAGCATCCTGCGAAACGGCTATGAGCTGTCGGTGCTCGACCTGAACGAGGACCTGATGGAGGCCTTCCTTGCTCGGGGCGCTCGGCGTGGCGAAAGTCCCAGGCAGCTTGCGGAAAGCTGCGATGTCGTCATCACCTGCCTGCCGAGCCCGGCGGTCTGTTCATGCGTCGTGGAAGGGCCTGACGGGATTCTGGAAGGGATCGGGCCGGGCAGGATCTGGGCGGAAATGTCCACCACGGATTCCGGAGAGACCAGACGTCTGGCGGATCTTGTCATTTCAAAAGGCGCGGAAGCCATAGAGTGTCCGGTGTCCGGCGGTTGTCACCGGGCGGCAACCGGCAATATTTCCATTTTTGCAGGTTGCACGCGCGAGACCTTCGAAAAGGCGCTACCGTTCCTGACGGTGCTCGGCCGGAGGGTTCTGCACACCGGCGGGATCGGATCAGCTTCGGTTTTGAAGGTCGTCACCAACTACCTGGCGACCGCCAACCTGGTGTCGCTGGCCGAAGCGCTGACAACCTGCAAGGCGGCCGGCATGGATCTTGGCACCGCTTATGAAGCGATCCGCATTTCCTCCGGTAACTCCTTCGTCCACGAAACCGAAAGCCAGGTGATCCTGAACGGCTCCCGCGACATTTCCTTCACCATGGATCTGGTGGCCAAGGACATCGGGCTGTTTCAGGCCATTGCGGAGAAACACGCCGTGCCGCTCGAGCTGTCGCCGCTGCTCAACCGGATCTTTGCCGACGGCATAGACCGCTACGGCCCGCGTGAATTGTCGCCCAACATCATCAGGCGGCTCGAAGAGGCCACCGGACTTGAGGTTCTGGCGCCAGGATTCCCGCCGGAAATGATCGACGACGAGCCGGAAGAAGCCGGATTTGAGGTGGTGCCGAAACGTCTTTGAGACGCCAAGGGGAGCCCCAGAGCGACCTGGAAACACGCACTAGACAAAGTGCCGGCGAACGCGGGAGAGAATTGGTCCGGAAACGGAGCCGCTCCCGAACACAACCGGACCATGCCTTGCGCTGTTTGGGCAGGTCTTCGCCGTCAGACCCGCGTGATCGCCAGAACATTGCCTTCGTCGTCGATGTTGCAGGTCGCCTGACCGCCCTCGAAGGTCAGATTGACCTGATAGCCCGTTCCTCCGGCCGGCATGGAGCTAACAGGCAGGACATTACCGCCTTCGATCTTGAGTTCCTCGGCAGTCTTGGCGGCGCAGAGCAATTGCAGGTCAGTGGGGGCGGTTTGACCCGAAGACCGCACGACCTGGGATGTCGGACCACTTGAAGTGGAACCGCTGGACTGGCAGCCGGCGACAGGCATCAGGAAAAGCCCCGCCGCTATGAGAGCTGTCAGTTTCTTCGTTGCGTCTTCACGTGTTCCCAACATTCGCTTCCTCTCCGGTTGAGCCCTTCGCGCGCTCCCTCAAACACCCTTGTAGAGCGCGGCGCCTTGCATCAGCACGATCACCTTGGCGCCGACCTCGACGCGGCTGTAGAGATCGATCACGTCTTCATTGACCATGCGGATGCATCCGGACGAAATGTTGAGGCCGATCGACCAGGGCTGGGTGGTGCCGTGGATGCGGTAGATGGAATCCTTGTTGCCCTCGTAAAGATACATGGCACGCGCTCCGAGCGGGTTGTCCGGTCCGCCGGGCATGCCGTTCTTCCATTTGGCGGCTTCCGGATCGCGTTCGATCATTTCAGCGGGCGGTGTCCAGACCGGCCATTCCTGCTTGCGCCCGATTTTCACGATACCGGCCCAGCCGAAGCCTTCGCGGCCGACGCCGATGCCATAGCGGATTGCCTGGAAGTTGGGTTGGACAAGATAGAGAAAATGCCGGTCGCCATCGATGATGATGGTGCCGGGTTTTTCGGCCGTCCGGAACTTGACCATCTGCCGCTGGAATTCCTCCGGCGTCTGACCATGGGCCCGGTAATAGCGCACCGCGGTCTGCGGCGTGTAATTCACCCATTTGCGGGTGGTTGGATCGTAGATCTGAGTCGAAAAGGCCTGTGCCAGTGCGGCCCCTGCGGCGGTCACCGCGAACAGCGCGGGCGCCCATTTGAACACTCTTCGAATTCGTTTGGAAAAGCCGCTCATTTCATCCACTCCGCGATCCGCTCCGTGTTGCCGGCAATCCATTCCCTGGCAACCACTTCCACCGGTTTGCCGTCCACCTCGACCGCGTAGCTCATCGAGGTGACATCTGATGGCTGCAGGGTGATGGCGGAAAGAAAAGATGCCACCTTGGGCAATTCCGTTTCAAGCGAAGCGGCGTAGGCAATATGGAAATGCGAAGCGTCCCACGCCGTGTCAGCCTGTGATTTCTCCAGCCAGTCCGCGTCGTCGGCGCGCTTGACGATTGTCCAGCGGGCAGGGTCATAAGGCGGTTCTTCCAGCTTCACGATGTCATGCAACTCGAAGACGTGGTGCGGACCGTAGCAGTAGAAGACGATCGGCCGGCCGATGGAGGCGGCCGCGTCGACCGCCGCCATTGCAACGTCTTCCGGCATTTCCAGAAGGCTCATGGTCTGGTCGTAGCCGTAGGAATGCGCGCGGATCTTTTCTATCTCGGTCGAAGACCAGGTCGGCGCGCCGATCCAGATTTCGCCCTTGCCGTTGCCGTCGCTGTCGAACTTCGCGGCTGTTTCCGGGTTGGCGAGATCGGCGACTGTCTTGATCCCGGTTTCTTCCACGGTCTGGCGTGTGGCACAGATATTCTGGGAGGCGGCGACGCCGTTCGGGCTGAGGCGCAGGACCTTCGCCTCGTCCAGCTTCTCCACCGTCGCGGACAGATTGGGCAGCCAGACTTCAGGATGGATCTGAATATCGCCCCTGCCGATGGCCGACAGGATCGTCAAGGTTCCGCGTTCGCTCAGTTCGGCATCGACGCCGAGCTGATCCTTGAGAGTGTCCTTGATGATATGGGCGGTGACTTGCGCGGAGGGCCATGCGGGAACGCCGATCACGACATTTGCGGCATTGGCGTTGGACGAAAGAGCCGCGGCAACCAGACCTAACGCAGCAGCAAAATACCGAACCATAAGACCTCCTCGACTGGGACGCGGCCATCACTATAGGCAGTCACTTCATCGTGACGCAACGTCAAAAGCAACAACTCCCACGCGACGCGTCCGGGGCCGGCGGGGGATCAACTTTCTGAAATTTCTCATTCATCGGGGCCACGAAACGGCCCATCCGGCTAGACAGTTTCCCGGCCGTTTCCTATTTCTTGGGCATGACCGTGCGTGTCCAGCAAACCTCCAATGACTACGGAATCCGGGTGGAGCCGCTTGCCGGGGAAGTGACGGCATGGCGGGATGATTTTGTGCTCGCCCGGTCAAGCCGCGCGAGGGTGATGTATGAAACCCGGCTGCCGCCGGTGGTCTATTTCCCGGAAGAGGACGTTCTGGCGGATCTGGTGCCCGATCCGGACTTCAGGACGTTTTGTCCCTTCAAGGGCACGGCGTCCTATGCCCATGTGCATGTCGGAGAGGACCTGCTGCGCGACGGGGCCTGGCGTTACCTGAACGCACTGCCCGAAGGCAGGGCCGTGAACGGTCATGTCGCCTTCATGCCGGGTGTCGCGACCGGGATCGAGTTCAAGGGCGCTGCTCTTGATGTGCCGCCGGCCGGGAACATCACCGGCCCGACCGTCGACTGGCTGCTCCGGGAAGCCTGGACGACAACTTCACCGGAAGAGTTGACGGCCGCGCTCGGCCGCAGGCTCGTTGAAGACGGCATTGCCGTTTGCCGGATCAGCGTGTTGATCTGGTCGCTGCATCCGATGATCGCCGGGCGCCATATCGTCTGGACCCGCGACGGCGACGAGGTGAAGAGCAGTTCGCCTTCCTACGAAGCCCTGGAAAGCCCGACTTTCCGGGAGAGCCCGCTCCAGCATGTGGCGGACGGGCTCGGCGGGATTCGCCAGAAACTGGACAGCAATCCGGACGAGTTCAATTTTCCTGTCATGGAAAAGCTGCGCCGGCAGGGCGTGACTGACTATGTCGCCATGCCTCTTCCGTTTTCCAGTGGCCGCATCAACGTCCTGACCCTGGCGTCCGACCATCCGGACGGCTTCACGACGGCCAACCTGGGGCTGGTTTTCGAATGTTCCGCGCTGATCAGCCGCCTGTTCGAGATCTTCGCGCTGACCTCCAACGCGACGTCGCTGCTGGAAACCTATCTCGGCAAGCGGACCGGGGCGCGGGTCCTGGGGGGAGACATACGGCGCGGAGACGGCGACGAGATAGATGCGGCGATCCTGTTCTGTGACTTGCGGCATTCCACCCGGCTGGAAACCGAGCTCGGCCGGGAGACCTATCTTGCCGAACTCAACCGGTTTTTCGAAGTGACGACCGACATCGTCAACGCGCATGGCGGGGAAGTGCTGAAGTTTATCGGCGATGCGGTGCTGGCGATTTTTCCCGCGGGGGAAAGCCGCGAAAACGCATGCCGCCAAGCCGTTGCAAGTGCCGTCGAAATTGTCCGGCGGCTGGAAACACCGGATGACGGTGAGGGCCGCGTCCCGCTCTACTGTGCCATCGGTATCGCGTGTGGTGAGGTCACCTATGGCAACGTCGGCTCCCGCGAGCGGCTGGATTTCACGGTGATCGGGAGTGCGGCGAATATTGCCGCCCGGCTCGGCGACTACGGCAAGGTGAGGGGCGATACGATCGTTGCCTCCGGCGAGGTCGCCCGATGTGCGGAGTTCCCGTCAACACCGCTCGGCAGTGTGGAGCTGCATAATGTGGGACATTCCGTGGAGGCCCATGCAATCGAGGTCCTGACGGATTGACCCGTCAGCGGACGGCGTTTTCCCCCTTGAAGCCGCCAACCGGCTGGTTGCGGACCAGAATTACCAGACCTTCCGTGCTCGGCTCGGCGTCCTTCAGGGCAACGCCGCCGTAATTTGCACAGAGCTCCTCGGCGCTTTTGTTGTGGGCCGGGGTGAACATGGTGATGGCCTGGCAGTCGACCCGCCGCAGTTCGCGGTCCGTCTTGGCGCCACCCGAAAGGGCAAGGCTCATCGCGACAACAACCAGTGCGAAGGTGGAGGTGGTGGCAAAGGCAATTTTCTTCATCGTCCCCGGTCCCATTTCCCGGCCCGGAACCAGACCGGGCCTTACGGCATGGTCGGAAAATGACGGAACACACCTGTACTCACACTGAAATCCGCATTCACCTTAGGTTCAGATTATGCGATTCGGCATTTTTTGCCGAGTTCGTGCCCCAATTTCGCCCGATTTGATTCGGGTTAATTTTGGATAACTTTTCAAACTCGGCGGTTTTGACGAGGGGGAAAGCGCGTTTCCGTTTCTGCGCGCAGCTCGCCCTGCACTTGTCCGGACTGATGGGGTGAGTAGCCGAAGCTGTGCTGATTTCGCGGGACATGGAGGCGCACAAACAAAAAGGGACGGAAAAACCGTCCCCTGATGCAAGATCTTCGGCAACTGAAGCGCGTTACGCGCTCTGCTGGGTCGTCTCGATGCCTTTTTCGGAGAAAAGACCCTGCAGTTCCTGATTCTGGAACATCTCGCGGATGATGTCGCAGCCGCCGACGAACTCGCCCTTGACGTAAAGCTGGGGGATGGTCGGCCAGTTGGTGAATTCCTTGATGCCCTGGCGCAGCTCATCGTCCTCCAGAACGTTGATGCCCTTGTAGGGGGCGCCGACATAATCGAGGATCTGAACGACCTGGCCGGAAAAACCGCACTGCGGGAAATTCGGCGTGCCTTTCATGAAAAGCACCACGTCGTTGCTGTCGACTTCGTTTTTGATCCAGTCCTGGATGCTCATGGTCTTTCGTCCTTTGTCTCGTTGCCGCCTATCTGGCGGAGACTGGCAGCAGAATCAAGTGGGCGCGCGCGTTCCGCGGCAATCTGTCAATCGGTGCCGTGTCAGTCCGGTGCCTTGGTCTGAAGGGCCAGGGCGTGCAGGGTCCCGCCCATGTTGCCCTTCAGGGCCTCATAGACCAGCTGGTGCTGCTGCACGCGGCTCTTGCCCCGGAAAGACTCGGAGACGACGTTGGCTGCGTAGTGGTCGCCGTCTCCAGCCAGATCACGGATCTCGACCTGAGCATCGGGCAGGGCCTCCTTGATCAGGGTTTCGATCTCATTCGCGTTCATGGGCATCGTGCGTCCGTCCTTGTTCATAAATTCCTGAATGGCAAGCGCTTAGGCGGTTGCCATGTATTTCGGGAACCAATCTTCATGTGCTTTTTTCAAGTTTGCAACGGATATGGTGAGAACACCCTCAACAGTCAAATCCTGACCGCCCGTCATGCCGATCTGCTGGACCTCCACACCGGCGTCCAGAATGTCCTCCAGTACCGCTTCGACCTTGTCTGCCTCCACGGTGATCACATAGCGGCCCTGGTCCTCGCCGAAGAGTGCCGCGTGTGCCGGGCCATCGATCTTGACCGAGGCGCCGATGCCGCCGGCAATCGCCATTTCGGCAAGGGCGACGCCCAGGCCGCCGGAGGAAATGTCGTGAACCGCGGTCAGGCGAGCCGCGCCGATGAGTTGGCGTACCAGGGTACCGCGGCGTTTTTCCGCGTCCAGGTCGACCGGCGGCGGTGCGCCTTCTTCGCGGCCGAGAATGTCGGCGAGATACTGCGAGGCCCCCAGGTGCGTGCCGTTGCCACCAAGGAGTAGGATTGCTTCGCCCCCTGCCTTGAAGGCGGTGTTCGCGCGTACGGAAACATCCGGCAGCAGGCCGACGCCGCCGATGGCCGGGGTCGGCAGAATCGCTTCGCCATGGGTCTCGTTGTAAAGGGAGACGTTGCCAGACACGATCGGGAAGTCGAGCTTGCGGCAGGCTTCGCCGATGCCTTTGATGCAATGGACGAACTGGCCCATGATCTCCGGCTTTTCCGGGTTGCCGAAATTGAGGTTGTCGGTGGCCGCCAGCGGCTCGGAGCCGACGGCGGTCAGGTTCCGCCAGACTTCGGCGACGGCCTGCTTGCCGCCCTCGAACGGATCGGCCTCGCAGTAGCGCGGGGTGACATCAACGGAGAAGGCGAGACCCTTGCGGGTGCCTTCGACGCGGATGACGCCTGCATCGCCGCCCGGCGTTTCGGCCGAGTTGCCCTGGATCAGCGTGTCGTATTGCTCATAGACCCAGCGGCGGGAGGAGCCGTTGGCATTGCCGATAAGCGTCGTCAGGGCTTCGGCATAATCCGCCGGTTCCTCGATTTCGCCTGCCGTCAGAACAGGGCGTTTCTTCGGTTCGACCCAGGGACGGTCATATTCGGGAGCTTCATCGCCGAGTTCCTTGATCGGCAGATCCGCCACGACATCGCCCTGATGCTTGACCACGAAGCGCAACGTGTCGGTGGTCTTGCCGACGATCGCGAAGTCGAGGCCCCACTTCCTGAAGATGGCTTCGGCTTCGTGTTCCTTTTCCGGACGCAGCACCATGAGCATGCGCTCCTGGCTCTCCGACAGCATCATTTCGTAGGCGCTCATGTTCTCTTCGCGCACCGGAACCTTGTCGAGATCCAGTTCGATGCCGAGATCGCCGCTCGCACCCATTTCAACGGCTGAACAGGTCAGGCCCGCGGCACCCATGTCCTGGATAGCGATGACTGCGCCGGTCTCCATCAGCTCCAGGCACGCTTCCAGCAGGCATTTTTCGGTGAACGGGTCGCCGACCTGAACGGTGGGGCGCTTTTCCTCGATGGTGTCGTCGAATTCGGCAGACGCCATGGTGGCGCCGCCGACGCCGTCACGGCCGGTCTTTGCGCCGAGATAGACGACCGGAAGGCCGACACCTTCGGCCTTGGCAAGGAAAATGGCATCCGACCTGGCAAGACCGGCAGCAAAGGCGTTGACGAGGCAGTTGCCGTTGTAGCGGGCATGGAACTCAACCTCGCCGCCGACCGTCGGCACACCGAAGGAGTTGCCGTAGCCGCCGACGCCGGACACGACACCGGACACAAGGTGGCGGGTCTTCCAATGGTCAGGCTCACCGAAGCGCAGCGCGTTCATGGCTGCCACCGGACGGGCACCCATGGTGAAGACATCGCGCAGAATGCCGCCGACACCGGTGGCCGCGCCCTGGTAAGGCTCGATGTAGGACGGGTGGTTGTGGCTTTCCATCTTGAAGACGACCGCCTGACCGTCGCCGATATCGACGACACCGGCATTCTCACCCGGGCCCTGCAGCACGCGCGGGCCTTCGGTC